>NZ_JBBBBL010000003.1:178862-496179 GCF_037120585.1 Bacillus sp. CCNWLW194 | reverse complement strand
CGTGGTGTAGTGGTTAACATGCCTGCCTGTCACGCAGGAGATCGCCGGTTCGACCCCGGTCGGGACCGCCATTTTTACATAAAGGCTCGGTAGCTCAGTCGGTAGAGCAGAGGACTGAAAATCCTCGTGTCGGCGGTTCGATTCCGTCCCGAGCCACCATTTTGAAATCGCAAGCCGACTTAGCTCAATTGGTAGAGCAACTGACTTGTAATCAGTAGGTTGGGGGTTCAAGTCCTCTAGTCGGCACCACTTTCAAAATGAGCCATTAGCTCAGTTGGTAGAGCATCTGACTTTTAATCAGAGGGTCGAAGGTTCGAGTCCTTCATGGCTCACCATTTACAATTTAATGCGGGTGTAGTTTAGTGGTAAAACAAGAGCCTTCCAAGCTCTGGTCGAGAGTTCGATTCTCTTCACCCGCTTTTCAATTATGGGCCTATAGCTCAGCTGGTTAGAGCGCACGCCTGATAAGCGTGAGGTCGATGGTTCGAGTCCATTTAGGCCCACCATAATTGTTCCGCAGTAGCTCAGTGGTAGAGCTATCGGCTGTTAACCGATCGGTCGTAGGTTCGAGTCCTACCTGCGGAGCCATATTTATAGAGAAGTACCCAAGTGGCTCAAGGGGCTCCCCTGCTAAGGGAGTAGATCGCTAACGCGGTGCGAGGGTTCGAATCCCTTCTTCTCTGCCAGTAACTGGCCCGTTGGTCAAGTGGTTAAGACACCGCCCTTTCACGGCGGTAACACGGGTTCGAATCCCGTACGGGTCATACTAAAAGAGATAGCATAATCTGCTATCTCTTTTTTGTTGTGTAAAAGTGGACTTTGGATAGTCTGCTTTTTTTTATGGATTTCTTGTATACTTTTTTCTATTTGAATCGTCTAACTAATAGAAAGGAGAGAGCGATGGAGTATGAAAAGCTTATTATAGAAACATCTATTTCTATCTGGGTTTCTGGTGTCTTTTTTTTAATGCTGGGTATTAATCATTGCAATAAATCGTAGAAGATTTATGTCTATGCACTTATTTTTGCAACCTTTTTATTCTCTCATTCGACTATATTAGTAAAGGGAGGAAGAAATAAAAATGGACATAGCCTATCTAGTAAAACAAGCAACAAGAGGAAGTGATCAAGCATTTGAACAACTCATTACTTTTGTTCGCCCCAAATTATATCGAACAGCCTATTCTTATGTAAGAAATGAACAAGATGCACTGGATATATACCAAGAAACAATTTATGAAGCATATCTTTCACTGAGAAAATTAAAAAAGCCGGAGAAATTTCAAAGTTGGATTATCAAAATTCTTGTTTTTAAATCCATTGATTTTGTAAGAAAATCTTCTAGACAATTTGTTGCGAATGATGAAATATTTGCTAATTTATGTACAGAAGAGAGCATGAATACATTAGAACAATCATTGGATTTAACCGAGGCATTTAATTTCTTAGATCCTACTTACAAAACTATTATTTTATTAAGGTATTATCACGATTTATCTATTAAGGAAATTGCTGAGGTTCTTAATTCTCCAGAAGGAACGGTAAAATCTCAATTACATCGAGCAAAGCAAGCCTTACGCCCCATTTTAAAGGAGGGATATAGTTATGAATAAAGATGAATTTAATCACCATATCAATGATATTCCTATACCAGAAGACCGATTAATTCAAAGAGAAAAAACAGCCATGCTTCAAGCTAAGAAAAATCAATACCGTAGAAAAAAAACAATCAAGTATTCTAGTCTTGTTGCTTGTGGAATATGTGTTTCTCTCTTAGGTTTTGGATTCATTTCTCCTACTATGGCAAAGACATTATCGAGTGTTCCAGTTATAGGCCCGATTTATGCACAATTTAATGATATTGCTTCTGACAAAATTGAAAAGGATGAGCTTGCTACATCAATTGAGAGACAAGATAACCATAGTGGTTTAACGATGAATGTGAAAGAAGCTGTTTACGATGGTGGACGTTTAGTAATCACAGTGGAATACAAAGGAGAAAATACTATTTCCAATAGTAATGAAGAGAAAGCTGGACTTAGTTATGTAACCATTAATGGGAAAGAAGTCAGATCCGCAATTGGTTCTACTTCACAGAAGTCAAAAGGACGAAACACCGTTATTGAGCAGCATGAATTCACTCTGGCTAATTACGATGAATTTGGTGATAAAATTGATGTTTCCGTCCATGGAGAAGATTTATTTGGAAAAACAGGAACATGGAACGTAGCATTTCCTCTTACAAAAGTTGAAAGTGAGATTCGTAAATTTACTCCTAATATAAAAACATTAACGAAAGATAATCTCTATGCATTAACAGTAGATCAAATAACCTTTTCTTCACTTTCAACGAGGATTGATTTGACCTTTGATTATCCAAAAGAAATGGAAATTAATGATAGCTGGCCAGCACTTGATTATACTGTCACTGATGATAAAGGAAAAATCTACGAAGGAGTTAGCTTGCAAGTTGGTAGCACGGGACTATACGGACACCATATTGTTTTAGCTCTTCCACCGATGGATAATCCTCCAAAATCCTTAACAATTGAGCCCGCGTATCTTAGTGGTCTAAATGATACATTAAAAAATGGAGGTGCTGAAGATTTGAAAACGACAGTGTTGCTACAATAATTGAAGAGCTTGACTAGGTTTCCATGTCTATTGAATGTTAATAAGTCATGGTATGTTAACTTGAAGTGTATGGAAAAAACATTGCTATCCAGCTAAGATAAATTTGTATCCATATAATCAAAAAACGCTATTCTTTTGTAGAAATATACAGAAAGGATGGCGTTTTATATGCTGTTAACGTTGTCGGGTTTTGTCGGTAAGTCGATATATTGCAAAAATCGCTGATATATTTGGAGTTACGGTCGATATATTCTAAAAATCGCCGATATAATTTCACTTACTGACAAAAACCACAAGAAAAATCCTTTCACAATCTAAAGAAAACGCCTCCATTGAAATGGATTCCACACCTATTCCAATAACTTTACACTTTATGTGAAAAAGTTCACAATTAGGTCATAATTTGTGAAGTAATTCACAATGATACGTGCTACAATATGAATGTAAAGAAGTTAAACAACATTAAATTAGTATTTTAATTAATTACTTAAACAATCATAAAAAAATAGATGTGAACAATAGAGAGGGGAAATTAACATGAAAAAAGGTATCAATCGTGTAGTATTAGTAGGAACAGGAGCTGTAGGTTGTAGTTACGCTTACTCAATGATCAACCAAGGTGTAGCTGAGGAATTTGTACTTGTAGATGTTAATGAAGCAAAAGCAGAAGGGGAAGCAATGGACTTAAGCCATGCGGTACCATTCTCTCCATCACCAACAAAAGTTTGGAGCGGTAGCTATGCAGATTGTAAAGATGCAGATTTAGTAGTTATCACTGCTGGATTACCACAAAAGCCAGGTGAAACTCGTTTAGACTTAGTTGAGAAAAATACAAAGATCTTTAAACAAATCGTTCGCGGTATTATGGATAGCGGATTCGATGGAATCTTCTTAATCGCAACTAACCCAGTTGACATTTTAACTTACGTAACTTGGAAAGAATCTGGTCTACCAAAAGAGCGCGTAATTGGTTCTGGTACTACTTTAGACTCTGCTCGTTTCCGTTACATGTTAGGTGACTACTTAGATGTAGATCCACGTAACGTTCATGCTTACATTGTTGGTGAACACGGTGACACTGAACTTCCAGTATGGAGCCACGCTACTATCGGTGTACAAAAACTAGAAACAATCTTAGCTAACAACGAACAGTACAAACAAGAAGACTTAGATAAAATCTTCGAAAACGTACGTGATGCCGCTTACCATATCATCGAGCGTAAAGGTGCAACTTACTACGGAATCGGTATGTCACTACTTCGTGTAACTAAATCAATCTTAAGCAACGAGAACAGTGTATTAACTGTATCTGCATACCTTGAAGGACAATACGGTGAGAAAGATGCTTTCGTAGGTGTTCCAGCTGTTATTAACCGCGAAGGTGTACGTGAAATCGTAGAACTTGAGCTAAATGAAGATGAAAAAGCGAAATTCGCTCATTCTGTAAAAGTATTAAAAGAAACAATGGCACCAGTACTATAATAATTGCTAAATAACTCAGAGGCGGGAAACTGCTTCCTACCTCTGAGTTTTTATATAATTTAATATAAATTCCTTTTCCGGTTTCCCTTGTATATCCCCAATATACCCCTTTTGCTGGATAAGGATCGTTTATAGAAAAGAGCACTCTACTTTATATAGAGTGCTCTTTATTATTATTTTTTAGGTGTTAATCCTAATTTCTTTAAAATATCTGCCAGTGTACCGCTTTTTGATTTTTCAACAGGTGTTTGTGATTTAGATGCATCCGGTCCTTTTTTCAAGAAGTTCTTTTCAACGAAACGAATATCTTTTTCGTCGACAATGCCATCTTTGTTAAGGTCACCGTCTTTTAAAGACAGTCCTTTTTTACCATAGTTGTTAGCGATAATTTCTGCATCTTTTATATCAATTACTTTATCTCCATTTACATCGCCAGCAAGGTTTTCATCAAAGCGTGCATAGTAATATTGGCCAAGTAGCTTACCATCTTTTTCAGTACCTAATTTTGTTGTTAGACGGCTTGTTAAATGCCCTGGAACTTCTACGTACAAGTTGTAGTCACGTTTATTAACAGGAAGTCCATTCAATTTGAAGTAACCGTATTTATCAAGTGAGCCTTCAAACTTATGACGGTAAGAATCCGTTGCATATACTTTTACACCAAGCTTTGTATAATCGAATTTTTCATCTAAATATCCACGTTCATTTAAGAATGCACCAGGTTTAATATTTCCTTCTACTTTTGAGTTTAAAGACATAACTGAGAATGTTTGATCTTGAAGCACACGCATTCTGTTTGGCTCTGATTCACCTTGTTTCCAGTAAACGAACACTGGTAAATCTAATTGAGCATTTGCTTCATAAAATTCATCATTTTCTACCTTGAAAGTTACATCAATGAACGGGAAGTCACCATCTAATCCGGCGAAGTTTTTATCATCGATAGCACCGCCTACTGTAACAGAACCTTCTTCTAGTTTTGGTTCATTTACTTTTGCAGTTATCCCTTTCTCAGAAAGGAGTTTTTCAAAAGCAGGATTCAATTTCGCATTTGCAAATTTGAAGTTCTTCTCTAGGAATTTTACGTTAAATTCTCCTGCAACGAATTGTTTTACATGTTTCGCGTTTAGTGTCACAGTGAATTCATCATCTTTATATAATTCTTTTTTATCATAACTAGCTTTCGCATATTGAGCACCTTGTGGGATGAACCAATAGTTATTTACACCGCTTGGATAGTCAGGACCAGCAGTTGCATAATCGAAAATATATACGCCTGTATTCATTGGACCTTCCACCTTAAAGGATTCAGGAGTAATGCCAACTTTAAAGTCACCATTTTCAGTAATAGGTAAAAATTTATGCAAGTATGGAGAGTAGTCATAGTACATAACTCCGTTCGCTTCTTGCGTAATGTTTAACCCTTTTCCTTTTAAGTAGTCAACGTTTGAATCATACACATTTCCTTTAATCCAGAGTGCTTTTTTACCATCTTCTACTGTGTAATTTTCTTCATTTAATTCATAAATACCAGGCTTTAATCCAGTTAATTTTACTTCTGGTGGTGTATTATCAATTACGACATAATCACCTTTCACACGTGCTTTCCCGGCTTTATCGTAGCCAACAAATTCAATTGTGTAATCTCCTTCTGGTAAATCAATTTTCTCATCACCAATTGGTTTTGCAGGATCATTTGTAAAAGGATATACTTTTCCGCTAAAGAATGCATCTAAGTAGTAATAAACATCCGTTTGTAGTCCACTCGTGTTTAACGTCCCAAGGAAGCCAAGCGCTTTATTTGTTTTTGAATCTTTCACGATAAGATCTAACGTTTCAAGTTCGCTATTTAATTGGAACGCCCCGTGAACATATGATTCACGGTATGGGTTGAATGTAGATGTATCAGTTGAGATTGTTTTTCTTGATAATAGTGCATTTTCAATACCAGGCTCTGATACACGAATAGAGAACGGAATTTGATACGTTTCTTCTTTGTTTTTCGTGTTTGTAATATGAATATATCCTTCATATCGGCCTTGCTTTGCACCAGCAGGAATATTAATTTTTGCTTCAATTTCATCTGATTTACTAGCATCAATCGTAATTGTTTCAGAAGTAGAAACTTTTACACCGTTTGCGGTAGCATCGTTAATAGCAGAAGAAGCTGGTGTATAAGAAATTTCCGTTTTAAATTCTTTCTTCTCTTGTTTATTGCGGTTTTCAATTTTAATTTTTCGTGTTTGTTCAATTGATTCCCCGTCTTTTTGATAGTATTTACCGAATGCAATGGATCCAGTTTCTTCTGGTACTTCAATCACTTCATCATTGACAATTGTTTTTGTCGTATCTAACACTTTAAAACTTGTTTCCGTATGAACAGAGTTATAAGCATCTACTCGTCCAGCTCCCACTTCATATACGGAATACTTTTCTTTTAAATCATCAGCTGTGTTCATAAGAGATGCCTTTACATCGAATGGAGAGTATTCTGGATGTTCTTGCAAAATAAGAGCAGCAACGCCAGCGATATGAGGAGATGCCATGGATGTTCCTTGCATACGTTCATAGGAAACATCGTAGTTTTCACCTTCTTGCGGGTCGTTAATATATTCAGGTACTGTTGAAAGTACCGCAACACCAGGCGCTGTAATATCAGGTTTAATATCATCATTTGATGTAACAGGGCCGCGTGAGCTAAAGTCTGCAAGATGATCGCCTTCTGTTTGAATGTAGTTGATTTCATCGAAAGTTAAGGATGTTTTGCCTTGTTCAATTTGAGCTTTTAGTTTTTCGCCATCTTCTTTCGTTAGGCGGAATGCTGGAATGTATTTTGTACTTTCGCCAATGTAATAAGGAATTTCTCCATCCACATTGTTATAAATAATAACTGCTTTTGCACCAGCTTGTTTCGCATTTGCAATTTTTTCATCAAACGAGATTGTACCACGTGTAACGAGAGCGATTTTTCCTTTTACATCCTTTTTACTAAACTCGTCAGGAGTACCAATTCCTACAGATTCAATAGGGAGGGATTGTCCTTTGAAATCCTCTATTTTATCAGTGAAGTTTTTGCCGAATAAAATTAGGTTAGGGAATTGTAATTGCCCAGCATGACCAGATAGTTTCGGTAATGAAATAGAGCTATCACTTGCTCCAACTGTAATAGCAAATGGAGAAGCGCCTGGTGATCCGAGTGTCGCTGGATTTGGGCCAGAGTTCCCGGCAGCAACGACTGTAACAACGCCCGAAAGCATTGCGTTATTGACAGCGATAGACGTTGGATCAAGCGGATTGTTGCTATCGTCACCTAACGATAAGTTAATGACGTTCATACCGTCAGAAATAGACTTATCGATTGCAGCAATAATACCAGAACTATCGCCGCTTCCATATGGACCGAGTACACGATAGTTATACAGTTCGATGTCAGGTGCAACACCTTTTACTGCGGAATCTGATTTATTTTTCTTTTGAGCAGAAACGATACCTGCTACGTGAGTACCATGCGCAGTATAGAAGGAAGAACCACGATCATCAAATTCAGGAGCGCCAGATTGTTGCCACTCTGTATACGTTGTTTCCATCGGATCTGCATCGTTATTAATAAAGTCCCAACCTTTTACGGAGTTTGGATCTACCTTACTAGAATCTTCACCCGATTTTGCGCGATAGCCTTTATACACGTCTTTTAAGTCAGGGTGATTATAATCAATACCTGTGTCTAATACACCAACTTTAATTCCTTTTCCGGTAATGCCCTCACTATGTAACTTATCTACCCCAATTTGCGGAATACTATCTGTTAGTTTTTGAGGTGCTTTCTGCTCTGCTTGTTTTGGTAAATTTAATTTCACTTCGTAATCTTTCCAAATACGTTTTACAACGCCAATCCGTAACAATTCTTCAACTGTATTTGCAGGTAATGTCAGCGCAACCCCATTTATCGCATGTTTATAAGAACGTTTAATTTGTACAGACTGGAAATTCCCTGATTTTACTGATGGGCTGAATTGATGAAGACGTTTTAGTCCTTTTTGGAATTCTTCATGTTCTTGATCAATACGTGCTTTTATATTTTCAGGAGCAGCTTGTAACCCTTTTTCTTTTTGCTTTAATTCATTAATCTTTACTGGAGCAGTTTGAAATTCTACAATGATATTTACTGGTTCGGAACTACTTGTATTAATATCTGGCGAAATCGTAAAACCAGGATTGGCATCTAACGTTTGTAATGCCTGACGCTGTTCTTTAGAAAGTTTTGATAGTAAAGACTGGGCGTTTGAAGAGTCAATTTGGTTAATAGGATTTTCAGCAAGTACATTGAACGGAAGAGCAGTTGAAAACAGAACGCCAGCCGTTACAATTCCAGTAACAAAATGATTTTTCTTTTTCATGTATAAGCCTCCGATAATTTATATTTTAAAAATTATTTCTCCGTGCCTGGTGTTTGCTCTGCATGGAATGTCCAGTTTAGTTGTAAGGAATCACCTTGGAATTTATTTTGATCTTGGTCGTTGTCTTCAAAGGAGAAGAGAACGTGTAAGGAATCTGTTTCACCGGATTTAATACCATCTATTAAGTTATAGCGTTCTAGAGATGTAGCTACATCCTCAGGTTTCATAGTTTTTAATTATGATAGTTTTGTTTCCCACAAAATTTCATGATCATCGTTTGGATTAGATGGCTTTCCATCATTCACTAAAAATTTAACGATGATGTGATCGCCTAAATCTTCACCATCATTATTTTTCTTTGCATCTGTAACTTCATAGGATGTTTCAAGTGCTACTTTTGCAATATCCAATGTTCCTTTATTTTCAAGCTTGAAATTTCTTTCAATAAAATCACCAGGTTTTAAATCTTTCACATCAACGATTACACTTGGATTAATAGAAAGGTCTAGTGTTCCCGCTTGAAATGAATTATTCGATGTTTCAGAATCACTGAAATAGGCGAATACACCGCCGAATGTAAGGGATAAGCCAAGTGAAGCTGTGACAACTCCCATTCCAACCTTTTGTTTTAATGACATAAGAAAGCCCCCTAGTTAAATTTTTATGGCGACCGTTCGTAACAAGGATAAATAAGTAAACATAGTAGTCCGCTATGAATTATAGTTACGAAAAGTTGTTGTTCTTTATTGAGAACGAGTATATGCTTATGAATTTTCCATTTCAATGAAATTGTGACAAAAAATGTTGAGAAACATTTTTTTATGACAGATTATATTACTACGAATTTAAGTGAAAAATAGCGTAAAAAACAGTATGAATCTAATAAAATAGGGATTGAGAAATAAATAATAGGATAAAAGGGTAGCAGGAAATGAAGCGTTTTCAATGAATATTCGTCAAAATTCGATATTTTATATAAAAATTTGAAAAAAAAACAATATTTTTAAGAAAAAAACGTATATTTTTTATAAATTAACAAGGATATTTCAGTTTTTCGCAGAATTGGTAAAGTATAAAAAATTCTGTCATCTTAGTGAGGTGAACATATTGAGTGTAATAAATTGTGAAGAAGTGAAACGAGATGAGTTTCATACAGAAAAGTACTATGACAGTTATAACATCTTTGGCGCACATGTTGTGACGGAAGATGAGATGCGAGGTGTACGATTTACAGTATGGGCTCCTCATGCGAAAGCAATGAGTGTTGTTGGAGATTTTAATGAATGGGATTATGAGCAACATAAGATGCTACAAGTGACAGAAGAGGGGATTTGGTCCTTGTTTGTACCGCATATTGAAGAGAATGAGATATATAAGTATGCGATTGAAACAATGGATGGTGACGTTATTTTAAAAGCAGATCCTTACGCAGTATATGCAGAAGTAAGACCAAATACGGCATCTGTAGTTTTTGATATAAAGGGATACGAATGGAATGATAAAAGCTGGAGCCGTAAGAAAAAGAAAAAATCGGTTTATAAAGAAGCGCTGACGGTTTATGAATTACATTTCGGTTCTTGGAAAAAGAAAGAAGACGGAACGCTATATTCTTACAGGGAAATGGCAGAAGAACTCATTCCTTATGTGGTGGAACATCAATTTACACATATTGAAATTATGCCGCTTGTTGAGCATCCATATGATCGTTCTTGGGGATACCAAGGGACGGGATATTATGCAGCAACGAGTAGATTCGGCACGCCACATGATTTGATGCATTTTGTCGATGAATGTCATAAATATGGAATCGGTGTCATTTTAGATTGGGTGCCGGGGCATTTTTGTAAAGATGCTCACGGTTTATATTTGTTTGATGGGACACCGACTTATGAATATAAAGATAAAGATGTGCAAGAAAATCCAGTATGGGGAACTGTTAATTTTGATTTAGGAAAGAGGGAAGTACGTAATTTCTTAATTTCAAATGCGTTATTTTGGATGAGATATTTCCATATTGACGGTTTCAGGGTGGATGCAGTTGCGAATATGTTGTATTGGAATAAAGAAGGGCAAGAGCAAAGTAATGAGCACGCTGTTGCATTTTTACGAGAGTTAAATGAAGCGGTGTTTGCAGAAGATGAAGATTTTCTTATGACTGCAGAAGATTCAACAGCTTGGCCACTTGTAACAGCTCCAACGTATGAAGGTGGGCTTGGATTCAATTACAAATGGAATATGGGCTGGATGAATGATGTGCTGAAGTATATGGAGTGTGCGCCTGAGTACAGGAAGTATATTCATGAGAAAATGACGTTCTCTATACTATATGCTTACTCTGAAAACTTTATATTACCGCTTTCTCACGATGAAGTCGTTCATGGGAAAAAGTCGTTATTAAATAAAATGCCAGGAGATTACTGGGATAAGTTTGCTCAACTTCGTTTGTTATATGGATATTTCTTTACTCACCCAGGAAAGAAATTACTTTTCATGGGAGGAGAATTTGGGCAGTTTGATGAGTGGAAAGACCTTGAGGATTTAGATTGGAATTTACATGATTTTGAAATGCATCGTTATATGCATGATTACTTTAAAGAGCTCATAGCATTGTATAAGCGCTCCAAACCACTTTGGCAGCTTGATCATTCGCCTGAAGGATTTCAGTGGATTGATGCTAATAATAATGAGCAAAGTATTTTCTCGTTTATCCGCCAAGGGGATAAACAAGAAGATGCGTTAGTTGTCGTATGTAATTTTACGAAAGCTACATATGAAAACTATAAAGTAGGTGTACCAGATTTCGAGTATTATAACGAGATTTTAAATAGTGATGCTGAGCAATATGGCGGCTCGGGGCAAGTGAATAAGAAACGTCTGAAGGCGATTCAAGAACCGTATCATAATCAAGCGGCACATGTAGAAATTACAATTCCACCATTTGGCGTATCCATATTACGACCAGTGAAGACGAGAAAGGGGAGCAAAAAACAAGATGGCTCAAAAACAAAAGTGCGTAGCAATGTTACTAGCAGGGGGAAAAGGTAGTCGATTAAGTGCATTAACAAAAAATTTAGCCAAGCCAGCTGTTCCATTTGGTGGTAAATATCGCATTATTGATTTTACGCTAAGTAACTGCGCGAATTCTGGTATTGAAACGGTTGGGATTTTGACGCAATATCAACCATTGGAACTTCATAATTATATCGGAATTGGCAATGCGTGGGATTTAGACCGAGTAAGCGGTGGAGTCACAGTATTACCTCCTTATGCGGAGTCTTCAGGTGTGAAGTGGTACACAGGTACGGCAAGTGCCATTTATCAAAACTTAAACTATTTAAGTCAGTACGAACCAGAATATGTTCTGATTCTATCAGGCGACCATATTTATAAAATGGATTACAGTAAAATGTTAGATTACCATATTGAGAAAGAAGCGGACGTTTCGATTTCTGTTATTGAAGTGCCTTGGGATGAAGCGAGTCGCTTTGGCATTATGAATACGAACGAAGAGATGGAGATTGTTGAATTTGAAGAGAAACCGCAATTTCCAAGAAGTAATCTTGCATCAATGGGAATTTATATTTTTAACTGGGCCATTTTGAAAGAGTATTTAGAGATGGATGCAAGAAATCCTGAATCTAGTAATGATTTCGGAAAAGATGTACTTCCGCTTTTATTAGATGAAGGGAAGAAGTTAATGGCGTATCCGTTTGAAGGATATTGGAAAGATGTTGGAACGGTGAAGAGCTTATGGGAAGCGAATATGGATTTACTTCGCGATGAAACATCACTGAATTTAAACGACCGTGACTGGCGTATTTATTCTGTTAATCCAAACGAACCGCCTCAATATATTGCTGAAAAGGCAAAAGTAGAAGAGTCACTTATTAACGAAGGATGCGTCATTGAAGGGGATGTGAAGCATTCTGTCTTATTCCAAGGGGTGACGGTGGAAGAAGGTAGTATGGTTATTGATTCTGTCGTTATGCCAGGGGCGAAGATTGGAAAAAATGTTGTGATTGAAAGAGCAATCGTTGGATCGGAAATGATTATTGAAGATGGAACAATCATTCGTCCAGAAAAGAATGTTGACGATGTAGTACTTATTGCTGAAGGGAAATAGAAAAGGGGGATGAAATGAATGGGAGAAAAAATGTTAGGAATTATTAATGCAACGGGAAGTTTTCCTTCCTTAAAGAAAGTAACAGGGCATCGTTCACTAGCGGCGTTACCGTTTGGGGGCCGTTATCGACTCATTGATTTCATGCTTTCAAATATGGTGAATTCTAATATTCATAGTGTGGCAGTTTTTACAAGCCATAAAAACCGTTCACTAATGGACCACGTTGGTTCAGGCAAACAGTGGGATTTAGATAGAAAACGAGACGGACTGTTTTTATTCCCGCCAAATTGCCAATGTGACCAAGATGAATTTGGATCTTTTGCACATTTTAGAAGACATATTGATTATTTTCTAAGAAGCAGAGAAGAGTACGTCGTTATTACGAATAGCCATCTCGTAACGGCATTAAATTTTCAAGCGGTGTTAGAGCGACATATACATACGGCAGCTGATATTACGGAAGTTTGCCATGAAGGGGTTTCGCTTCAAACATACGTGTTAAAGAAACAATTATTGTTAGACTTATTTGAGGCATATAAAGATATGGAGCAATATAGCTTATTCGATGTAGTGAGAGAAAAGCGCGGGAAATCACTGCATATTGCTACGTATGAGCATACAGGATATGTAGCTATTATTGATTCGATTGAAAGTTACTATAAACATAGCTTGGAAATTTTGCAACCTGCTATTTGGAAGCAAGTATTTAAGAAAGAAGCACCAATCTTTACGAAAGTAAAAGATGAACCACCAACTCGTTATTTAAAGGGTGCAGCTGTGAAAAATACAATGATTGCAAACGGCAGTATTATTGAAGGTGAAGTAGAAAATAGTGTTGTCTCCCGTTCTGTTAAAATTGGGAAAGGTTCAATTGTTCGTAATAGCATTATTATGCAAAAGAGCCAAATTGGAGATAACTGTATAATAGACGGTGTTATTATTGATAAAGATGTGAAAATTGGTGACGGTGTTGTCTTAAAAGGAAACGCCGATAAGCCATACGTTGTAGAAAAAGGAAGCGTTCAAAACAGTACGATTAATAGTTATTCTTAAGAAATCAGTGGGGGTTTTTCCTCCACTGATTAAAGTTTTAATTCAAATGAAAACTCGAAGGGAGGAAGCTGCAAGGGAAGTAGTATAAGCTTTTCGTGCAGTGGGACAACAAGTGAATATTTTATTTGCAGTATCAGAATGTGTACCATTTGTTAAATCGGGAGGATTAGCTGATGTAGCAGGTGCGCTCCCAAAAGAGCTGAAAAAATTAGGTGTGGAAGTTCGCATTATACTCCCGAATTATAGTCTTATTCCGAAACAATTAAGGGATGGATGTACGCTACATAAAGTAATTAACATCCCGCTTGGGTGGAGAAATCAATATTGCGGAATTTTAAAAGGTGAGCAAGACGGGATTACGTATTACTTAATAGATAATGAATATTATTTTAAGAGGGATTCTCTATATGGTCATTATGATGATGGAGAGCGTTTTTCTTATTTTTCAAAAGCTGTTTTAGAGTGTATTCCGCATCTTGATTTTGAAGTGGATGTGCTTCATAGCCACGATTGGCATACAGCTATGGTGAATTTCTTACTGCGTGAAAAGTATCAAGATAACCCATTATATGAGCATATTAAAACGGTGTATACGATTCATAACTTGCAGTTCCAAGGTGTATTTCCTCCTGAAGTGATGTACGACTTGCTAGAACTTGGTGATGAATATTTTCATAGTGAGCAGTTAGAATTTTATGGGAATGTGAACTTTATGAAGGGTGGCATTATTGCTTCTGATCAAATTACAGCGGTTAGCCCGACATACAAAGAAGAAATTCAATATGAGTTTTTCGGTGAGAAGTTAGATGGGTTGTTACGAAAATATAATGATAAGCTTAGCGGCATTGTAAACGGAATTGATACGAGCGTATATAATCCAGAAACGGATTCGTATATTACTGCTCAGTATGATGCGGAGTCATTATATGACAAGAATGAAAATAAACGCGCATTGCAGCGTTATTTTGGTTTGCCAGAAAAAGAAGATACACCGATTATTTCAATGGTAACGAGATTAACGAAGCAAAAAGGTCTTGATTTAGTACGTACTGTATTCCGCGAAATAATGGAGGAAGATGTACAATGTATTATTTTAGGATCAGGTGATTCTGAATATGAACAATTCTTCGAGTGGATGGCATATGAGTATCCTGAGAAGGTAAAAGTGTATATCGGATTTAATGAAGAGTTAGCTCACCAAGTGTATGCGGGAAGTGATTTATTCTTAATGCCATCACTGTTTGAACCGTGTGGTCTTGGACAACTTATCGCATTAGCGTACGGTACAATTCCAATTGTAAGAGAAACAGGCGGATTAAATGATACTGTACAATCTTATGATGAAGAAACTGGAGAAGGAAATGGTTTCAGTTTCACGAACTTTAATGCACATGACATGTTGCATACGGTTCGCCGGGCGATTGAATTTTATCATGATAAACCGGTATGGGAGCAGCTTGTAAAGCAAGCGATGACGGAAGATTATAGCTGGGAGAAATCAGCTCTTGCTTATAAGAAATTGTATAAAAGTCTCATGGAATAACGTGTAGGTGGTGAAAAAATGTTTACTCATGTTGAAAGTTTCAAATCAGCTTTTCTAGAAAAGTTAGAGACGATGTATGGTAAAAGTTTCAAAGACTCTACAACTCGTGATCAATACAATACGCTTGGGTACATGGTACGTGAGTATATGAATAGTCAATGGATTGCCACGAACGAAAGTTATCGATCTGGAGAGCGAAAGCAAATGTATTACTTATCCATTGAGTTTTTACTTGGGCGTTTGCTTGGAAGTAACATATTAAATTTAGGCATCAGGGATGTATGTGAGCAAGGACTTTCTGAGCTTGGGATTTCTTTGCAACAGTTAGAAGAGGTGGAAGCAGATGCAGGTCTTGGAAATGGTGGACTCGGACGATTAGCAGCCTGTTTCCTTGATTCACTTGCATCTTTAGACTTACCAGGTCATGGCTGCGGAATTCGTTACAAACATGGTTTATTTGATCAAAAAATTGTGGATGGTTATCAAGTTGAGTTTCCAGAACAGTGGCTACTCCATGAAAACGTATGGGAAGTAAGAAGGTATGATCAAGCTGTAGAAGTAAGTTATTTCGGCAATGTTGAACCGCTCTACATTGATGGACGTTTAGAGTTCAGGCATACGAATGCAGAAGTGATTATGGCAGTCCCATATGATGTTCCGGTAGTAGGTTATGAGACGAGTACTGTAAATACACTCAGACTTTGGAATGCTGAACCAGTTCCTTTCCCGCAAAATTGCAAAGATATTTTGAAATATAAGCGTGAAACAGAGGCAGTATCGGAGTTTTTATATCCAGATGATACGCATGATGAGGGGAAAATCCTTCGTTTGAAACAACAGTATTTCCTCGTATCAGCAAGTTTGCAAAATATCGTTCGTTTGCATAGAGAAAGATATGGTGACCTTCGTCAATTACATGAGAAAATTGCGATTCATATTAATGATACACATCCAGTTTTGGCGATTCCAGAACTGATGCGTATTTTATTAGATGAAGAAAAACTAGCATGGGAAGAAGCTTGGCATATAACGACACAGACGATTTCTTATACGAATCATACGACGTTATCAGAAGCGCTTGAGAAGTGGCCAATTCACATTTTTAAACCGTTATTACCGAGAATATATATGATTATTGAAGAGATTAATGAACGTTTCTGTCATGAACTTTGGGAACGTTATCCTTATGAATGGCATCGCATTGAAGAGATGGCGATTATTGCGCATGATCTTGTGAAAATGGCTCATTTAGCAATTGTCGGTAGCCATAGTGTCAACGGTGTAGCAAAAATTCATACGGAAATTTTAAAGCAACGTGAAATGCGATTATTTTATGAGTTTTATCCAGATAAGTTTAATAATAAAACGAATGGAATCGCTCATAGACGCTGGTTAATGAAGGCGAATCCGCAGCTGACGAACCTTATTTCAGAGGCGATTGGAACAGAGTGGAAGAAAGAACCGATTAAGCTTCAAGAACTACAATTAGTTCAATACGATGCGAGTTTCCAAGAGAAATTTGCAGAGGTAAAACAAGAGCGTAAAGAGATTTTAGCAGAGCGTATTCATCATACAATGGGGATTACAATTGATCCAAATTCTATTTTTGATGTGCAAGTAAAAAGACTGCATGCTTACAAGCGACAATTATTAAATGTTCTTCATATTTTATATTTGTATAACCGTTTGAAAGAGGATGCTAGTTTTACATTTTATCCGCGTACTTTTATCTTTGGAGCGAAAGCATCACCTGGCTATTACTATGCGAAAAAAATTATTAAATTAATTAATGAACTCGCAAGGAAAGTGAATAATGATCCGTACGTAAGTCAATATATGAAAGTTATCTTTCTAGAAAACTACCGAGTGTCTCTAGCGGAAGATATATTCCCAGCGGCGGATGTAAGTGAGCAAATTTCCACTGCGAGTAAAGAAGCTTCAGGAACAGGGAATATGAAATTTATGATGAATGGTGTGATTACACTCGGTACGCTAGACGGAGCTAATATTGAAATAAAAGATCGGGTCGGTGATGATAACTGTTTCATTTTCGGTTTAACGGCCGAAGAGGTTCTTCATTACTATCAAAATGGTGGATATCGTGCAAGTGATTATTATCACCATAATGGGCACATTAAAAAAGTAGTAGATCAGTTAACGAATGGTTTCTTTGCACATTCGGGGGCTGAATTTGAAGCGATTTATGATTCTCTCGTTATTCAAAATGATGAATATTTCGTTCTGCGAGATTTTGGTCCATATGCGGAAAGGCAAGAAGCTGTTGGTAGAGCTTATGAAAACCGAACGAAGTGGCTAGAAATGTCAATTTTAAATATTGCACAATCTGGTCATTTTGCTAGCGATCGAACGATTTTACAGTATAGTAATGAGATTTGGGGTATTGGTAATGCGGTTAAACAGTATTAAGTGAAGGTCCCTTTTGAAGGGACTTTTCTTTATTAAGTTGAAGTGAGGTAAATGATGTATGGGAGATATGTGTGAGGAACTTGATTTAAAAACAGATAGATTAATATTAACGAAGATACAGTATTCGCATGTAGATGATTTGTTTGAAGTGTATTCGAATCCAGAAGCAGCTATATATGTACCCCGGGAAGTACATAAAATGAAAGAGGAAACGCATAGTTTAATAGAAAATATGCTTGCAACGATACGAGAAGGTAAAGCTCTTATATGGTCTATTATGCTGAAGGATACTCAAAAAGTGATTGGAACATGTGGAATATGGCTCATGCCACATAATAGTGCATCGATTGGAGCTGTAATTAGCCCAGCGTATTGGGGGAAAGGACTTATTGTGGAAGCTTTAGAAGAACTCATTGAAATAGGCTTTCAGGAGCTGAATATAAACCGTATGGAAGGAAGATGTGACGCAGAGAATATAGCTTCTGAACGTGTGATGCAAAAATTGAAAATGGTATATGAAGGCATATTGAGACAAAGTGTAAAAATGGATAATACGTATAGGGATGCTAAAGTGTATTCACTTTTAAAAGAGGAATATAATGGCTTAAAAAACCGAGCTTAATCTTATTAAGCTCGGTTTTCTTTTTTTGCTTAAGAAAGAAATGGGATGGCGGTATATATGATACCTGTTCCATCATATTCTCCTGTCGCAAAGTATGAAAATGTAAAGAAACCTGTAAACGAAAAAATTACAATGAGAAAAAGTGCAAAGATAAATTTTAGCATGTAAGGTCCCCTCATCCAAAAGTAAATTCATATATTATTATAGTATAAGGATATTTGATTTCCAATTGTTTACTGGTTAAAAATGAGAAGTCAGACATGTTTTGTATGTTGTAATGGAATGATTATTTGTAATAGACTTTGTGTTTTTTGTAAAAGTCATGTTGTGATGAACGTGTGCATATTCCCAGTCTTGTTCATTAAAATGGACATTGCGCGGAGGGAGAAGAGGAACGATATCAAATAAATTAACAAAGCGAAAGCTACTAGCTACTTGTAGTTTATAATAATTGCGAAATGCAATATCGCCAACTTTTGGAGAGGCAAATGTATACAGACCGTACTGTGCGAAGGCGGTGTTGATACGCGCATCTAGTATATGTAGTGTAGCGAGTGCGCCGCCTAAGCTATGACCAGTTGCAAGAAGTTTCTTATGGGCCGGTAATGATACGAGCATATCCATAATAGAATCTCGGCAAGATTCATAAATAGAAAGAAACCCGTTATGGACATTTCCGCTGTTCAAAGCATATGGATATGGCTTTTGGTTGACGAGTGAATCGATAATCCAGTCTGTATCTGTTTGTGTACCCCGAAAAGCTATAATAATCGTATCCTCAGATTCTAGTATGAATCCAAACCAATCCGTCATTTGAATTGTTTTTCCTTGAAAGCCTTGTACATATTGAAAACCATCTGGTATTTCGAAAATCCCATTTTGTTTATATTGTTCATACGTTAACTCACAACAAGAAGCTAACAATATGGCAGTATCTTTATCAAAAGATAAAGGAGTACGCATTAAGGAAGCCCTCCTTAAGAAAAGGTATAATTCAATATATGCAGTGAGGGACTTGATTCATTCTTTTGAAAAAAGGCTTGAATTTAAAGTTACGTGATGTGGATTATGGGGGAAAAGAACGAGCATATCAATAATTACATTAAAATATATCGACAAAGAATAATAAAAGAAAAAGTATCCGTTTCATGAGGATACTTTTTCAAAGGCTTCTATTTTTGATAGCTTTCAATCATGTTAGCCATATGAGCGTAAGCACCGCCTGCTCGTAAAGCAGCTGCAACTAAAATAGCTTCTGCAATTTCTTCTTTTGTTGCTCCGGCTTTTGCTGCAGATTTTGTATGCACATCGATACAATATGGGCATTCTGTTGTATGTGCGATAGCGATAGCAATTAATTCTTTTAGTTTTTTACTTAGAGTTCCTTCTTTCGCTGCTGCCATGTTAAACTCCATAAATGCTGAGAAGCCTTCAGGTGCAAATTGTTTTAGGTTTGCTACTTTTTGTAAATTTGATCGGCGATATAGTACATCGTCGGCACTAGGATCTAAGGCATTTTGCATATGTGTACTATGTGTGATTGCGCCACCAGCTTCAACAGAAGCGACTACAAAGATGGCTTCTGTTAGTTCTTCAAGAGATGCACCAGCACGTTTTGCACTTACTGTATGTGCATCAATACAATATGGACATTCTGTTGCATGTGCTACTGCAACGGCAATAATTTCTTTTTCTTTCTTCGATAAAGCACCTTCAGTCATAACTTGTCTACTAAACTTTTGAAATGCTTGAGCCTGTTCGGGTGCCAGTGTAGATAATTTTGATAAATGACGTAAATTTTCTTTTTGATATAAATTGTTAGACATAATAAACATTCCTTTCGTATGTAGCTATAATTTTTGGTAAGGAGCTTTGAATAAGTGAAATGTAATTTAAAAAGTTACATTTATAACATACTTTCATTTCGGTATAGTTTGTAAAAGTATTTATACCAAAATGAAACTCTTTATTTAAATAATTTATTTATAACATCTTGTATACTTAGTTGATCTAAAAATAATTTATAATGTTTATCGCCCTCGATGAATATGTCAGTCATTACATCGCCTATTCCCGAAGAAATTGTACAATCTTTATCTATATCACCAGATCTCCAATTAGAAGATAAAGAATTAGTTGAAGTTAGTTCATAAATGTCTCCAAGCGTAACATCTTTAGGATTGTGCTTGAAAATATAACCACCGTTAATTCCTTCTTTTGTAGAAATTAAACCATTCTTTTTTAACATTCGCATGACTTTGCGAATTCGTGCTGCATTGGCACAAAGGTTATCAGCTAATTGTTCACTATTCGCCATATTTCCAGGTACATGATTCAGATAAACTAAACAATGCACAGCAATCATAAATTCACTATTCAAGTTTGTATCACTCCTTATAAACGTAATCTTAAATGTTACAGTTTGGGATTGCAAGAGTTTTGTACTGAGCATTTAAAGACACTATCATTATTTTTGTTTATCCCGCTTCAAAATTCGGCTGGAGCAAAGAGGGTAGGTAGGAGTCGGGTTGATTAAAGTATCACTTTATTTGAGAAGTTACCATAATAGTGCATGTTATTCGTCGAAAGGAAAAATAAAAAGGGATATAACCTAGTCAAAAAGTTCGGCTAGGTTATATCCCTGCTACTATTATACATTACTCTTTGCCATCTAATAACCGACCAAGTCCACCTAAAACGCTACCTTCACCACTGCCTTGAGCAGCTGGGCTTGTCAGGCGTGCTGCTAAGCGGCTAAGTGTTAAGGACTGAATCCAAACTGTTCCAGGGCCTTCTAACGTGGCAAAGAATAAACCTTCGCCGCCAAATAGAGCTGTTTTTACTTTTCCAACGAACTCGACATCGTAGTTAACGTCTTTTGTCATGGCAACGAGACAACCTGTATCAATGCGAAGTTTTTCACCAGGCTTTAATTCACGTTTGTATACAGTTCCGCCTGCGTGCATGAAAGCAAGTCCATCACCTTCGAGTTTTTGCATGATGAAACCTTCACCGCCGAAGAAACCAGTTCCGATTTTTTTTGTAAACTCGATTCCGATAGAAACGCCTTTTGCCGCACAAAGAAATGCATCTTTTTGGCAAACTACTTTGCCTTGATATTCTGTTAAATCTACAGGAACAATTTTACCCGGATAAGGAGCAGCAAAGGATACGTGGCGCTTGCCGTGACCTGTATTTGTAAATACAGTCATAAACATGCTTTCACCTGTAACGAGACGCTTACCAGCGCCCATTAATTTTCCGAATAAACCTCCAGATGGGCCAGAACCATCACCGAAGATTGTTTCCATTTCGATATAATCTTCCATCATCATCATTGCACCAGCTTCAGCGATAACGCTTTCTTCTGGATCTAATTCAATTTCAACGAACTGCATATCATCGCCGTATAGCTTATATTCGATTTCATGTGCCTTCATTTCTTTCACCTCGTATGTAATAGATACTTATATTGTACAGAATTTAATAGCGTTAGAATACTTTAGTTTTGTTAATTTTCCAATAAAATATGAATATGGAAATTCAACATTATATTAAAATTATAAAAAAATAATGGAATGAAAGTGTTCTCATTTGACGTTTTTGATATAGCGTGATATAGTGAAGTCACTATTGAGCTACATAATGTGGTACGGAAATAAAGCACGTTGAATTAAAGGCTGTAAGCTTGTTATACATTCATGTCCTTTATATCCACCTTTTCATGTGGATTCATAGTTTCATTTTTATTTAGGAGGTACATGACATGCAAACAGGTAAAGTTAAATGGTTTAACGGCGAAAAAGGTTTCGGTTTCATCGAAGTTGAAGGTGGAGACGATGTATTCGTTCACTTCTCAGCTATCCAAGGTGACGGATTCAAAACTTTAGAAGAAGGTCAAGAAGTTTCTTTCGAAATCGTTGAAGGTAACCGTGGACCACAAGCTGCTAACGTTACAAAAAACTAATTAGCTAGCGATAAAAGCATTCCGATTTTCGGAATGCTTTTTTTTATTCTTTAGAGCTAGATTCATTTGAAGATAATTCGCCTTTAAAAGTACGCTCTTCAAAGTCATCAAGCATTTGTTCATATTCTTCATGCTCTTCCGTAGCGAAAACTTGCGGATTTTTTCCATACATATCTGTACCGATAAAATTCTCGAAATCCTCTACGTAGCCCACATTCTCTTCGCTATTTACATACATGCCATTATAGTTTTTTGAATCTTGTCTTTCTAAATCAGACGGCGTTTCAGATGTTCCATAATTTGCGACATCTTGCCATGCATCTTCTGCATCGTATTCAACAGAATGATCTTCATCATGTTTGTGGAAAGAAGGAGACAATACTTCTTCTTCAACTGGCCGCGTATTCATATTTAATTTGTTCGTTGTGTGCTGTATGCATGTTGTAGCAGTCGGCATTGCTTCTAATCTTTCAAATGGAATTTCTTCGCCAGACACTTCGCAAATGCCATACGTACCCGCTTCTATTTTTTGCAGGGCATGTTTCGTAGCTTCCAGCTGTTTATGCCAAAGCTCAATAAGTCCGAAGTCTTTTTCACGTTCATATAGCTCTGTTGCCATATCAGCGGGGTGATTATCGTAGCTAGATAATTCTCCAACGGAATCGCGCTCAGATGCTCGATCTTCATTTTCGTGTGTTTGTATCGTTTGCTCTAGTTCTTGTTTTTGTTTTTCTAAAACGGATTTAAATTGATTTATTTGTTGTGGAGTTAACATAGTCGTCCACCTTCCTACAATTCAGTTTCTTTACATAGTATGAGCGTTGGGGGTAGGAATTATGAGATGAATTTTACCTCTGAAATTGATATATGAAAAAGGAGCCGCATTAGCAGCTCCTTTTAAAGGAAATATCCAAGCAATAATCCGATTCCCATGAGGAGACCGAAGATTGTATTTGTTTTTGCGGTTGCAATCATCGCAGGTACCATTTCCATTGGGATGCTTTTGCCGATAAAGCCTTTCGTCGCTTTAAATGCTTTCGGTGCACTTAAAAATACGATAAGCATCCATGGTGATACGATGTGGACGATAATTAAAGCAATTGTCCAAATGTAGGAAACGATGAAGATAGAAGCAAGTACACCAACGGCTCTTTCACGTCCAACGAGAATTGCTAACGTTTTACGACCGTTTTCTTTATCGCCATCTAAGTCACGAATGTTATTAGCTAGTAAAATGGCACCAATTAAAATGGAGCTTGGAATCGATAGTAAAATCACTTCTGATGTTACAGTTCCAGTTTGAATAAAGAATGAAATCCCAATAATAATGACACCCATAAATAATCCGGCTGTTAACTCTCCAAATGGTGTATAGGCAATTGGAAGTGGGCCACCTGTATAAAGGTAAGCAACGGCCATACAAATAAGACCGATTGCCGCAAGCCACCAGCTAGAATTCATACAAATATAAACACCTAATAGTATTGCGATGCCGAAAAATCCAAATGCTAAGTTAAGTACTGTTTTTGGCTGAATGCCATCGCGAACGATAGCGCCGCCGATACCAACTGAACCTTCGTGATCGAGTCCTCTTTTATAATCAAAGTATTCATTAAACATGTTTGTTGCTGCCTGAATGAGAAGACAAGCAAGAAGCATTATAAGGAAAAGAGGGAGATGTATTTGATTTATACCTCCGACCTGCATTGCATAGGCTGTTCCAATGAAAACAGGAACGAAAGCTGCTGTTAATGTATGGGGACGTAGTAAACTCCACCAAATGCGCCAGCCTGTTTGCTTACTTGGCTTTGGCGCCGTAGGAGAGGAATTCGTTTCGACGTTCATTTCCATGTTGAATCCTCCTTTGGTCACATATTGTACACAACTAAGTGTAGAAAAAGCATCATTTAGTGTCAACGTTTATTTTCTAGGAAGAGAAGGTGAATTTCTCAGAAATGCTAAACGTTGACAGGCCTTTCGTTTGAGGTGTATCTTAAAATCAAGCGTAATTATGACTATTTTTCGCCCATAGGGGGGAGACAATTGTGATTCAAACGAAACAAATAGGCTTGCAAGAAGTTCTTGGTGCAGCCATTAAGCGTGCAACTGATGAAAAAATATTGGTTAGCTTCGTAAAACAAATAGACTGGATGGATCCGCTTCTGTTTTATGCAGCAGGAAAAAGGATTGCATTCGAAAATAGATGTTATTTTGCAGACCCAGCTCAGCATGTAATATTTGCTGGAGTTGGCTCTGTTTTCACTATAGCAACTGCTTCTCACAAACGCTTTCAAACTGCTCGTGACGAGTGGGATAAAGTAAAAGAGAAAGCATTTGTACAAAGAGAAAGATACGAATTTGGAACAGGTCCTCTTTTGTTTGGTGGATTTTCATTTGACCAAGAAAAAGAGAAAACAGACTTATGGAAAGAATTTGATGATACAACATTTTCACTACCAGCATTTTTATTAACTGTAAAAAATGAAAAAGCTTGGTTAACAATGAATACTTTCGTTTCAGCAACAGATTGTGCAGAAACTCTTTATAACGAAATTGTTTCTTTAGAAGAGAAAATTTTTGGGGAGAGTAAATGTGCACTAGAAGGGTCGAAATTAACAGTTACTTCTAAAGTAGAAGTGGATCCGAGAGGCTGGATGAAGGCCATTGAGAAGGTACAAGATGAGATGAAGCAGGGGAACGTGCAGAAGGTTGTATTAGCGAGGGAGCTAAAAGTAGAAATGAATCATCATATTGATTCTGCTCTTGTTTTAGAAGCGCTTCGCATTGGGCAACCGGATTGTTACGTATTTTCTTTTGATTATAAAGGAGCATGCTTCTTAGGAGCGACGCCAGAGAGATTAATTCGCAAAGAAGATGAGAAGTTTACTTCGATGTGTCTTGCTGGTTCAACTGGTCATGGTCAATCTATAGAAGAAAGTAAGCAAAATAGTAATGCGCTTCTTCATGATGAAAAGAATTTAGCTGAACACGGTTATGTTGTGAACATGATTAGATCGGTATTAAATGAGCACTGCGAATCCGTTAATATTCCGGAAAGTCCGGGCTTATTAACAACGAAAAACTTAATTCATTTATATACGCCTGTAGAGGCAAAAGGCGATGCGAGTCTTTTAACAATGGTAGAAGAATTACATCCAACACCAGCTCTTGGCGGGACACCTCGTTTGGAAGCGATGAAATTGATTCGTGATGTTGAATTGTTAGACAGAGGATTATATGGTGCACCGATTGGCTGGATAGATGATGAAGGAAATGGTGAATTTGCGGTTGCACTTCGCTGTGGATTATTAAATGGCGAGAAAGCATCCTTATTTGCCGGTTGCGGGATTGTAATTGACTCAGTACCACAACTTGAATATGAAGAAACAAGTTTGAAGTTTAGACCGATGCTTGGTGCTTTGGAGGAATTAATGAAATGAACAATCATATAGAAGCATTATCATATTATTTAGGCGCGTTCGTGGATGAACTGACGCGTCTAAATGTATGTGATGTTGTCATTAGTCCAGGCTCACGGTCAACGCCGATAGCTCTACTAATGGAACAACATGAAGGAATGAACACATATTTACATGTAGATGAAAGATCAGCAGGATTTTTTGCGCTCGGTATCGCAAAAGCGAAAAAACGTCCTGTTGCATTATTGTGTACATCAGGAACGGCAGCAGCGAACTATTATCCAGCTGTATGTGAAGCTTTTCATTCACGGGTGCCGCTTATCGTCTTAACAGCAGATAGACCGCATGAATTAAGAGATGTCGGTGCACCGCAAGCAATGAATCAATTTAATTTATACGGTACGTTTGTGAAGCAATTTACAGAGATGGCACTTCCAGAAGCGAGTGAAGCAATGTATCATTACGCTCGCATGACAACGCAGCGCATGATAGCAAGTGCTTGTTTAGCGCCGCAAGGACCTGTTCATCTTAATTTTCCAGTTCGTGAACCGCTTATCCCGGACTTCTCATTAGAAAGTTTATGGGATAAAGGACGCGGGGAATATACAGGAGTAGTTCAGCAAGGGAACGTGATGATGCCGAGTGAATATGTAGATTCGCTTGTAGGGCGCCTTTCACATATGGAGAAGGGGCTTATTATTTGTGGAGACGATAGTCATTCAGAACTCGCAGCATTTGCGGCAGAATTAGCTGAAAAAACGGGATATCCAATATTAGCGGATCCGCTTTCTAACATTCGTAGCGGACACCACGATAAAACGATGGTAATCGACTGTTACGATACATTTTTACGAAATGAGCTATTAAAGGAAACGTGGAAGCCGGACGTTTTAATTCGCTTTGGTGGTATGCCTGTTTCGAAAGCATTGACGCAGTTCATCAAAAAACAAACGAAAGCCGTTCATATCGTTGTTGACGAATCTGGACAATGGAGAGATCCAGCTCTTGTTGCGACAGAAGTTGTCCAAGCAAGTGATATTGCATTTTGCAGTGCACTAATAGAACAAATGCCAGTTATGAAAAAGAATGATTGGTTCGGAATGTGGAAACATATAAACGAAAAAACGAAGGAAACGCTTCGTGAAATGGAAACATATGAAACGGCATTTGAAGGGAAAGTCATTACGGATATTGTCCGCGTATTACCAGAAGGGGCAACGTTATTTGCAAGTAATAGTATGCCAATTCGTGATACAGATTCATTCTTCTTCACATCGGAGAAAAATATTCAAGTGATGGCAAACCGCGGTGTAAATGGGATTGATGGAATTATTTCGACAGCTTTAGGAGCGAGCATTATTTGTGAACCGCTCGTATTAGTGATCGGTGATTTATCATTTTATCACGATTTAAACGGATTATTAGCCGCAAAATTACATGAATTAAATATAACAATTGTCGTTGTAAATAATGACGGTGGCGGTATTTTCTCATTCTTACCACAGTATGAGAAAAAGGAACATTTCGAATCGTTATTTGGAACACCGATTGGTCTTGATTATGAACACGTTGTTAAAATGTACGGTGGTTCATTTAGCCGTGTAAATGGTTGGGAGCAATTCCGCGAAGAGGTACAAAAAGGAACAAGGGCGGAAGGTTTACACGTTGTAGAAATTTGTACGAACCGTGATGAAAACTTAACATTGCACCGCAAATTATGGGCGAAAACACAGGACGTAATTACTACATCGGTGCAAGGTGAATCAAAATGAACGTAACGCTGCAAGGTGTATCGTATGAATACGAAGTAGTCGGAAGCGGGGAACCACTTCTACTTCTTCATGGTTTTACAGGAAGCATGGAAACGTGGCGTTCTTTCGTTCCTTCTTGGAGCGAGCAATTTCAAGTCATTTTAGTAGACATTGTTGGGCATGGAAAAACAGAAAGTCCCGAAGATGTGACGCATTATGATATTCGAAATGCGGCATTGCAAATGAAAGAGCTACTAGACTATCTTCATATTGAAAAAGCGCACATACTTGGCTATTCAATGGGCGGTAGACTGGCGATTACGATGGCATGCCTATATCCAGAATATGTACGTTCTCTTTTATTAGAAAATTGTACAGCTGGGCTTGAAAGTGAAGAGGATAGAAAAGAACGTTGTGAAAAAGATGAGCGACTTGCTCATAAAATTGAGCGTGAAGGCATTAAAAGTTTTGTATCAATGTGGGAAAATATTCCGCTGTTTGAAACGCAAAAAAATTTAGCACAAAACGTACAAGAAGCAGTGCGAAAAGAAAGACTTGCTAACAATCCAAAAGGGCTTGCAAATAGCTTGCGCGGCATGGGAACAGGGGCTCAGCCTTCATGGTGGAATGAGCTGCAAAACTTAAAGATGCCTGTTCTTTTAATGAACGGAGAGTATGATGAAAAGTTCTTTCGTATATTAAAAAACATTGAAAAATGCGTCCCTGACGCGAAATTTGTCAAAATTGATGGTGCTGGCCATGCAATTCATGTGGAACAACCGGAAAAGTTTGATACAATAGTAAAGGGATTTCTAAAAACTATTCAGTGATGCTTTTTTCATCTAAGAAGGAAGACACACTTATAGAGGAGATCAGAAATATACAAGGAGGTAGTTGTAATGGCTATTGAATGGGTAAAAGAAGGCAATTACGAAGATATTATTTATTCAACATACAATGGTATCGCAAAGATTTCGATTAACCGTCCTGAAGTACATAACGCATTCCGTCCAAAAACGGTAATGGAGTTAATCAACGCTTTTGCACATGCTCGTGATGATGCAAATGTTGGCGTTATCATTTTAACAGGTGAAGGTGGACGTGCATTCTGTTCTGGCGGCGACCAAAAAGTTCGCGGTCATGGTGGATATGTAGGTGACGACCAAATCCCACGTCTAAACGTATTAGACTTACAACGTCTAATTCGCGCAATCCCTAAACCAGTTATTGCAATGGTAGCAGGTTATGCAATTGGTGGTGGACACGTACTTCATATCGTATGTGATTTAACAATCGCTGCAGACAATGCTGTATTCGGACAAACAGGTCCTAAAGTAGGAAGCTTTGACGGTGGATACGGAGCTGGTTACTTAGCTCGTATGGTAGGCCACAAGAAAGCTCGCGAAATTTGGTACCTATGCCGTCAATATAACGCACAAGAAGCGCTTGATATGGGCTTAGTAAATACAGTAGTACCATTAGAACAACTTGAAGCAGAAACAGTACAATGGGCACAAGAAATCTTAGCAAACAGCCCAATGGCACTTCGTTTCCTAAAAGCTGCATTCAACGCAGACACAGACGGTCTAGCTGGTATTCAACAACTAGCTGGAGATGCAACGTTATTGTACTACACAACTGACGAAGCAAAAGAAGGTCGCGACGCGTTCAAAGAAAAACGCAGTCCGGACTTCGGTCAATTCCCTCGTTTCCCGTGATCAAAAGCGGAGCCGACTGTTTAGCCTCGTAGGCTAAGGTTCTTTCGCACAGAAAGTGTTTTTTACTTTTTCGTGCGGAAGGTTCTTAGACGGAAGGGGCTAGGAGGCGTAGCTAGATGGGATCAAAAGCGGAAGCAGCTCGTTTAGAACAAGAGGGCGTTGGAACTCCTGACGTAGAGGCGCTTTTTGCCTCGTAGGAAGGCGTGAAACGACCGACTGTTCTAGCCGCTGTAGCTAGATGGGATCAAATGGAAACAAAACAACTAAGAGACTTGATATCATATCAAGTCTCTTTCTTTCATGAAAGGAGAATGAACAATGGAGACGATGCCAAATTGGTTAATACAACGTGCATTTTTAACACCAGATCGCACTGCAATTGAAATAGAGGAAGAGAAAGTTACTTTTATGCAGCTACATGAAAAAGTAGTATCTGTTTGTGAACACCTCACGCATGTAGGAGTGAAACGGGGGCAAAAGGTGGCTGTTCTGATGAAAAATGGTATGGAGATGATTTCAGTTATTCACGCCCTATCTTACGTAGGTGCAGTAGCTGTGCTTTTAAATACGCGTCTTTCAAGAGAAGAGCTACTTTGGCAAATGGATGATGCTGAAGTTGTTTGTTTAGTGACGGATCAAGATTTTGATGCTAAAGCTGTTCCTGTCTATTCATTTGCTGAAGTGATGAATGGACCGAAGGCGGAAGCCTCTATACAAGAAGAATTCTCTTTAGAAGAAGCGATGACAATTATTTATACGTCAGGGACGACAGGGAAACCGAAAGGCGTTATTTTAACGTACGGCAATCACTGGGCAAGCGCGGTTGGTTCTTCGCTTAATTTAGGGCTTCGTGATGATGATTGCTGGTTAGCTTGTATGCCGATGTTCCACGTTGGCGGTCTTTCCCTTTTAATGAAAAACATTATGTACGGAATGCGCATTTTACTCGTTCCGAAATATGATGCAGATTTTATTCATACTGCACTTCAAACGAGAGGCGTTACGATTATTTCTGTCGTATCAAAAATGTTAACTGATTTATTAGAGAGACTTGGAGAAGGGACATATCCATCTTCTTTACGATGCATGTTACTTGGCGGAGGACCAGCCCCGAAACCATTATTAGAAACGTGTGTAGATAAAGGAATTCCTGTGTATCAAACGTACGGTATGACAGAAACGTCGTCCCAAATTTGTACGTTATCTGCAGATTACATGTTAACGAAAGTAGGGTCAGCTGGAAAACCACTATTTCAGTGCCAACTTCGTATTGAAAAAGATGGTGTCGTAGTGCCGCCGCGTACGGAAGGCGAAATCGTAGTAAAGGGACCAAACGTAACAGGCGGTTACTTTAACCGTGAAGATGCGACGCGCGAAACAATTCAAAACGGATGGCTTCATACTGGTGACCTCGGTTATTTAGACGAAGAAGGATTTTTATATGTATTAGATCGCCGCAGTGATTTAATTATTTCTGGCGGAGAGAATATATATCCGGCTCAAATTGAAGAGGTGTTGCTCTCTCATCCAGCGGTAGCGGAAGCTGGTGTTGTTGGTATGATTGACGATAAATGGGGACAAGTGCCCGCTGCTTTTGTTGTAAAAAGCGGAGAGGTAACAGAAGAAGAAATTCTTCATTTTTGCGAGGCGAAATTAGCGAAATATAAGGTGCCGAAGAAAGCAAGTTTCTTAGAGGAATTACCACGAAACGCCTCGAAAAAATTGTTAAGACGAGAGTTAAGACAATTAGTGGAGGAGGTGTAGGTGGAGATAAAAAAAGCGAAACTTTATATAACGGAAATGCCACTTGTAATCCCGTTTGCTGCAAGCTACGGAACGTATGAAACGCGTGAGAGTATCGTCATTGAATTAGAAGATACGGACGGATACATTGGATTTGGTGAAGTCGTTGCTTTTTCTGAACCATGGTACACGGAAGAAACAGTGAAGACAGCGCTGCATGTACTGCGAGACTTTTTATTACCTGATTTATTAAAGGCTGAAATTTCTCATCCGAATGAAATACCGAGTTTGTTTCAGCATATAAAAAGAAACCGAATGGCAAAGGCCGGAATTGAAGGGGCTGTTTGGGATTTATATGCGAAGCATCAAAAGAAATCGTTAGCGACATTGCTTGGCGGAACTAGGACTGAAATTGAAGTCGGTGTTGTAATTGGGATCAATACGATTCCGGTTATGTTAAAACAAATTGAGAAGTACGCAGAAGAAGGATACGAGCGTTTTAAAGTGAAAATAAAACCGGGACATGATTACGAATTATTGAAAGAAATACGTAAAGAGTTTCCGCATATCCCGTTAATGGCTGATGCGAATTCAGCGTATACGTTAGCTGATGTAGAGAAATTAAAACGGTTAGATGAATTTCAATTGATGATGATTGAACAGCCACTAGCGGATTATGATTTTCTTGATCATGCACAGCTGCAAAAGAAAATTGAAACGCCAATTTGTTTAGACGAAAGCATCCATAGTTTAGAAGACGCGCGCGTTGCGATTACACTTGGCAGCTGCCAAATCGTTAACATTAAACCAGGGCGAGTAGGTGGATTAACAGAATCGGTTCAAATTCATAATTATTGCATGGCGCATAACATACCAGTTTGGTGCGGTGGTATGGTAGAGATGGGGATTTCACGAGCGCAAAATGTTGCGCTTGCCTCATTGTCAAACTTTACGATTCCAGGCGATATATCTGCTTCTAGTAGACATTGGGAGAAGGATATTATTTCGCCGACAGTGATGCTTGAGGGCGGAAAAGTGATTGTACCGCAAAGCGTTGATGCTGAGTATAAAGTTGACCGCGGAAGATTGGAAGAAATAACGAAGCAGCGGATTGTTTTTGAGCGATGAATTGAATCTTTAATCAGGATGTACGCAAATAGCGAGAGGATTTTGTCGTTAATTGTCGGTAAGTCGATATAATTCAATAATCGCTGATATAATTCGAGTTACGGTTAATATAATTGGAAAATCGCCGATATAATTCAAGTTGTGTTCGATATAATTGGAAAATCGTCGATATAATTTCATTTACTAAGGCTACTCAAATGAGTAGCCTTTTTTGTATTGTACAAATTGGATAGACTAGTTTAAAATCGAGCGTATAAAGGGGGAGTAAAATGAAGCGCATTTCAATTTTAATAGCGGATGATGAGGCAGAAATTGCTGATTTAATTGAGATACATTTAGAAAAAGAAGGGTACCATGTTGTGAAGGCAGCGGACGGGGAAGAGGCAGTTCATATTATTGAAACGCAGCCAATCGACTTAGTGGTTTTAGATATTATGATGCCGAAAATGGATGGGTATGAGGTGACGCGTCAAATTCGCGCGAAGCATCATATGCCGATCATTTTCTTAAGTGCGAAAACTTCGGACTTTGATAAGGTGACAGGTCTTGTATTAGGTGCAGATGATTATATGACGAAACCTTTTACGCCGATTGAATTAGTCGCACGTGTAAATGCACAATTACGCCGATTTCTTACATTAAATCAACCGAAAGTAGCGGAGAGCAAATCTGCTTTAGAGGTAGGCGGAGTTATTATTGATCCTGAACGAAGAACAGTGAACGTGTACGGAGAGCAAATTGAGTTAACACCGAAAGAGTTCGATATTTTATATTTATTAGCGAGTCATCCGAAGAAAGTGTACAATGTGGAAAATATTTTTCAGCACGTATGGGCAGATGATTATTATGAAGGTGGAAATACAGTTATGGTACATATTCGTACGTTGAGGAAAAAACTTGGGGAAGATAAAAGAAAAGATAAGTTAATAAAAACAGTGTGGGGGGTAGGTTATACTTTCAATGGGTAACATGATGAAAAGCTTTCGATTTAAAATGATTACCTTATTTGCGTTAAGTATGGTGCTCGCAGCTACTGTAACTTATATGATTTATAAAGGATTACAGCTGTATTATAAAACGATGGTGCGCTATGAAGAGCCTTTAGCGCAATTTCGGTCAATGGTAAGGGAATTTGGAGACATTAACTTCTTTTTAATTTTCTTTATTCCGTTATCTATTATCTTTTTCTTCTTTTTAACAAAACCGTATTTAAAATACTTTGATGAAATTTCTAATGGGATTCATCATCTTGCGAACGGAGATTTTACAAAACAAGTTCCAATTTCATCAAATGATGAATTTGGAAATATCGCACGTGAAATAAATGTTGCGAGTGAAAAGTTAAAAGAAGCTGTGGAAAGAGGAGACTTTGCGGAAAGTAGTAAAGATCAGCTCGTTGTGAATTTAGCTCATGATTTAAGAACGCCATTAACATCCGTGTTAGGATATTTAGATTTAATTCTTAAAGATGAGAACTTAACAAAAGAACAAATTAAACATTTTTCCACGATTGCATATACGAAATCGCAAAGGCTGGAAAGTTTAATCGATGAGTTATTTGAAATTACACGTATGAATTATGGCATGTTACAACTAAACAAAAAGCCAATTGATATAAGTGAGCTGCTTATACAGCTAGATGAGGAATTGTATCCGTTATTAGAAAAACATCAGTTAGAAGCTAGATTGAATGTGGATCCTCATTTGCCGATTAACGGTGATGGAAAATTGCTAGCTAGAGTATTTGAAAACTTGTTAACAAATGCCGTTCGATACGGATATGATGGGCAATTTGTTGATATGAATGGGTATATCGATAATGAAGAAGTTGTCGTACAAGTTATGAATTACGGAGATAGCATTCCAGAAGAAGATTTACCGTATCTATTTGATATGTTTTATACAGGTGATAAATCGAGAACGGAGAACCGTGGCGGGACAGGCCTGGGACTATTTATTGCAAAAAATATTGTCGAGCAGCATAACGGTACGATTTCTGCTGAAAGTAATGTAGTTAGAACAATGTTTGAAGTACGATTGCCAAAAGACAAGAACTTAACAATTTAATAAAAATTTAAACTTTACCCCACTTTTTATTTTAATAGTTTTTTCTATTCTAGACGTAAGTTACGTTAAGGAGGAACTAAAAATGAAAAAGTGGGTATTTATTTCTTTTTTTATAGCATGCACAATCTGTGTAGGCGTTTATATATCACCGTTATTTCAAAAGGAAATTGATGTGAAAATTGATGGAAAAGATAGTGCAGTAAAGGCTGCCAATATGGAAAATGTGGAGATTACAAAAGAAGAAATTTATAAAGGGGATTTATTATTAGTTAACAAAGATTACCCAGTAAAAAAAGATAGTATTAGGTCCGATATTATAAATGTAAATCATAGTAGTGAATTAGTAAGAGGCTATGTAATATTTGATAGAAATCTTCGTTTATCAAAGGATGTTGTGAAAAAGTTTTTGAACGTTGTCGATGCAGCTGGAAAAGACGGAGTACAGAATTTCTTAATGAGTAGTGGGTATCGAGATTTTAAAGAACAAAGTAAATTATATAAAGAAATGGGATCGGATTATGCACTCCCGGCAGGATACAGTGAACATAATTTAGGATTATCACTGGACGTTGGTTCAACGCAAAAGAAAATGGAGAAAGCTCCTGAAGGTAAGTGGGTTGCAGAAAACGTATGGAAGCACGGCTTTGTGTTACGCTATCCGAAAAATAAAAGTCATATTACAGGCATTCAATATGAACCGTGGCACATTCGTTATGTCGGCTTACCTCATAGCGCAATTATGCAAAAAAAGAAAATTACATTAGAGGAATACTTAGAGTTCTTGAAAGAGAAAAAAGAAATCACAACCGATGTGGAAGGTAAGAAATATACGGTTTCTTATTATAAAGTTTCGGGGAATATGAAAGTGAACGTTCCAGCAAATAAGCAGTATGAAATTTCGGGGAACAATATGGACGGGGTTATCGTGACGATTCAGGAATAGAGAAAGAGGTTGTTCCGTTTTGGAGCAGCCTTTTCGTATATAAGAAAGGGATTGGTGTTTTTTGTCGGTAAATCGATATTCCTTGCCTAATCGTTGATATATTTTGAGTTACGATAGATATAATTGAAAAATCGTTGATATATTGTAAGTTATGATAGATATATTCGAAAAATCGTTGATATAATTTCCTGTACTATCAGCATTTTGAGGAGTATCTTTTATTTCACTTTTAAACATTATAACGTTATATTTACTTCTTTCTTTTTTTGTGTTACGCTAAACGTGTGAAAGAGATATAAAATGAAACTTTAATGTAAGCGTATTCTTATGGCTTCTTATAGAAAAGGGTGGAAGTACAATGACAGAGCGATTCGTACTACGTAATGTGAAACGTGTGAACGGGGAAGAGATTGACATTGTAATTGAAAATAATAAAATCGCACAGGTGACGAAAGCTGGTGCTGGTGAGGGTGGAAAGGTTCTTGATTACTCAGGTACTTACGTATCGAGTGGTTGGATTGATTTGCACGTTCATGCTTTTCCAGAGTTTGATCCATATGGCGATGAGGTGGATAAAATTGGCGTTAAGCAAGGGGTAACGACAATCGTTGATGCGGGTAGCTGCGGAGCTGATCGCATTGCAGATTTAGTAAAAAGTAGAGAACAGGCGAAAACGAATTTATTTGCCTTTTTAAATATTTCTCGCATCGGTTTGAAACGAATTGATGAATTATCCAATATGGAATGGATCGATAAAGAGAAAGTAATAGAAGCAGTAGAAAAGTATAAAGATGTAATCGTTGGGTTAAAAGCGAGAATGAGTAAAAGTGTCGTTTGTGATAGTGGAATTGAACCACTTCATGTAGCGCGCTCTTTATCCCGTGAAACATCATTGCCGATTATGGTACATATCGGTTCAGCGCCTCCTCGCATTGAGGAAGTTGTACCTCTTTTAGAAAAAGATGATGTCATTACACATTACTTAAACGGGAAAGAAAATAATTTATTTGATGAAGAAGGCAAACCGCTACCTGTTTTACTAGATGCAGTGAATCGCGGTGTGCATTTAGATGTTGGTCACGGTAATGCTAGTTTTTCTTTTAAAGTAGCAGAAGCAGCGAAGCGTCACGATATTGCCTTTCATACAATTAGTACAGATATTTACCGGAAGAATCGTATACACGGTCCAGTGTATAGTATGGCTCACGTTCTTTCGAAATTCCTTTACTTAGGTTATCCGCTAGAAGAAGTAATTGATGCGGTTACGAAAAATGCAGCAGAATGGCTTAAGAAACCAGAGCTTGGTCGTATTCAAGAAGGAGATATTGCAAATTTAACTTTATTTACGGTGAAAGATGAGAAGGTTACGTTAATTGATTCAGAAGGGGATCAGCGCATTGCTGAAAAAAGGATTGATACGAAAGGGGTTGTAATCAATGGGTCATTCATTGAATGCTAAGTACGGATTAAAAAGAGTAATTAATGCGAGCGGTAGAATGAGTATTTTAGGTGTATCCGCTCCGACAGATACAGTTATGGATGCGATGAAACATGGTGGACAAAATTATGTGGAAATTGCTGATTTAGTAGATAAAGCAGGAGACCATATTGCGAGAATTCTAGATGTAGAGGCAGCGGTTGTTGTGAACTCAGCATCGAGCGGAATTGCGCTTTCTATTGCTGGTATCGTTACAGAAGGAAATCGTCGTAAAAGTGAAAGACTTCATCAAGAGGTCATCGCGAAAAACGAAGTGATTATGTTAAAAGGTCATAACGTTCAATACGGTGCTCCTGTTGAAACGATGATTTATTTAGGCGGAGGTAAGCTCGTTGAAGTTGGCTACGCAAATGAAGGAAAAGCTGAGCATATTGAAGATGCAATTGGTGAAAATACAGCGGCGATTCTTTATGTGAAATCCCATCATGCAGTGCAAAAAAATATGATTTCTGTTGAAGAAGCATGGGAAGTAGCGCAGCGAAATAACATCCCACTTATCGTCGATGCGGCAGCTGAAGAAGATATTCAAAAATATGTGAAGTATTCAGACCTTGCCATTTATAGCGGTTCAAAGGCAATTGAAGGACCTACTTCAGGTATTGTTGGCGGTAAAAGAAAGTATATTGAGTGGCTGAAAGTGCAATTGCATTGCATCGGAAGAAGTATGAAAGTTGGGAAAGAAACAACATTTGGCTTACTTCAAGCGCTTGATGAGTACGGAGTAAAAGAAGATAAGAGTGAGCAAGAAAAAGAGTTGTTACAAGTACTTATGCCGCTAAAAGAATTAAACGGTATAAATGTAACGATTGTTCAAGATGAAGCGGGAAGAGCAATCTTTAGAGCTCGTATTCATATTAACGAGAAAGAGTTAAATAAATCGGCAAAAGACGTTGTGACTGCATTACGCGACGGGGAAATCGCAATTTACACACGTGATTACGGAGTAAGACAAGGATTCTTTGATATCGATCCACGTCCACTTCAAGGTGATGACATACATGTGATTGAAGAAAAAATGAGAGAAATTGTAGGGGGAAACTAAAATGACAAACATTCAAAAACGTTTTTATAAAGGCCGCGTAGCATTAAATGTATTAGCGAACAATATCGAAAATGCGAAAGATATTTTTGAAGCAGCAGAAGGTTATGTAGTAGTAGGAGTGTTATCAAAAGATTACCCAACTGTAGAAGAAGCTGTTACAGCGATGAAAGCATACGGAAAAGAAATTGATGATGCTGTATCAATCGGACTAGGAGCAGGAGATAATCGTCAAGCAGCAGTTGTAGCTGAAATTGCGAAGCATTATCCTGGTAGCCATATTAACCAAGTGTTCCCTTCAGTTGGGGCAACACGTGCAAATCTTGGCGGAAAAGATAGCTGGATTAATAGTTTAGTATCACCAACAGGAAAAGTAGGTTACGTAAATATTTCTACTGGTCCAATTAGTGCTGCTGGAGAAGAAAAAGCAATCGTTCCAATTAAAACAGCGATCGCACTTGTACGTGATATGGGCGGAAATTCATTGAAATACTTCCCGATGAAAGGTCTAGCTCATGAAGAAGAATATCGCGCAGTTGCGAAAGCTTGTGCGGAAGAAGGATTCGCATTAGAGCCAACGGGCGGAATCGATAAAGAAAACTTTGAAACAATTGTACGTATTGCGCTTGAAGCAAATGTAGAGCAAGTTATTCCGCATGTATACTCTTCTATTATTGATAAAGAAACTGGTAATACGAAAGTAGAAGATGTTCGTGAATTATTAGCAGTCGTGAAAAAGCTAGTTGATCAATATGCGTAAGAAAATTGCAGCGTTCGGTGAAGTAATGATGCGCCTGCAAGTACCAGGATATGAATTGTTGTCGCAAGCAAATACATTAAAATACTCATTTTCTGGTACAGGTGTGAACGTTGCAGCTGCGCTTTCTCATCTAGGGCATGGAGGGCTTCTTATTTCAACTTTACCGGAAAATTCGGTTGGAGATGCGGCATTATCTTATATTCAAAAGTTAGGTGTGCAAACATCACTTGTTTCAAGAGGCGGCAAATATGTCGGCATGTACTTTTTAGAAAATGGATTTGGGGCACGTGCAAGCCGCGTTACATATTCAAATCGACTAGAAAGTAGCTTCAATACGGCATGTGAAGAAATATATCAATTTGAAGAGATCGCAAAGGAAATTGATATCGTTCATTTTTGCGGGATTACACTTGCGATGAATGATACTGTGCGTCGTCACATGAAATCTTTAGCGAAAGCAGTGAAAGAAAACGGAGGCACTGTCGTTTTTGATTGTAATTATCGTCCATCTCTTTGGGGAGAAGACGGATATGAGCAGGCGAAACCGCATTATGAAGAAATGTTAGGGCTAGCTGATATTGTAATGATGAACGAAAAAGATGCAATGTTTGTTTTAGGAATGAAAACAGAAGAGATGGAGCGCGAGGCACAGCTGATGGATCTAATTCCAAAGGTAGCTGAAACGTATCGTATCGCTACAATTGCTGGTACACATCGCTCTATTAATAGTGATAATACACACTCGCTTCGCGGGTTTATATGTAAAGATGGTGCGTTCACTTTTGCAAAAACACTTACGTTTTCTGTATATGATAGAATAGGTGCTGGAGATGCTTATACGAGCGGGATTATTCATGGCGAGATAGAAGAGTTTGCACCAGAGAAAGCTGTTTCATTTGCGTCAGCAGCTGGAATGCTTGCACATACAATCGTCGGTGATACGCCAATGTCATCAGAGAAGGATATACTTCGGGTAATGACGGCATCAGTAGGTGATGTAGAAAGGTAGTGGGTGTAAAGGTGAACGTAACGAGGAAAAAAGGACCATTATATTTACAAATAAAAAATATTATTCGTGATCGAATATTGCATGGTGTATATGCGATTCATACGAATATTCCTTCCGAACCACAGTTAGAAGAAGAGTTCAAAGTGAGCAAAATTACAGTACGAAATGCGATTAAAGAACTTGCTCAAGAAGGGTATTTGGAAAAGAAAAGCGGTAAAGGAACGAAAGTCATCCGTAATACTTCTGCGACAAAGCTGTCAAAGGGTAAGAAATTTACAGAAGTGTTAGTGGAAGAAGGCTATAAAGTACAGAAGAAATTGCTAAAAGCAGAAGTTGTTCAGAATGAAGAAGGAACAGTGCCGTTTCGATTATTCGGTAAAGAGAGTTTTCGTATTGAACGTTTATATACGTTAAATGATGCACCGTACATTCATTATACGCACTATTTCTCAGCACGAATGGCAAGCACTGATTTATCGGACTTTGACTTGCAATCGCTTTACGATTTAGTTGAAGACCGAGGTATACATTTAGAAAACTTCAGAGATGAATTCGCTGTTGGACTGGCACCTAGTTTCGTTGCAGAATCGTTAGGTGAAAAAGAGGGCACAGCGTTGTTAAAACGAATGCGCTATTCTTACGATGAAGTTGGCGAAGTAATTGAATATAGCGAAGGCTACTACAATACAGAAATGCAGCATTATGTAGTGAATTATGACGTATAAAAAAGAGGGGATTTTCCCTCTTTTTTTATAAAGTAAGGGGAATGAGAGATGGATATATACTTATTAATCGTCACGTTACTTGCAATCGCGATTGTTATTTTAGGGGTATCATGGTGGAAATGGCATGCATTTATTAGTTTAACAGTTGCGAGTTTATTTTTAGCTATTATGTCTGGACTGAATTTAACGAAAATAGTGACTGCCTATGAATCTGGTGTTGGTAGTGTACTAGGTCATTTAGTTGGTATTTTAGCTCTCGGTACAATTTTAGGAAAAATGATGTCCGATTCAGGGGCCGGCATGCAAGTGGCAGATTTCTTTATTCGATTTTTCGGTGTAAAAAAATTGCTGTGGGCTATGTTATTTGCAGGATTTGTTATAGGGATTCCAGTATTTTTTGAAGTGGGAATCGTCATTTTATTACCACTCGTTATCTCGATTCGAAAAACGACGAAGCAAAACATCTTATTAATTGCCTTACCTGTTATTGCGGGATTATCTATTGTTCACGGGCTCGTGCCACCACATCCAGGGGCGATGACAGCAATCGGTATTTATCACGCGAACTTAGGAAAGGTGCTCTTATATTCATTAATTATCGCGTTACCAACAGCTATTATTGCAGGACCAGTATTTGCAAAGTGGGTACATAAAAGAGTTATACCTGAAAATGAACCAGAGCTTATTCGAGTTACGACTGTCTCAACTGATTTACCGAGTCGTAAAGTTTCATTCTTTATTATTTTATTACCAGTTGTATTGATGATTTTATCAGTCGTTGCACCGTATATTTCATTACCGGAAAAGATGACTGAATTTTTAGTTTTTATAGGAAGTCCAGTAATCGCTTTACTCATTTCATGTTTTGCAGCGTTTTATTTACTTGGCATGAGACAAGGTATTAATAAAAAGATGATTAAAAAATTAACAGACGATAGTTTATTACCGGTCGGTTCTATTATTTTAATTATCGGTGCAGGCGGTGGATTTAAACAAATATTAATTGAAAGCGGCGTTGGAACAGCGATTGCACAAATGGCAGAACATATATCGTTATCACCAATCGTATTAGCTTTCATGGTAGCTGGATTAATCCGAATTGCAACAGGTTCAGCGACAGTAGCATTAACGACAGCAGCAGGAATTGTATCACCAGTTATTCAGCACATGTCTGGTGTGAATTTAGAGTTACTTGTTATTGCAACCGGAGCAGGTTCATTAATGTTTTCTCACGTAAATGATGCAGGGTTCTGGCTTGTAAAAGAGTATTTAGGTTTGACAGTAAAAGAAACGTTTAAAACGTGGACGGTGCTGGAGACATTGTTATCATTTATTGCATTCGGTTTTGCCCTTATGTTGAATATGTTTCTTTAAAAGATACCTCAATAGGTATCTTTTTTTTGATGAAGCCCAATTGCCAAAACAAGCCCGTTTTTAAGTAAGCCAAGCTTCCTATTCGCCCTGAAAACATACTATAAATGGAATCCCCTCATTTAGAGCAAGGTGAACTTGTTATGAATGATACTAAAGGAGGAATAGAGTAATGAGCGAAAAGTGTGAACACAGACATGATGATTGTAACCGCAGACATGGGTGCGGCGGCGGTTTTGCGCTTCTAATCGTATTGTTTATTTTATTAATCATCATCGGTGCTAGCTGCTTCGGCGGTGGCGGTTCTTGTGGTTATGGTGGTTACGGCGGCGGCTATGGTGGATATTGCTGCTAATTAAAAACTATTGAAAATGGCCTTGTGCGTATTGCACAAGGCCATTTTATTCATATTTTTATGTGTTGTGATAATTTATTAATGTACAGAGAACGGATTAAGAAGAAGAAAATAATCTCGATAATCCCGAAAAAGGTGAGTACAATTAATAACTCTTTTAGTAAAGAAAAAGCGAACATGCTTTGTAAAAACTTAACTGCAAATAACGTGTGAACACCAGCAACGATGTAAGGGACGAAAAATAAAATTCCTAATTGAATCGTTGCGGAGCGAAACATTTCTGACTCAGTTAATCCAAGCTTTGTAATCGTAATGTATTTTTGTTTTTCAGTCGTTAAGTCGTTATACATACGGAAGTATAAAACACTAGCCGCACCGATAAAGAAAATAAAGCCGAGAAATGCCCAGATAAAGAATCGAGCTACTGCATTTTCCTTACTGTGAAGGAGTTCATCCGTAGCTGTATCAATATGAAATGGCTGGCTGAAATTTTCTTCATCCTTATGTGTTTCATACAAGGTTTTTGAATCGTGATCTAAGCTTTTTAATATGTTCTTTGTTGGGATAATTGCATTTTCCCAATTTTCTACGAAGTAGTTATAAACTGTAATGGTTTCAATATGAGGAATCATATTTTCAATTACTTCATCTTGCATCACAATTAAATGAGGTAATGTAAAGGGTGGCGCGATTCCTTTATTAATAAAACCTTTAATTTGAAATTCTTTTTTATTAGAACCAAGTGTAAGCGTGTCCTGCTTCGCAAATGGGTTAGACACGAGATTTAGTAGTGCTGGTGAATAGCGAGAAATACTATAAACTTGTGTAGAATCGAGAGTGATTTCTGGTCTGTTTAATTGCTTTGCAATTGCGTTATAATCACTCATTTTCATAATGGCAATTGACTCTTTTGAAGTTGTATCTTTTAAAACGGTAAACTTATATTTGTTATATTGAAAATTAGCATTTGTAAGTTCAGTTTCAATCGTAGTAATATGCTTTTGTTCAAATGCATTAGCACCTTCTGATGTATAGGTGAAGGGTATTGGATATCGTTCTAGTATGGATGCTTTCGTATGGTTGTTTGCTGCAAATAACCCGATAATAATTGTAAAGGCAAGTGCAGATAGCATAGAAACGATAAAGAGTACATTAATATTACTGCGGGTACGAGAAACTAAATCTGAAATCCATAACATATTTATTTGTTTCAAATAAAACTTTCTTCGTTTCTTTAAAATATAGATAAAGAGAAGAAATGTTTGTGAAAAGAATAAATATGTCCCGACTACTACGAGCGGTAAAATAGATAGCATAATTAAGAATACGGATCCATTTTGGACATTTTTTTCAGTTACATAGCCTTGTGGATAACCGGCGATATAATAGCATAGGCCTAAACAAGTTAAAGCAAATAGCGAAATGAGTATAGATGGTTTTTTTTCGCTCTTCTCTTTTTTAACTCCCTTAATAAGCTGCGTTGTTTTTCGAGTACGAATAAACATTGGTGTAAACGTAGAAACAATTAAAAATAAAATGATAAACGTTACGGTTGTAACGATAATCGCTTCTGTTGGCCAATATAAATAAAGGCCTTTCGCACTTGTTAATTTCGAAGTGACTAATAAGAAAAAGTTAGAAAATACAAGACCACCTTGAATGCCGATAAAGATAGATAATATCCCGATTATCATGTTTTCAGTAAATAAAAGTCTTTTTAATTGTCTCTGTGAGATACCGAGAATCGTGAGTATCCCAAATTGCTGCTTACGAACATTTAAAAAAGTTCCAATTGAATATAAGAGAAAGAAGAACGAGAACATAACGATCACAAGCTGTGCTGTACTAGCTAAGTTCATTAGAGGATCACGTTCTTGAAAGCTTTGTACACTTTGTAAGCGCGGATGATACGCGTATACGGTAAACGAAAAGAAAACCATTATAGAAAAAGCACTACTTACAAAATAAGCGAAATATGCTTTCGAATTACGCGAGACATTTTTAAATGCGAATTGCCAAAATGTCATCCACGTCTTCCTCCTAATAACGCTAAAACATCTAATATTTCTTGATAAAACTTCTCGCGATATAGCCCGCGGTGCAATTCGTTATAAAGCTCGCCGTCTTTAATGAAAATGACGCGGTTACAATAACTGGCTGCAAATGGATCATGCGTAACCATTAAAATCGTTGCATCTTCTTCTTTGTTTAACTTTGTAAATAACTCCATTACATCAATAGCTGCTTTCGAGTCTAGGTTCCCTGTCGGTTCATCAGCTAGTAAGAGAGAAGGATGATGAATAACGGCGCGTGCTACAGCAGTACGCTGTGCTTGTCCTCCTGAAACTTCAAAAATACGTTTATTTAAAATATGATCAATTCCTAGTTTGGTTGAGATGCTATCGAGTTTTTTGTCCATCTCTTTTAAAGGAACATTGTCTAACGTTAAAGGTAATACGATATTTTCTCCAATCGTTAACGTATCGAGTAAGTTAAAGTTTTGAAAAACAAATCCTAACTCTTGGCGACGGAAAATAGCTAATTTTTCTCTACGAAATGTGTGCGGTCGCTTCCCGTTAATTACGACTTCCCCAGAAGTAGGCGAATCAATTGTAGAAATAACGTTTAAAAATGTAGATTTACCACTTCCAGATGGCCCCATAATTGCAACGAATTCACCTTTATCTACGTGCAAATTTATATTTTTTAAAGCTGTATGAGGGACTTTTCCCTCATACACTTTTGAGACGTTTTTTATGTGTAATACTTCTTCCATAGTAATCACCTTTCTATCTGTTAAAACTTAATGTGTTGTGATAATTTTTGCATATAAAAGGAACGAATTAAAAGGAAAAATAGAATTTCAACCGTTCCAAAAATCATAAGTACGACTGTAATCTCAGCGAAGAACGAGAGATTTAAAATTTCTTGTAACATCTTTGTCGCGAACATCGTATGGATGGATGCCATAATGTAAGGGACAAAGAATAAAATAGCGAGTTGAATGGTAGCAGATCGCTTCATTTCGTCTTCTGTTAAACCAATTTTTGTAATCGTTACATATTTTTCTTGCTCGTTTGTTAAGTCAGTATACATACGGAAGTAAAGAACACTACCAGCACCAATAAAGAAAATAACACCAAGGAAAGTTCCAATCAAGAAAAATGAAGCGACATTTAGTTTCGTTTTGTATAGAGAGTTACTTGCTTCACTTGCATGGAATGGTGCATGTTCTGCTTGAATCGCTGCATTGTCGTTACTGATTTTTGTTATAAATGCAGCACCGATATTATATGCCTTTTCCCAATTCGGCACTTTGAAGCTATATACACTCATTTGTTTGGAAATAGTTGATAAGGCTTCTACATTTTCATCAGATATAATGAGTAACTTCGGTACTAACCAGTTTGGGAACGGACTAGTACTTTTATAATCCTTCACTTTCAAATGTAAAGAGTTTTGAGTAAGTGTAAGACTATCTCTTTTTTCTTTATCATAAAATGTTCCAATGAAATGATCATCTATTTCTTTCATAAGAATATAAGATTCATTATTCTTTACGATGAGTGGATCTAAGTTTAATGCATTGGCGAGTACATTATAGTCACTTTGTTTCATTACATGATAGACCTGCGTGTTATCTTCAGCTAAAGATACTTCGTATATATCCGTTTTAAATTTTTCATAAGTAAATTGTTCTTCATTAAATTTTTGTTCTAACCAGTTTAAATGTTCATCACCTAACGTGTTTTCAGTATGTGATAAATAAGTAAATGGAAAAGGATTTTTCCTTATTTCATTAAACTTTGTGAACTTCCCAAAACCATATAGGAATGTAATCATTGTAAAAGCGAGCGTTGATAGCATCGCCACAATAAAGAGCATATTAATATTCGTTCGAATACGTGATGCTAAATCAGAAATCCAAAGCATATTAATCCGTTTCATATAAAACGTTCTTCGCGCTTTTAATATACGAATGAGTAAAAAGCTAATTTGCGAGAAGAAAAAATATGTTCCAGCTGCAATAAACGATGGGATGACAAATATACTAGAGACGGCATATAAAAGCCCAATGATGTCACCTAGCGACAGAAAATATAATGGATTTGCGGCTAACGTATATCCAGATATTAAACATATCGCACCAAATAGAGAGATGAGCACAGATGCTTTTCTTTCTTTTTGTTTTGTTCCTTCTTTTAAAAGACGTACAGCTTTTCTCGTACGAATGAGCATCGGTGTAAAAGATGATACGAGAATAAAGAGTCCAAGAAAGATGATGATAGTTAAAATAATGGCACCTGTCGGCCAATATAAATATAAACCAGGTACATGTGTAATCTTGGCGGTAACTAATAAAAAGAACTGTGAAAAGACAAGTCCAAGTTGAATGCCAAAAAATATAGAAAGACCACCAATTAACATATTTTCTATAAATATGAGTCGTTTTAATTGTTTTTGAGAGATGCCAAGTACTGTTAAAATCCCAAATTGCTTTTTTCGTACTTTTAAGAAAGTACCGATTGAATATAGTAAAAAGAAAAATGAAAAGAATACAATGACAACTTCTGAAATTGTCATTAATATGTTCAGAGCAGTATTTAAGTCTGTCATATGCAATTTAGGATGAAATAAATAAACTGCAAACGAGAAAAAAATAGCAATGGAAAACGCACTGCTTACAAAATAGGCGAAATAAGCTCTGGCGTTCCGCGAGACGTTTTTAAAGGCAAACTGCCAAAATGTCATTCACCTAAACCTCCTAATATAATGAGCATGAAAAGGAGGGAAGAGATCCCACCTTCTCATGTAATAACTTTTTTAATGTGTATTAGTATATTGTGATAATTTTTGCATGTAAAGCGAACGAATGAAGAAGAAAAATACAATTTCAACGAATCCAAAAATAATAAGAACGGCTGAAACTTCTTTGAACAAAGATAAACCAATTACATCTTGTAGCATTTTCGTTGCAAACATTGTATGAATGGATGCCATAATGTACGGAATGAAAAATAAAATGCTAAGTTGGATGGTTGCAGATCGTTTCATCTCTGCATCTGTTACACCAATTTTAGAAATCGTTACATACTTTTCTTGCTCGTTCGTTAAATCAGTATACATTCTGAAGTAAAGAACGCTACCTGCTCCAATAAAGAAAATGACTCCTAGGAAAGTCCCGATTAGGAAATATGCGGCACTTCCTGATGTGATTCTATATAATGAACCTGCTGATTCATAGGATCGTATAAGGGGTCCTTCGTATTGGAATTCCTGTCGATCTCTTTGTATTTTTTTCATAAAATTATCAGCAATTTCATACGTCTTTTCCCAGTTTTGTACGTTATAATTGTACGCTGATACATGCTTTGTTGTATTTGGTAAGTTGTTTACAACAGTGTCAGGTAAAATTAAAGTTTGATATGAAAAGTCGGAGGGAATGGCCCCTACTTGTTCATAGCCTTTTACTTGTAATGTCGTATTTGTGCTAGAAAGTGTAATGGACTTTCTATTGTAGCTTGGCTCAAACTCGCTGAATAAGGTGACATAAGCGCTACCTGTTAAGACATATGCTTCGTTATCACTCATGAATAGTTGTTTCATTCGCAGGGAAACGGCAAGTTTATTATAGTCACTTTGTTTCATTGCATAAATGTCATTGTAAGTCGTTATACCTTCATCTTCTTTCAATGGTGTTTCATATAAATCAGTTTTGATCTTTTTATAAGAGAAATTTTCTTTTTGTAACTGCTGTTCAAGCCAAGTTAAATGCTTGTTAACAAAAGGATTTGCGTCATATGAAAAATAAGAAAATGGAAAAGGTGAAGTTCTCGCAACATCTAGCTTTGTAAACTTTCCGACTCCATATAAGAAAGTGATCATTGTGAAAGCAATTGTAGATAGCATCGCTACAATAAAAAGCATATTGATATTCGTTCGAATACGACTTGCTAAATCCGAAATCCAAAGCATATTAATTCGTTTCATATAAAACTTTCTTCTTTTCTTTAAAATATAAATAAGTAAGAAACTAATTTGAGAAAAGAAAAAATATGTCCCAATTGTAACAAGTGCTGGAATCACAAAAACACTTGAAACCATATAGATAACGCCTACTTGCGTGTTTATTGAGAAGAAATATTTAGGGTTTGCCGCTAAAATATAACCACCTAATAAACAGATAGCACCAAATAGAGAGATAAATATGGATGGTTTTCTTTCCTTTTGTTTCCTACCATTCGTTTTTAATAGGTTTACCGTCTTTTTCGTACGAATTAGCATGGGTGTAAATGAAGATACAGCGATAAAGAGACCAAGAAACACAATCGTTGTTAAAATGAAAGCATTCGTAGGGGGATATAAATATGTCCCTGGTAGATGTGTAATTTTCGCTGTTACTAATAAGAAAAATTGCGAAAAGACAAGTCCAAACTGCATACCGAAAAAGATAGACAAAATACCAATTAACATATTTTCAGTGAAAATGAGTCGGTGTAATTGCTTTTTTGATATACCTAAAACGGTTAACACACCAAATTGTTTTTTACGAACTTTTAAAAACGATCCAATTGAATACATAAGAAAGAAGAAAGAGAATAAGACAATGACAACTTCTGAAAAAATCATTAATCCTGAAATTTCAGAGCTCATACTGAACTCTTGTAATTTCGGATGAAATAAATAAACAGCGAATGAAAAGAAAACAGCGATGGAAAACGAGCTGCTTACGAAATAAGCAAAATAAGCTCTGGAATTACGTGTTACATTTTTAAAGGCAAACTGCCAAAAGGTCATAATACGTACCTCCTGCTAGAAGGCAAATAAGTAGTTTTATTGCAAAAAATGTATGAGAGTAAGTTCTCATACATTTTGCTAGCATATGTTACGATCATGCTTCGGTCACCTTCTCCGTATGTTCTGCTTGATTATTTGCAGCGTTGTGGAAGATGATTTTAATCGTCGTTCCTTTACCAACTTCAGAATCAAGTTTGACAGAGTGACCTAAATAATCACAAATTTTACTTACAATATAAAGTCCCATACCAGTAGATTCTCCGAATGTACGGCCGTTTTTTCCAGTGTAAAACGGTTCAAATACTCTTCGAATATCTTCTTGCGGAATACCAACACCCTCATCACGAACTTCTAAAATAATATCTTTTCCGTTTCGGTAAGCAGATAAGAACACTTTCTTTCCGCGCTCACCAGAGTAACGAACAGCATTTGTCATTAACTGATAGATGATAAATTTTAGCCATTTCGCATCAGAAGCGACTTTTAAATCAGAATGGACTTCTAAAACAGGGAAAACGCCATTACGAATAAATAGTTCTTTTAATCCGTTAATATTTTTCGTTACTGTATCTTTTAATGAAATCGTCTCGACATGGAAATCTTCATGGAAGTTATTTAATCTTGCCATATATAAAGCCATATCAAGCCCTTGATTTAATCGTTCTAATTCTTTTTTGAATTTCGGAATCAAATGTTCATCTTCCATTTCGAGCACCATAAGCTGCATAACAGAAACAGGTGTCTTCATTTGATGCACCCAGTGGTTAATGAATAATTGATGTTCTTGTTGTTTTACTTCATACGATTGTAGTTCTTTTTGGAAGAGACGATACTGCGTACGCACGAGTTCATTTACGCCGTGGGGCATCGGAGCAGTTGCTCTTTCAATGAATGCATCTTCCATTTTCTCTGGTTGCTCACTTAATCTATGGTACATTCTACGATTGCGAACGTAACGATAAGCAAGGAAACAAATGAATAAATATAAACTTAAAACGACGAAGTAAAATTTATTATTTTGAAATCCATCTACTGCATCATAAAGAACGAAGATGATACCGAAGTTTAATACGTACAGTAGAAAAAATGCAAAATGATCACGTAAAAATAGCTTCATGCTTATTCACTCCAAGTTGCGTTAAAACGATACCCAAGTCCGCGCACTGTTTCAATAGCATTTTCAATACCAAGCTCATTGAACTTTTTACGAAGACGCGTAATGTTTACGTTTAATGTGTTTTCTTCAACGAAGCTCTCGTCATCCCATAGAGCAGCTAGTAAATCTTCACGGCTCGCCGTACGAGGGAATTTAGATAATAACATTTCTGCTAAAATAGCTTCTTTCTTCGTTAAAAGAACTTGCTCAGATCCAAAATGAATTTCTGGACGTTCTGGGAATAGTTTTAAACCTTCTACTTCAACGATACGTTCAGAAATATTTGGGGCATAATCACCGTAAATACGACGTAATTGACCTTTAATTTTCGCCATTACAACGTCGTAGTGGAACGGTTTTGTAATATAATCATCTGCACCGCTTTCAATCGCCATAATTTGTTCCATCTCACCTGCACGCGCTGAAATGAAAATAATTGGACAAGTAGATTCATGACGAATTTGACGGCACCAGTAGAATCCATCGAATTTCGGTAAGTTTACATCAAGTAAAACAAGATGTGGTTTCACTGCATTAAACGATTCCATAATATCATCAAAGTTTTCAGTAACAACAGCGTCGTAACCGTACTTTTGAATGTGAGATTGTAGTAATGATGAAATATTTGGATCGTCTTCAACGATTAAAATTTTGTACATATGTATATTCCTCCTAAAAAAACAATTGTAGATATAGTGTATCATGTGTTTCAAGTCTTTTCATTATGTTGAAAGATAAGCTAATAAACAGTATAGGGCAAAAGCGTAAAAAGTAAAAAGGGCGCTGGATAAAATTTACAAATAATGGTAATTGGTTTAACGTTTAGATAAATATCTAAATGTCTAATTATAGAAAGGAAGAAAGACATTGAATCAAGCATTCAAAGCATTAGCAGATCCAACAAGGCGAAAAATTTTAGACTTATTAAAAGAAGGTGATCTAACCGCTGGTGAGATCGCTGAACATTTCAATATGACAAAATCAAGTATTTCACACCACTTAAACGCACTTAAAAATGCTGAACTTATTCAAGATGAAAAGAAAGGTCAATTCGTTATGTACTCTTTAAACACAACTGTCTTTCAAGATTTATTGACTTGGGTGTTTACGTTTACGAATAAGGGGGAAGAGGGGAAATGAGAAAGCATATATTTCCGTTACTGTTAATTGCTTTAACGATTATTGCATGGAGTATCGCGTGGCCTTATTTACCGGGAGAAGTTCCGAGTCATTGGAACATTGATGGCGAAGTAGATGGGCATATGTCAAAAATGGGAATGATGATTTTTGATGTAGCAATTATGGTTTTTATATATGCAGTAGTGACTGTATTACCTAAGATAGATCCGAAGTACGATAACTATAAAAAATTTCCTAAAGCACTTGGAAGGATAAATGGAGCAATTTTATTTTTCTTATTTACTATTAATATGATGACACTAGCAAATGCTTTAGGATATAACGTTCCAATTGGAATTGTTGTGAACATAATTGTCGGTATCTTCTTTGTTGTACTAGGCAATTATATGCAGCAATGTAAACCAAATTTCTTCATAGGTATTAAAACACCGTGGACGTTAAGTAGTGAGGAAGTGTGGAGAAAAACACATCGGTTAGGATCAAAGATTATGATGATTGGCGGTATTGTAATTATGATTTCGGCGTTTCTACCGGGAATGTGGAAAATGATTAGTTTGTTAAGTGTAGTTGCTGTATTGGTTGTTGGTACGATGGGATATTCCTATGTTGTTTATAAAAAAGAACTAAAAATGTAAAAAAGCTGCTTTTCCTTTCATGGAAAAGTAGCTTTTTTTTTATAACTTCTTCAAAACTGGTATCCAAATTTCACTTTTAAAGTTTGAAGAAGATATATCTTTCTGTTCATTCCACAATATTTCTGGTCCTTCTGCTAGTTCATAGTTCGAGGAAGGGAACCATTCGGAATAAATGCGTCCCCATACATTTTGTAATGTTTCAGGAAATGGACCGACAGCTTCAAATATAGCCCACGTTGAAGTTGCGACTTCAAGTTGCGCGAATTGCTCTGGGCAATCTTTCGTTGTGGCTACTCCAATGTAGTGATCGAGTTCGCCTTTTTCCTCCATTCTTCCTTCAGAAAAGTTAGTAGAAGCACTAATGATTCCAGTAGGTTCCATGTTTGAAAGGGACTTTAATGTTTGAATAGCCTCTGGATTTAAACTTTTCCACATAGAAGCAATTTCTTCATTTACACCGTTAAAAACGATTGGTACTCGTTTGGTAATACCTATAATTTGAAATGAGTCTTTTTCTTCAATTCGATAGTTCATTTCATTTCCTCCTTGAATGGATAATTGGAAGGTCATTGGTGAATAGGCTTTTAAAGAATGACTACTACTTCGGGCCTCTGAAGGTGTTATCCCTTGCAAATTTTGAAAGGCACGAGAGAATGAATCTGGTGAATTGTAGCCATATTTTATAGCGACATCAATCACTTTTGTATCGCTATTTTTTAGTTCAAAAGCAGCGAGAGTAAGACGTCTACAGCGAATATATTCTGATAGTGATATGCCAGCTAGGAAAGAAAACATTCTTTTGAAATGATATTCGGAGCAATAAGCTATTTTTGCGACTTCTTTAAAATCAATTTCATGTGTAAGGTTGTCTTCAATATACTGCATTGCAGCGTTCATGTTTTTAAGTGAATCCATAACCATGACCTCCTTGTTAAATAGAATAGCAGGAAAAAAATAGCCCCATCCGACATTTCATGCACAACTTTGTAGGGTGCATTTTTTACCTTACAAAATTGTAATGTTCCTGTAAGGAGAATGAATGGATGGCATGATATCCCAATGTTATAGTAACAAAGTACTTTGATTCATTAGGTTAAATTTTGATTTCTTTGCTCACCGGGCTTACATAACTGTCATGTTTGTGTAAGAAACATCGATAGTGGCAAGAGTAGAGAATGTATATAGTGAAAATAGAGAATAGATGAAATGAGGGATGTCGAGATGAAAACAGTGTTAGAAGCAAAAAATATTGAAAAAGTGTATGACACGGGTGGTAATAAATTTGCAGCGTTAAAAGGTATTAACTTACAAGTAAAAGAAGGTGAGTTCGTTGGAATTATGGGACCTTCTGGCTCGGGTAAGACGACTTTACTAAACGTTCTTTCTACAATTGATAATGCGACGAACGGTGAGATTTTAATTGATGGAAAAGATATCGTGAAAATGAATGATGATAAGTTAGCGTTATTCCGCCGCGATCATTTAGGGTTCATTTTCCAAGATTATAACTTATTAGATACGTTAACGGTGAAAGAGAATATTGCGTTACCTCTTGCGTTATCAAAGGTGAAAGCAAATGAAATCGATCGCCGCGTTCTTGAAATCTCAAAGAAATTTGGTATTGATCATATTTTAAGTCAGTTCCCATATCAAGTATCTGGTGGGCAGAAACAGCGCTGTGCAGCATCACGTGCGATTGTTACAAATCCAAGTATGATTTTCGGGGATGAGCCGACTGGAGCACTTGATTCTAAATCAGCAACAGATTTACTTGAAAGTATGAAGTCGCTAAATGAATATGATAACTCTACAATTTTAATGGTAACGCACGATGCATTTGCGGCAAGTTACTGTAAACGAGTTATTTTCATTAAAGATGGTGAGTTATATAAAGAATTGCACCGCGGTGAATTAACGCGTAAACAATTCTTCCAACAAGTCGTTGACGTAATGTCTGCTATTTCCGGAGGTATGGCTGATGACCTTATCTAGCATTGCCCTCCGCAACATACAGCGGAATTTTAAAGACTACTTTGTATATTTTGCATCTATGATTTTTAGTATCGTTATTTACTTTACATTTAAAGCACTGCAATATAATTCACAAATGGAAAAAGCAGCGGAAGCTTCTAAAAAAATTAGTGGAGCGTTCCAAGTTTCTAGTGTCATGCTAATTATATTCGTAGCGGTGTTTATTATATATTCGAACGGATTCTTTACAAGAAAACGTAAAAAAGAAGTTGGACTATATTCCTTATTAGGTATTCGTAAAAAACAGATTGGTAAAATGCTCTTTTATGAAAATATGTTAATGGGATTAATGTCTTTAATTATCGGGATTGCGATTGGTAGTGTCCTTTCAAAATTATTCCTTGAACTGCTAGTAAGCATGATGGGATTAAACTTAAATGTTCATTTTGAAGTACCGATGGCTGCCGTTATTGATACAGCAATTATTTTCTTTGTGATTATTTTATATACATCACTTCAAGGATATCGTTTAATTTATCGCTTTAAGTTAATTGAACTTTTCCGCGCAGAACGTGAAGGAGAAGCAATGCCAAAAGGCTCTGTCATTATGGCATTAATTTCAGTTTTCTTAATCGGTTCAGGTTATTTCTTAGCGTTAATGTACATGAAAGCAGTTATGTATGCAGACTTTATGGTCGTCGCATTATACATTTTATTAGCGACAGTAGCAGGAACTTATTTATTGTTCATGTTCTTCACAGTATTTGTATTGAAACGTGCAAGAAATAATAAGTCAGCGTTTTATAACGGTATGAATATGGTAACGACATCACAGTTACTATATCGCATTAAAGGAAATGCAAAGTCACTTGCGACAATTGCTATTTTAAGTGCAGTAACATTAACGGCGGTTGGTACGTCAGTTACGATGTATTACAATACATTCACGCAATCAAAAGTGGCTGCACCATATAGTTATTCTTATGAGAAAAAAGATGAAGCATTAGATAAAAAAGTAAATGAAATACTTGCTGGAGAGAAGAATAATCATCCAGTGACATATGAAGCAGATGTTGAAATGATTCCTGTGAAAGGAACATTTAAAGGTGAAAGAGCGGATCAAGTTCTGAACACGCACTACAATATTACGAAGCAGTACGAGCTTATTTCTCAATCAAACTTTAATGCACTTGCGAAACATTTAGATGTAGAACCTGTAAATTTAAGTGCGAGTGAAGCTTTTGTATATGATAGCTTATATATTGAAAATCTTGATTTTGGTCCTCTTTACACAGGAAATACAGCTGTATTCCCTGTTGGAAATGAATCAAAAGAGTTAACAATTAAAGGTGTAAATAGTAGAAGTGTTACAAACTTAAATGAACTATTTGTAATCGTTCCGGATCAAACATATGAGCAAGCGAAACAAGTAAACGAAACGCGTATTGTAAAAAATATTGATGTAAAAGGTGAGCGGAATAGTAAAGAGTTAACAGCGAAATTAGCAAGCGTTATGCCAGCTGGTGAATCAGAAGTTTTAAAACCATTTAATGATTTCTATACAGGATTCCAAATGGGGCTTGAAACGACAGGCTTAATGATGTTCATTGGACTATTTTTAGGATTAGTCTTCCTATTAGCGACAGGCTCAATCATTTACTTTAAGCAGCTTACAGAAGCAAGTGCTGACCGTGATCGTTACGTTGTCCTTCATAAAGTTGGTGTAACGAAGCAAGAGATGAAGAAGGCTATCGCAAAACAAGTGAGCTTTATCTTCGCTATTCCGTTAGTAATCGGAATTCTGCACAGCTTATTTGCACTAAAAGGTTTAGCAAATATATTACCATTTGAAATTATGATTCCGCTTCTAATTAGTATTGGAGTATACGGCGTCATTTATATTGGATATTACTTCTTAACAGTTCGTTCTTATTATAAGATTGTAAGTGCGAAATAATAAGTGAAGCTGTGAGAAAATAAAATAGCCATTTACCTAATTTTTATGAGGTGAATGGCTATTTTTGTTTTATAGAAATAATTAACGCGCATCGATTATATCGATTAAACTAAAAGTATGTTTGCGGTCAAAGGCACCTATGCATATTAAAGAACGTTTCAAAGGGTTTAATTCAATTACAGTCATATAACTTGTAGGGAAATAACCATCTTTATAATAAGTTAGCAATATTTCTTTTTCTGAAATGAATGAGCGTAATAAAGTGTCTTCAATTCTTTCTCTATCATCGTATGGCGATACTTTTCGCGATTCTTTTATGTCAGCAGATTGTTTAGACGTAATAGTCATTTGAGGCGATTTTGATATATTTGTACTACTCATGCTTTCTATTCTCCTAACAATATATTTTCTATATAGAAAGGTTAATCACTATGGAAGTAGTCGTTACTTATAATTGCGTAAGCAACTTATGTATAGAACGAAACAATGATGGATGATTTGGAGCCGAATTTGCTTAGTACTAAAAAATTATCAAATTCATTAACTTATTTATAGTAATTTATTTGTCATTCTTGTACTTTTTTGAAGAGGATTAAAACTTTATTAAGATAAGTGTGGATGAAGGACAATAAATCGGCTTGAGGAAGGTGAGCTAGTATGACAACTATTTCACCTTCATTTAAGAAAGCGTTTTTATATAACGGTATGATTTTCACGATATTGTCTAGGAGTCATACTAGTAATTTTTTTGAAGACTCTTGTGAAATAACTTTGGTCATTAAAATTAAGCCAGGCACAAATATCTGATAGTGGATAAGTCGTTAATGTTAATAATTTTTTTGCTTCTTCTACGCGTTCCCTCTGGATGTATTCACTTAAAGGAATTCCCACTTCTTTTTTAAATAACTTTGATAAATAAGTAGGGGAAATATGTAAAAGGTTAGCAAGGTCATTGAGAGTTATTTCATCGTAAATATGTTTGTGAATATGATTTAGGCATGTAGTAATGGAATTAGAATATGCTTGATCACTATATTCTTTCACCCGTTCTGCAAAAGTACATAATGCATCTTCAATTAATCTATTTACGGAATACATGTTATCTAGCTTTTCAATCGTTTGGATATATAAAGTACCAAGTGAAAAAGCAATGTCTGATGGAAGATTACCATCTATCGCATATCGAACAGCTAGTGTAATTGCGATAATACCGTTATTTTTTTGGTTTCTAAGTTGATCTCCTTTGGATGAAATTGCCGCATCTTCTTGTGGGAAGGAATACGCATATTGTATGACTTTTTCTTTATTGCCTTCTTTAATGGCTGAAAAAAATTTACGTTCCAATGATATGTCATAATTTTGCGGATCATGCCGGCGACGTTTTGAAATATATAGATCAGGATTTACGATTTTATAAGAAACATCTTCGAGCAATTTATTTTTTTCCCAAACAATATCGCGATTTAATTTTTCATTGAAAATGACGTAATGTAACCAAATACTTATATCAATTAGCGTACTTTTTTTAATCTCAGGTAGAAATTGATAGTACTCTACTCCTTGCTGCATTTTATTATGACAGTTGAAATATTTCATAAGTTTAATAGCCATTTCATCTGATACTTTTGGATAGGCAGTAGGGCCGATTATAATCGTTCCTTTTATATGTTCATGATCTGTTATATGGATGCTAATGAAATTCTCAAGATATTTATTCCCTTTGAAAATTGGAAAATTACAAGGAGCGTTTTCTTGATAAAGTTCATTCAGATGTTCTTCTTTAGAAGAATAAAAAGGACTACCAATCGTATGAGAAGTAGATTCATACACAATTTTTCTATCAGTAGATAGAAATTGAACAGGTACATGAAAAGTGCTATGTACAAGATCGCATAAGTGCTGTAGGTCGATGGAATTATTCATTATCTTCTCCTTTTCAATCGTTTTGAAATATTAATACTTAAATCTACATTTTTTCTATAAGATATAAATTTCTTGTTATTTGAATTTTTTTCTCACGCAAAAAGGATTACATATATTGGATAATAATGAAAGGTGATTTACAAATTAAATTCTGCATATGTTGTATGAAAATAGACATAGAGATGGTACCTTCCATGAAATTCCTTTTTATATTTATTCATTATATCAAATGAATAAATATAAAAGAGGTATTTATTTATGTAATACGAAAGATTTCATGTATAAGAATGAATGATACATTCTTCATAAAATCTTAAGAAATCTCCTCAATTTTTATTAAGAAACGATAGTTATACTTAGAAACAAGTTAAAAACTATCGAACGAATGGGGAGAGGTTTACATGCAACTCATAACATTCTTACATGAATTTATTAAACATCCGAAACATACTGGTGCAATTGCGCCAAGTTCAAAAATATTAGCAAAGAAAATGGTAGATGTAATTGATTTTAATAAAGCAAAATGCATTGTAGAGTTAGGGCCTGGTACAGGAGTCTTTACGAAAGAAATTATGAAGAGAAAGAAGAAGGAAATAATATTTCTTCTTATTGAAATTAATGAAGTGTTTTGCAAAGAGTTAAAGAGAAAGTTTAAAGATGAGCAGAACGTCATTGTTGTACACGGTTCAGCTGAAAATATAAAGAAGTATATGGAAGAGTTCCATATAAAATGCGTTGATTACGTCTTATCAGGATTGCCTTTTACTTCTTTGCCAGAAGAAGTTTCAAAGGGCATTTTAAACAATGTAATGGAAGCGATACATGAGAATGGGGAATTCATTACATTTCAATATTCACTTGTGAAAAAAGGATTTATACAGCTTTTCTTCCCTGAAATTACACTAGAAAAAGTGTGGCTCAATTTCCCACCAGCGTACGTCTTTAGCTGTAAAAAAGAGCTAAGGAGAGCATATGCATAATGGAATTGCAAGAATTATTATCTTATATTGAACAATACGGTTATTGGGCGTTATTTTTCTGTTTATGGTTAGGGATTATCGGTATGCCAATTCCAGACGAAATGATTGTGATGAGTGGTGGCTTTGTATCTTCACTAGGGATATTAAGTGTCATTCCTGCATTTGTATTAACGTATTTAGGTGTTGTATCAGGGCTATCTTTAGGTTATATATTAGGGAAAATATTTGGTACGAAAGTACTTGATAAGCTAATGAAAAAGAAAAAGGCGAAATATCTTTTGAAATCGCAACAAATGGTAGAGAAGTATGGCCATTACGCGTTAGTCACAAGTTACTTCATACCAGTTGTAAGACATATCGTGCCATATTTAGTTGGGATGAATAACATGTCATTTCGGATATATGCTTTGTATTCCTATACGACAGGGTTTGTTTGGACACTCATTTATTTCGTGCTCGGTTCTTTATTTGGACAACATATTGAAAGGATTGTAGCAGTTGCGATAGAGTATGGCGTGTATTTTGGCGTAGTTGTCGTTTTAATTGGCAGTTTGTTTTACGTAAAAAGAAGTGTAGTAGTGAGTAAGTAGCGGAGGCTGTTCCAAAATACATTTTGGACAGCCTCTTTTGTTGTGCGGTTCTACTGTCAGTTTTTGTCGGTAAGTCGATATTCCTTGTCGAAACGTCGATATATTGAAAAAATCGTTGATATATTTCGATTTGTGTTCGATATATTTGAAAAATCGTCGATATAATTTCATGTACCTAGATGTGATCTCACATGTTCTCTACATTAAGAAAAAGTTAAGAAACCATATGAGTTTTTATTAAGAAATGCGTCCTATACTTAGAAATGTCATAAATAAAAACATAATGAAAGGCGGAATATAGATGAAAAGATTTATTTTTGGAGCAATGATTGTTATCGTCGCAGGAGCGGCATATTTATTAAATGGGAGTAAGCTATTAGATCAGATGAACCCATTTCTTGATATAGAGAATCATTACGCAATTATTGATAATGATGGAAAAGAGTTAGGCGGAAATAAAGGCCGTGAATATACGGTGAAAGCTTACGATAAGGATGGGAAAGAAAAAGAAGTAACGATTGATGGAGTAGGTGAATTACAAAAAGGTTCGTACTGGCATGTGCTTACAAGGGGAAAGATTTTACATGATAAAGTGCAAGTAACGATAGATAAAATTCCTGACGGTGCGAAGGCAAAGTTAGGATTGTAAGTATAAACCCGATTCTTAATGAGAGAATCGGGTTTGTTATTTTATGGTAAAATTTAAAGGGAGGAGTGAGAGGTATGCTACTCATTGTTAGTCTTATATTAATTGGGATTATGTGTAGTATGAGGGTAGTATCTTTACATATGATAGAACGACAAAAGATAGAAGAGCGATACGTATATTGTCCAAAATGTGATGCGAAAATTAGAAAAGGGAATTCTGCTCCTTTTTGTTCGAAATGTAATTTAATATTTTAAATAAGGTAAAAGACCACAACGAATATATTTCGATTCGTTGTGGTCTTTTTTTATGAAGAAATAATAACAACTTTCTATGTTCCACTGATAATTTCTAAAGTTACCTCCGCAAGAATAGGGGATTTTTTTATAAAATCATTTTTAATTATTTTATTTTGAAGCTACAGACGTTGAAACATAAAATTGTTACTTATTAGTATCTATAACACTTTAAAGTGCGTACTTTTTATTGCGTTGTAGATAAGACATAATTACATACGTGAGAGGGAAATGAGTAGTGTGGAACTAAAAAGCATCTACGTTATTTTTAATAACTATCGTGCTTTGAAGTGCATACGGCTTTGCCTACCCGAATCCTTTAGGTCAGTCCTTTTCACATTAATTGATATCCATTAACCATTTTTAAATAGATTTTAGGAGGAGATTTTAAATGAAAGATTTATTAAAAGGTACACTTGGTTTTGGTACAGCACCACTAGGTAATATGTACCGTAATATTCCGGAAGAAGAAGCAATCGCAACAGTAGATGCTGCTTGGGATAATGGTGTTCGTTACTTTGATACAGCTCCACTTTATGGATCTGGTTTAGCAGAGATTCGTCTTGGTGAAGCACTATCGAAAAGAAATCGTGATGAGTACTTCTTAAGTACAAAAGTAGGTCGAATTATTTCAGATGAATTGGAAGATCCATCTACACGTGATTTAGGTGAAAAAGGCGGACTTTTCGAATTTGGTCGTAAAAATAAAATTATCAACGACTACAGTGCGGATGCAACTCTTCGTTCTATTGAAGATAGTTTAAAACGTTTAAAAACAGATCGTCTAGATTTTGTTTATATTCATGATGTAGCACAAGATTTTTATGGAGATGAGTGGATTTCACAATTTGAAATTGCTCGAACAGGAGCATTCCGTGCACTTACTCAATTACGTGATGAAGGTGTAATTAAAGGCTGGGGCCTTGGAGTAAATAAAGTAGAATCAATTGAACTTATGCTGGACTTAGAAGAAGCAAAACCAAATGTTTCTTTACTAGCTGGTCGCTATTCATTATTAGACCACGAGCGTGCGCTAGAACGCGTAATGCCTGCTGCTGTAAACAACAATATGGACATTGTTGTTGGTGGACCATATAGCTCAGGCGTTCTTGCTGGAGGTGCTCACTTCGAATACCAAAAAGCGTCACCAGAAATCATTGCAAAAGTTAATAAAATTAAAAACCTTGCAGATCGTCATGGAATCAGTATTAAAGCTGCTGCTTTACAGTTTTCACTGGCTAACCCAGCGGTTGCAGCTGTTATTCCTGGTGCAAGTAAACCGGAAAGAATTGCAGAAGACCAAGCTGCATTGAAAACAGTAATTCCGGCAGCGTTCTGGGAAGAAATGCGTGAACAAAAATTAGTTGCAGCTAATGCACCACTACCAATTAACGTTAAATAAAAAGGAGAGTAATGAAGATGGCAAATACTATTACATCTATTGAAATTCCAGCTTCACCTGAACAAGTATGGCAATTAATTGGAGGCTTTGATGCACTTCCAGATTGGTTACCGTATATTCCTAGCAGTAAAGTAACGGAAGGCGGACGTGTACGTCATTTAGCTAATCCTGATGGCGATGAGATTGTAGAGCGTTTAGAAGCATTTAATGAGAAAGAGCGCTACTACACATATTCAATTATGCAAGCACCGTTCCCTGTGACGAATTATTTATCTACAATTCGTGTTAAAGAAGGTAAAGATGCTAACACATCATTAGTTGAATGGTCTGGTAGCTTCACTCCTGTAGAGGTTACTGATGAAGAGGCAATTCATCTATTCCATGGAATTTATAAAGATGGCTTAGAGGCATTACAACAAGCATATTTAGCTTAATCAATCTATTAAACATTTGAAAGTCTGCAGTGTAACAACTGCAGACTTTTTTATGATTATTGCATTTCTTTTTAAGAAAATATTAAGAAACCCTAGCACTATTTGTTAAGAAAATGTATCTATACTGAATTCTGTTGCTTAAAAAGAACATCAAGAATAATAACAGGAGGTACAGATAGATGAAAACAATGTTAGAAGCGAAAGGGATTTCGAAAATATATAATACAGGCGGGAATACGTTTGAAGCGTTGAAAGATATTCATCTGCAGGTGAAAGAAGGAGAGTTTGTCGGTATTATGGGACCGTCTGGTTCTGGTAAGACGACGCTTTTGAATGTTCTTTCTACTATTGATACAGCTTCAAAAGGTGAGATTTTAATTGATGGAAAGGATATTGTGAAGATGAATGATGATGAATTGGCATTATTTCGCCGAAATCATTTAGGGTTCATTTTTCAAGATTATAATTTATTAGATACGTTAACAGTAAGAGAAAATATTGCATTGCCGCTCGCTTTATCAAAAGTGAAGGCGAAAGAAGTAGAATCTCGCGTAGAGGAAATTGCAAAGAAGTTTGGTATAGATCATATTTTAAATCAGTATCCGTATGAAGCGTCAGGTGGACAAAAACAACGCTGCGCAGCATCAAGAGCGATTGTAACAAATCCAAGTATGATTTTTGGAGATGAGCCAACTGGTGCGCTTGATTCAAAGTCAGCGACGGATTTATTAGAAAGTATGAAGACATTAAATGAAAAAGATCTTGTAACGATTTTAATGGTAACGCATGATGCGTTTGCAGCAAGTTATTGTAAACGCGTTGTATTTATTAAAGATGGAAAGTTATATAAAGAATTACATCGTAAAGGGATGACACGAAAACAGTTCTTCCAGCAAATTATTGATGTGATGTCTTCCATATCTGGAGGTGCGACAAATGAGCTTATCTAGCATCGCCCTTCGTAATATAAAACGAAATTTTAAAGATTACTTTATATACTTTGCTTCTATGATTTTTAGCATCGTCATTTATTTTACCTTTAAGGCGTTGCAATACAATTCACAAATAAGTGAAGCTGGAGATAACATCGGACGAGGATTCCAGCTTGCGAGTGTAATGCTCATTATTTTCGTTGCGATATTTATTATATATTCGAATGGTTTCTTTACACGAAAGCGTAAGAAAGAAATGGGTCTTTATTCTTTACTTGGTATTCGAAAAAAAGAAATAGGTAAAATGCTTTTTTATGAAAACATGTTAATGGGTTTATTATCGTTAGTAATCGGAATTGTAATTGGTAGTTTACTTTCAAAAGGATTCCTAAAGCTACTTTTAAATATGTTAGAGCTACATGTAAATGTTCATTTTGAAGTGCCAATTGGAGCGGTTATAGATACAGCATTTATTTTTTGTCTCATCATTTTATACACATCATTTAAAGGATACCGCGTTATTTATCAATTTAAGTTAATCGAGTTATTCCGTGCAGATAACGAAGGCGAAATCATGCCGAAAGATTCTAAAATAATGGCTATCATTTCTTTATTATTAATTGGATCAGGTTATTTCTTGTCAGTAACGGCTATTAAAAATTCAAACAGTGATAACTTTATGCCACTTGCACTTTATATTTTATTAGCGACAGTACTTGGAACATATTTATTATTTAAGTTCTTTACTGTTTTTGCATTAAAAAGAGTGCGAAATAAAAAATCTTCATTTTATAACGGAATGAAAATGGTGACGACATCTCAATTACTATACCGCATTAAAGGAAATGCAAAATCTTTAGCAACAATTGCAGTATTAAGTGCAGTAACGTTAACGGCGGTTGGAACTTCTGTTACGATGTATTACAACACATATATGCAGGCGAAGAAATATCATCCAGTTAGTTATTCATACGAAAAGAAAGATATGGAACTAGATCGTAAAGTGAATGAGATTTTAAAAGAAGGAAAGAATGAAGTCATTCATCAATATGAACTAGAGACGGTAAACGTAGTAGGAGAATACGGTGATGGAACTTCATTACAATCAAGAACAACAGAACTTATTGCACAGTCATCATTTAATACAATCGCAACATATGCAAATGAGGAAACTATAAATTTAAAGAAGAATGAAGCGTATGCATTTGATGGCATGTATAGTGAAAGAAATGGGGATAGTGGTGTATATAAAAATGGAAAAGTTATATTCCCCATTGGAGGAGTAGCACCAGTACAAATGAAAGATGTAAAAGGACGAAATATTACAAACTTATATGAACTTGTAGTTGTCGTTCCGGATGAAGCGTATGAGCAAGCGAAGAAGACAATTGGTTCTCATACTGTGAAAAATATTGATGTGAAAGATGATCGAAATAGTAAACTGTTAACAGAAAAACTACAGAAATTAATACCAGAAGAAGATGCAGAAGGAAAAAGACAGTTTGGTGATTTTTACACGATATTCCGTGATGGTATTGAAAAAACAGGGTTAATGATGTTTAGTGGTATGTTCTTAGGACTTGTATTTTTACTCGCAACAGGGTCTATCATTTACTTCAAACAATTAACAGAAGCACATGCAGATCGTGAGCGTTACATCGTTCTTCGAAAACTCGGTGTCACGAAAAAAGAAATGAAAAAAGCAATCGCAAAACAAATGAGATTTATTTTCTTCATTCCTTTAGTAGTAGGTATATTACACACTTTATTTGCGCTAACAGGATTAGCGACAGTACTTCCGTATGAAATTGCAGTTCCGTTATTAATTAGCATCGGCGTGTATAGCGTTATTTATATTGGTTATTATTTGTTGACGGTTCGTGCTTATTTTGGGATTGTTAGTAAATAAAAAAGAGCATAAGAGAACATAGTGAAAATTATGTTCTCTTTCGCCTTTTTATCATTATTTATTTTCTAAAATTCGTTCAACATCATGTACACTCAATTTACTTGCCTTAGCAATTGTTTCAAGCGGTATACCAAGATTATACATACTTTTAATCATTTGAATTTTCCCCTGTTGAACTCCTTCTTTTCGCCCTTTTTCAATGCCTTGTTCAATGCCTTGTTCAAGCCCTTTTTTAATCCCTTGTTCCATTCCTCTTTTTATTCCTTCTGTCTCTGCATGGGCAAATTTTGCTGCTTCATCCATTAAAACCTTTTCTCTTGCGTCATAAGCTTGACGAAAAGAGGAATCTTGACTCATACGTTCCCATTTATGTAATGCCTTTTGTAAAATAGGATCTCGGTTCATAGCAATATCCTCCAATGTTTTAGTTAAGTGTTCATCCTCATTTGCGGTAAGTAATAAGAGCCATCTAGCAAATGGATCTTTCCATGGATTGACCTTTTCTTCATGCCACTGCATTGTTAGATTTGGAATTTCTACAATGTGAATTTCTATGTCATCAATTAATAGTTTTTGTTGTTGAGTATTCCATAATATGCTCGTTGTATGGAAGGATTTTTGTTCGGAAAACATTACGAAGTTTAATAAATTTATGGTGATGGTTTTATGAAGTGCGCTGTAGGGCATCCCTTTTTGTAGTTGAGATGTGTATAATCTTCCCCAATAATATAAGCTGCGTTTAATCATATCGTGATTATTATTGAGTTGTATTTCTACATTGACTTTTGTTCCTGTGTCTAATGTAGCTGAAATATCTAAAATAGATAACTTATCTTCTTCATGTTCCCTGTGTAAATGTGGATCTTCTATTTGTAGAGAAGCAATAGGTGACGCTAAAGACTCTTGTAACATCGCGTTTAAAAAGGCAATGAGAATATCTTCACTACCATTCGTACCAAACAATTGTTTAAATGCAAGATCAATGCGTAAATTAACTAACTGTTGGTTGCACAAAGGTTGTCCTCTCCTTATATTAAGGTGCTTCTTTCCTTCATTGTACCTAAAAATAACTAGGGCATGCAAACCAGCCATTCTACTATTTTTTAGTACTATTATTAGAAAATGAAAGGTAAGTATGTCTATGGTATACTCTAGTGAAATTGTAAATAAGAATGCTAATACGCACTGGAAAAATTGGGTGGAGTTTGATTACGAAAACTCATATTAACAACGAAAGAGTAGACTAAAACCTTTCTAAGAAAAAAGACGAGCTAACATTTTAGCTCGTCTTTTTGTATTACACAACCGCAGGATTATAAATCATCGTAAAGTGCCCTTGCAACAATTCAATTTGACAAGGTGTGTGAAGGGAACTTTCTCCATCTGTATCTACTTCTTTTTCTTCCTCTGTTTCAATATGAATGGATTTCGCTTTTACGTGGAAGATGTCATTTTCATTTGAGTCTTCAAATAGTTTCTTTCCGATATAATCTTTAAATGCTTGAATACCTGTTGATTTGACTACGAAAATATCAAGTGTTCCGTCATCACATTTTACATTCGGAATAAAGGAAGGGATACCACCAAGATATTCACCGTTGCCAACCATAACAAGAACAGCTTCGTCTTCATATACTTGTCCGTCGTACGTAATTTTTACCGGGAATGTTTCAGCATTTTTTACAGTCCGAATTGTACTTAAGTAGTAGCCGATTTTTCCAAGCTTTGCTTTTTCTTCTGCATCAATATTATTTGATACTTCAGAGACAAGTCCAATGCCCCAGAAGTTTAAGAAGTGTTGTCCATTTGCTTTTGCGACGTCAACTGGTTTTACGTGTTCCTTTGTGATAAGTTTTGCTGCTTCTGCAATGTTTTGCGGAACGCCGAGTGTACGAGAGAAGTCATTGCAAGTTCCGCCTGGAATGATTGCAAGTGTAGGTCTAGTTTCAAGAGGTGCTAAGCCGTTTGTGCATTCAAATACTGTTCCGTCACCACCAAAGACGATAATTAAATCTACTTTACTAGCAAACTCTTGGCAATATTTTGTTGCATCACCTTGCTTTTTCGTATGAAGGATGTGTAAGTCAGGAAAAGCTGCGGCAAGAGGTGGTACGATTTTCGTTAAATTTGTATGTAAGTCGCCTTGTCCAGCTTTTGGATTTACGATGAGGAGTACTTTTTCAAATTTTGTCTTTGTCATATTTCATCTCTCCCTGTTTTTTGTAATGGAAAGAAGGAGCTGTTCTGATGTATTTCAGAACAGCTTCTTCCTATTAATAGGGTGCTAAGATTGTCAGTTATTGTCGGTAAGTCGATATATTTAAAAAATCGCCGATATAAATTTTATGTACTATCGATTTTTTAAGTTATACGATTATTTCGTTACAACTGAAGCGATAAATGGTAAGTTACGATATTTTTCTGCGCAATCAATGCCGTAGCCAACGATAAATTCGTCTGGAATTTGGAAGCCAACATATTCAGCTTTTAAGTCAACTTTACGACGTTCAGGTTTATCAAGTAACGTACAGAATTTGAGTGCCTTTGGTTTATGCATAAAGAAGTGATCTTTTAAGAAGTGAAGTGTTAAACCAGAATCGATAATGTCTTCTACGACAATTACGTTTTTTCCAGTAATGTTTACGTCGATATCTTTTAATAGTTTAACTTTTCCAGTTGTTTCTGTTTGATTTCCGTAGCTAGATGCAGAAATAAAGTCGATTGTTACCTCGTTTTTAATGTGACGAATTAAATCAGCAGCGAATACGAAAGATCCTTTTAGTACAGCGATGACTACGATTTCTTCTCCTTCAAAGTCACGCTCGATTCGAAGCGCTAATTCTTTTACTTTTTCTTGTAATTGTTCTTCAGAAATTAAAGTGTCTTTTATTTCAATATTCATTGGAGTCCTCCTACAGTGTAAAACTTGTGAACATTTCGACTGTAAAGGATAGGAAGGAAAAAGTCAAAGAAGATATAAGTTTTTTACAGAAATCCCCACAAAATAGTCAGATGATATGATATACTGATTACATTAAGAAAACGCTTCCATGAAGGGTGATTATGATGAGAAAGAAAGAGTATACAAGTGCAACATTTATAAAAGCATTACTTTTAACAATTGTTCTTGGTAGTTTGGCCTACATAATTGATGTACCAGCGATTCGGATTTCACTAATTGGAATGACTTTAGTATTAGGCGCAATCTCCCATGGTATGATGTCACAGCTGCAAGAAGTTGGAGTCGATCATATGAAAGATCATATAGATGAAAAATGAGAAACCTTCACGTATAGAGAGTGAAGGTTTTTTTATTTCTTACAAAAATGTAAGGTAGTTGTAAGGCAAATCGATAGTTGCATAGTAGTGTTTTGGATAAACTATGGGTGTAAGGTAAAAGGCAAGCATATTTTAGGTAAATTAAGTTTTAGGCACTCTATATGTGAAAAAGGAGTAGGAGGGCATGGAGAAACGTTGGACGACCTTTTCTTTTTTAGCAACTAGCAACACCGTAATGCTAGCTGGCGAAATGGATTTTTTGCACTTGTTTGATCGAGAAGATGATCATTCTTCTTCTAAATTTACAATGAAATGGAATAAATGGAGCGAAAGTTGTAGGTTTGAAGAAGAGACCCCTAACGAAGAGCAAAAGATTATTTTGACAAACCCTATTAAAGCGTGGGTTGTTCAACGTCGTAAGTGTAACGTCAAAAATCACTTAAAGAAAACTGAGCCGAGACAATTAGTTATCGCTCCGGCCCATTCTACTTCGAAATCACGCGAAAGTAACATGTAAATATTGAGACACACACCTGAAAAAACATCGTATATATTGCGATGTTTTTTTATTTTTTTACAATGAAATCTTTAAATGAAATATATTTCATCTGCATCTTATATTTATATCTCTTGTTTATTCTAGTGATACATCCGATGCGAAGTGATGTAAAACGTATAAAAGGAGAGAAATAAAATGAAAAAGAAACTATTACCGATCTGTGCAATGGCACTTTTAACAGTAGGATATTCTTCAGTAGCAAGTGCGGATACTGGAACAGTAACAAAGGAAGATGCAGCGCAAGTGCAGCAAGATAAAGCAAAAAAAGAAGAAGCAATTAAGATACAGCAAAAGAGTGAAGAAGAGAAAAAGAGAATAGCACAAGAACAGTTAAAAAATGATATGGCAAAAAAAGAAGCAGCGCAAGTACAACAAAAAAATGATGCAGTAAAAAAAGAAGTAGCAACGCCAGTTGTACAAGGTGAAAAATTACCAAATACAGCATCTAATAATGTAGCAATGATGGCACTAAGCGCGTGCCTTGTAGGGATAGGGACGTTATTTGGTTTGAATCGCCGTAATAAAGTTAAGGCGTAAATAAAATATTGCCCTATAAAGAATGGGATAATTTCATATATTAAAAATGGTAGGTTATTCCTACCATTTTTGGCATGGAGGGATGAAATATGAAGGTACTCAATTATATTGGAATTATATTGATGGCTATAGGACTATTTATGGGATCATATTATGCTATGGAATGGTATAAAGGAAAAAGCTCTGCGCAAGAATTAACGACAGAAGAAATAAAGAGCCTTAACAATATAAAACATGATCAACTTTCACATGAAACACCCGTAACTTCTCAAGTACCTTCTTCTCAAACAGAGCATAAAGAAGGAGAAAAGGTAGCAATGTTAAATATACCGAAAATAAAAAAGAAGTTTTCTATATATTGGGGAGCAGATGATGCAACGTTGAAGAAAGGGGTTGGAATGTTCGTTAGTGATTTAACGACAACGCCATCTGGAGGGGGACATACTGTACTAAGTGGGCACCGGGATACTGTATTTACAGAGTTAGGAGAGTTAAAAGAAAAAGACACTCTTGTTTTAGAGTATGATAATAAAACGTACACATATGAAATTCAAAAGACATGGATTACCCATGCGGATGATCGGACTGTTATTATAAAAAAAGAAGAACCGATATTAACGCTGACGACTTGCTATCCATTTGATTATATAGGAGATGCACCAGATAGATATATTATCGAGGCGAAGTTAACTGCTAGTTATTCAAAGTGAATTGTAGTTTCTAAAAGCGGGAGGGGGATACATAAGTTATGGCAAAAAACATTTTAATTGTTGAAGATGAAGATATATTACGTGAAATATTGAAAGACTATTTTTTAAGTGAGAAATATATGGTGTTTGAAGCAAGAGATGGGAAGGAAGCTTTAGTTGTATTTGAGGAAGAAGAGGTTGATTTAGTTATTCTTGATATTATGTTGCCGGAACTTGATGGGTGGTCCGTTTGCCGAAGAATCCGTAAGGCATCCGAGGTTCCGATTATTATGCTAACGGCACGTGTAGATGAAGATGATACGTTACTTGGTTTTGAACTCGGGGCAGATGACTATGTGACGAAGCCATATAGTCCGCCCATTTTATTAGCAAGAGCGAAAAGGTTGTTAGAAAGTAGAAAAGTGACAAAGCAACTCTTAGAGAATGAAGATGATACATTATCAATCCACGGTATTCACGTTCATTTTCCGTCGCGCACTGTTACAGTAAATAGAACAGACATTAATTTAACACATACAGAATTTGAAATATTAGCGTATTTCATGAAAAATCAAGGAATCGTTTTAACGAGAGAACAATTGATTTCAAGAATTTGGGGATATGAATTTGCTGGTGATGATCGAACGGTTAATAGCCATATTCGTAATTTGAGAAACAAATTGGGAGAGAAAGCAAAGTACATTACAACTGTAGTGCGAACAGGTTATAAATTTGAGGGGAATGTATGAGAAAAGGGATTGTACTAAAATTATTTACCCTCACAACAGCATTATGTATGTTAATTTTAGCGACGATATTTATTGGACAAACGATATTTTTTAAACAATATTATGCGAATCGAAAAGTGGAAGATATTAAAGTGAATTTAAATTCCTTCGAAAAGAATTATTTGAACTATGCAGGAAGTGCAGAAGGAATTCAGAAGCTGGAGCAAGACTTTTTAAGAGAAAATAATACGTGGATTACGACATTAGATCAGAACGGGAATTTAAAGCATGCAGATGATTTTTATTTTGAGGTAACGATAGATCGTAGGCAACAAAAGAGCTTTGGACAACAAATATTCAAAATTCCTTTATACAATCTCGTCAATATAGAAGAGATTGATAATAAATCATCAGATCAGTTTCTAGGCCAAGGAATTTCTTTTTCTGGCGTGAAAAAAGAAGATAGTTTTATTCCATTCTCTTTCTCGTTATCTAAGAAGACTTTAAGCGGATCTAATAAACCGTTAGAAAAAGCATTTAAGGAGAAAATGAGTAAATTAGATGAGGAGAAAAAGAAAGCAGCTGAGGAACAAGTAGGTAAGGAAAAGAAGCCGGCTGTTCAGGAGCAAGCTGCCCAAGAACCAGATGCTTACATAGGTGGGGTTGTTACGAAAGTACAGTTTCCAGATGTAAAAGGTCTTGTAAATCCAATTTATAAAAATAGTATATTCTTAGATAACATAAAAGAATTTCAAACAGATTTATTATTAAAAGAGAGCAAGCACATACAGTATGCAACACAAACAATGGACTATGAAAAAAATGATATTAAATATAAATTATTAATCAAACCAATAAAAGAAAAAGACGGATCAGTAACATATATTTATGCGATGGCTTCTTTACAGCCCGTAGATGAAGCTGTACAAATGGTGCAAGATTACTACATCTATATCATTGCATTTGTAGTCGTTCTTATTTTTTTAGCTTCGTTTTATTATTCAAAACAAATTGCAAAACCGTTATTAAAAATAAATGATACGACGAAGAAAATAGCAAAATTAGATTTTACAGAAAGAATACCGATTACTTCAAAAGATGAAATTGGGGATTTATCGAAAAATATTAATGTGCTATCGAATAAACTCCATTCGCATATTGGACAGTTAGAAGAAGATATTGAAAAGGAAAGAAAGTTAGAAAAAACGCGAAAAGAATTCATTTCTGGTGTTTCACATGAATTAAAAACACCGCTAAGTATTATGAAAAGCTGTATTTCTATTTTAAAAGACGGGGTAGCTGAGCATAAAAAAGAGTACTATTTTCAGGCAATGGAACGAGAAGTAGATAAAATGGATACGTTAATTTTGGATATGCTTGAGTTAGCTAAATTTGAGTCAGGTACATATAAAATGAAAATGGATTTATTTTATATTGATACAGTAATTGAAGATATATGTGAACATCTGTCTGTAGAAATAGAGAAAAAAGAACTTTGTGTTCATAAAAATATAGGTCCATTTGAAGTGATGGCAAATCAAGGCCGGATTGAACAAGTCATCGTAAATTTCATTACGAATGCCATACGTTATACACCAAATAAAGAAGATATTATTATTTCTACAATAGATGAGAAAGGTCGTATAAAAGTATGTATTGAAAATAAAGGTACTCACATTGAAGAAGAACAATTAGATAAAATTTGGGATCGTTTTTATCGCGTGGATGCAGCTCGTCAGCGTTCGCAAGGTGGAACAGGTCTTGGGCTTGCTATTTCGAAGAATATTTTAGAACTGCATGATGCTGAATATGGAGTAAAGAATACAGAAGATGGTGTATTATTTTACTTCTATTTACCGAAAAAAGCGTAGACAATATGATCTACGCTTTTTTAAGTTATTTTCATATTATCTTTACCTAATCTTTATTTTCAAGCGATATAATCGTGTTAGAAAATGAGGTTATGTAAGGAGTCGATGAACCGTGCATAGCAATTGGCTAAGTATAATGGTATTTATTTTCTTTTGTGCATTTATTGTTTTTTTAATTGATATTACGATATGAAAAAAAGAGCGCTCATGAAGCGCTCTTTTTGTTTGCATTTATTTGATAAGCATTGATGCTCTTGAATAAGCGTGGTGAAGTAAGGAATAAAAATATAAGTAAAACGGTACATAGAATGTAGGAACCAATCATTACGCTACCGTTTACGATTAATGAATAAAGCACAGCGGATTGACCTTTCGGTGCATATTGTCCCCAGAAAATAATACCAGCAATAAAGTGACAGAAGTAGCGAGCAAAGCTACCAATAAATGTAGCAACAATAATGTAACCAAGAACTTTCTTTCCTTCGTTCTGTTTTGAAGAAGGTTTGTCTTTACGGCTACCTAAATTGGATTGTTCTTCACTATTTTCATTGGTTGTTAAAAGTGCCTTTTGAATAGGACGATAGAATAAACCAGCAAATCCAATGAATGCGAAAGCAACGAAGTATTCAATGAGTACTTGAATTGGTGTGACGATAATGGCATCTCCGACTACAATTTGTAATAATCCCCAAATTAAGCCTCCTAAGAAAGCCATTTTGAAGCCCCAGCGGTATGCGATAATAAAAATAGGAATCATAGCAAATGAGATGGAACCGCCTGTTGGAAGTTTAATTGATAATGGTAAAATGTCGATGACCATGGCGAAGGCTGCAAGAATAGCAGATTCAATCATCGCTTGTAAATTGGTGTTACGCATGTTGTCTCCCCCTAAATTCAAGTTGTACAAAAAAGAATAGATATCATAGGAGGATACGAAATACGTAAATAAAAAAGAGGTATGTATTTCGGACGTTTGCACAATCCCTGCGTTAGCATTAACTAACAGGTTCTAAGGGTCGGAACGAAGTGTTCCCTCTCAGCGGTAAGGCTCCCCCTGTGATAACGAGATTCTTTATTTGCTATTGTTTATTGTAAGCGAAATGGATGAGAATGGCAAACGAATCTGTTATGACAATGATTGAAATAGAATTGTAGCAAAATGTTAATAAATATGAAGCAAAAGGGTATAGTACAAGAGAAATAGAGTGTGCTATAATTTCTCTGAAAATAATTATCATTCTCTTTTGAGGGGGAAGGTTATGAGCTTAGTAGATATTAAAATCGGTGAGAAAGTGTTAGTAAAAAGCGTTCAGTCTTTAGATCATTTACTAAAGAGAAGATTGGCGGCTTTTGGTCTTTCTGAAGGAAGCGAACTTCGCATGAAGCAGAAAGCGATGTTCAAAGGTCCTTGTACATTGGAGTGTCGTGGACAGTTAATTAGTATTCGTCATTGTGACGCGAAAATGATAAAGGTGGAATTAGCGTGAATAAGGTAGCTTTGCTAGGGAATCCAAATACAGGGAAGACATCATTATTTAATGCACTTACTGGTTCTTATGAATACGTAGGAAACTGGAGCGGTGTAACAGTAGAAAAAAAGGTTGGTAAATTAAAAGATAGACAAGGGACATTAATCGATTTACCAGGCGTATATGATTTGAACCCAGTTTCGCGTGATGAGGGTGTTGTAACAAACTTTCTACTAACAGAAGAATTTCAGCATATGTTAAATATTGTGGATTCCTCGCAATTTGAACGAAATATGCATTTAACGTTGCAGTTACTTGAATTTGGTAAGCCGGTTTCAATTGGTTTAAATATGGTTGATGTGGCGAAGCAAAGAGGAATTGTAATTGATGTAAAAAGGTTATCAGAACTATTAGGTGTAACAGTCGTTCCTGTCGTTGCAAGAAGCGGAAAAGGCTGTGAAGAACTACTTGCGACTCTTAAAGAAAATGACAAAAGTGAGAAAAAGCCATTCATTATTTCATATGGTGTACAACTGGATGAAGGAATTGGAGAAGCAATTTCTCTTTTAGAAAAAGAGAATTACGAGCATCCGAGATGGTTAGCGCTTCAATTTTTAAGTAATAACGAAGTAGTAGAAAAAGAAATGAAAGCATTACCAATTTATAAGGAGCTTATAGCCATTCGATCTCGCTTAGAGGGAAAACTTGATTGTACGTTGGAGGAGCATATTTACAAAACTCGTGAAGCGTATATTGAAAAGTTAAAAACAAATGTTATGAAGCATGAGAAAGAAGGAAAAATTCCTTTTTCGGAAAAAATTGATAGGTTAATTACACATAAAGTTTTAGGACTTCCAATCTTTTTAGCAGTTATGTTTTTTATTTTTCAGGTTACGTTTACGTGGATTGGTACACCGTTATCTGATATGTTAGATGAGTTTTTTGGTGGACAGCTTACGGATTGGGTGACGGCTGGGCTCACGAGTGTCGGAGCTTCTGATTTTATTCAAGCGCTCGTTACAGAAGGCATTATTGCCGGTGTTGGTGCTGTATTAGTATTCGTTCCACAAATCTTTGCACTATTCTTTTTCATTTCATTATTAGAAGACTCAGGATATATGGCGCGAATTGCAGTTGTTATGGATAGAATTATGGAATTCTTCGGTTTAAACGGAAAAGCGTTCATTCCGATGATTATTGGTTTTGGATGTAACGTTCCAGGTATTATGGCAGCGAGAACGATTGAACAAGAGAAAGAACGTTTACTTACAGTTCTTGTAACACCATTTATGTCTTGTTCAGCACGTTTACCTGTATATGCGTTATTTGCGGGCGTATTCTTCCCTCATAGTCAGGCAACTGTTGTGTTTTCTTTATATGTTGCAGGGATAGTCCTTGCGTTATTAGTTACAAAGATTATGTCTCTTACAATTTTAAAAGCGGAGAAGTCTATTTTCGTTATTGAACTACCGCCTTACCGCGTACCGCAAGCGAAAACGTTATGGCTAAGTACTTGGGAGAAAGGGAAAGGATTTGTTCGTAAAGCAGGTACATTTATCTTCGGTGGTTCTGTTGTCATTTGGCTATTAAATTATGCAGGTCCATCAGGATTTGGTGTTGATATGGGAGACAGTTATTTAGCGATGATTGGCGGATTTATCGCACCATTATTTGCCCCGCTCGGTTTTGGAACGTGGCAAGCTGCGGCATCTCTTTTAACAGGATTTTTAGCGAAGGAAGTTGTTGTTTCTACAATGGCAATTATTTATGCGGTGAAAGAAGATGTGCTTGGCAATGTAATGGGAGCACATTATACTGCGTTATCAGCTTATGCATTTATGTTCTTTATTTTATTATATGTTCCGTGTTTAGCGACGGTGGCTGTTATTAAACGTGAAACTGGATCAGCGAAATGGACGATTTTCTCAGTCGCTTATCCGCTCGTAGTTGCTTATGTATTAACGCTTACTATATACCAAGTTGGATCTTTACTCGGATTCTAAAAGGAGATGTATAATGATGGTCAATATTATAATTGGAGCTATCATTTTTGGTTATGCAGCATATACGTTAGTTCATTTTGTAAAGAGAAGTAAAAAGGGAAAATGCGCCGCATGTTCTTTAAATAAATCATGCGAGTCGCAAACTTGTAGTCCGGATATGGAGAAAATTGCTCATAATAAATAGAAAAAAGCTTTGCGAATTTCGCAAAGCTTTTTTATTACTTTTTAATTTTTACAAGTTGTGATGATTCTACACCATTCTTTCCAGGGAATTCTTTACTAGGGTCTTTATCGAATTTTAATACCCCAACAGATTTTTCATCACCTTTTACATTTCCGTAAGTTGCATCATCAACAATCGCGAACATATCTGCATATGCACGGCCACTTCCGATAATTGTATTGCCTTCATATTTTAATTTTGCGCCATCAATTGTAGCATTTTCTATTTTTTCTTTTGCGAATAATACACCTTGTTCTGCTGTTACAGCCGGTAATTTATCAAGTGGTTTCGTATCGTCTTTTGCATCCACTTTGCTAAGTAATTCTTTCTTCACTAGTTCTTCACCAGTTTTCTTATCCATGACAAGAACTTTTTTACCTTCTAATGTTGTCATTTTCATTTTATAGAAGTCTTTTTCTTTCACTTCTTTTTTGTTTTTATCTGTAATTTGCTGAACTTGCTCTTCTGATCCGTACAGTACAAAGCCGTTCGCTTTTTCTCCTAATAAAGAACAACCTGATAATGCTCCGAATGAAATTGCTGCTGCTAATCCGATTCCTACTAATTTTTTCATGATGATTTCTCCTTTTATATGTTTTATAGTAAATACATTTTTGTATTAGTTCTGAAATGATGAGAAGCTTGTTTGCTGCTTCTGGTATTAGTGTATAAGAAATATGGAAACGTAACTATCGAGTTAGCTTACAGTAATATTACACTTCTGTAATTTAGTGAAATCGCAAAAAAGTAAGTTAATTTTAAAGGGAGATAATGAGAATATATTAGAAATACAATATTGCATCTAGAATGTCATATTATAATGGATGTATTTTGGAAATAACATGTAAGTACATCTTTGTTTTGTTATAATAAACACATAGGCTGTAAAAATGACTATTCTTTACTGTAAAGGGAGATTTTTCAGTTTTCCAAGTAGTAAATTTGAAATATGAGGTATATCATAGGAGGAATTTGGATGTCTGTATTTAAACGATTAAGAGATTTAACAATGTCAAATGTGTATTCAATAATTGAAAAAGCGGAAGATCCAGTTAAGATGACGGATCAATATTTACGCGATATGCAAGCGGATGTACAAGAAGCTGAGAAAAGTGTAGCAGCTCAAATTGCACTTGAGAAGAAATTCAAAATATTATTTGAAGAGCAAGAAGCACTTGTGAAAAAACGTGAAGAGCAAGCTCATATGGCTGTTCAAGCAAGCAATCTTGACCTTGCGCGTCGTGCTCTTGAAGAAAAACAAAATGCAGAGCAAAAGATGAATGAGTATAAAGCAAGCTATGAGCAAAACAAAGCTGCTGCTGATAATCTTCGCCTGAAGCTAGAAGAAATGCGTAAGCAATTAACAGAGCTGAAAAATAAACGTGAAACACTTGTAGCACGTGTAAATGCGGCGAAAGCACAAAAGAATATTAATCAGGCAATGTCTGGATTTGATTCAAATTCAGCGAAAGCTGGTTTAAGCCGTATGGAAGAGAAAGCTCTTCAATTAGAGGCTGAAGCAGAAGCAAGCGGTGAAGTGTATAAAAAAGAAAAATCATTAGATGATGAATTCGCAAGCTTAAACAAAAATTCTGCTGTTGACGATGAATTAGCTCGTATTATGAAGCAGTATGAGAAATAATATAGAATAGAGACAAATGAACCGACATGTCTAAACAAATTCATGTCGGTTTTCTATTATATTTAGAGGAGGTTTTGCAATGACATGGACAAATGTATTAGCCATGCTTGTATGGACTGGAGCAAGTGCAGTACTTTTATTTGCAATTATGTGGGTTGATTCGATTTTTACAAAATACAATGATTTAAAAGAAATAAAAAATGGGAATACAGCTGTAACAACTCGTTTCGTTATGAAATTATTTGCGCAAGGATACATCCTATCTCAATCGATTACGAAAGCAAATGACTTATGGCAAGCGCTACTTGCATCAGCAGTTTCTTTCGTTATTTTGTTAGTAGTAGAAATGTTTATTGAATTTGTGTTAAGGAAAATGGCTGGTTTAGATTTAGAAGAAGGTACGAAAGAAGGCAGTGTTGCACATGCGATGTTGGCCGGATCATTACATATCGTTGGTGCACTTATTTTAGGTGCTTGTTTATAAAGAGAGAAGGAGGTGTAGGTCATGAGTTTATTTAAACGGATTAAAAATATAATGAAGAGTCCAGAGCCGCCGAAACCAGAGAAAAGTTTATTAACGTTAGCTCCTGGTGATATGATCGAAGTTTCATTAATTATGTACGAATTAACTGGAAAAACGAGTATGCATTCTCGTAAAGAAATTGTTTTAACACTGCAAGACGGGAAAGATATTCGTTATTTAAAAATTGAAGACCGTGAAAATACGTATTACAAATTATATACACCAATTGATGGTCGGTTAGATTCGATTGATGAAATTCCGACGACAATTGAAATGGATGATACAGAGTACCATATGGAAGAGCAATATAACGGACGTGTTGTTGTGATGGGGAAAACACCATTCTCTGCTTCAGAAGAACAGCATGTATGGGAATTCCAATCAGATAATCGAAAATTATTGCGTATTGAATGGCAAAATGGTCGCACAATGATGTATGAGGGAGAAGCAATTATTCCTGCTGATGTACAAATTATAAGAGCAACGTAAGGGGGCGTAATCATGTCAAACCGATTGTTTACCATGATTAAATCGTTCGTGATCCCTATACTTGCTATCGTTATATTACTTGTTGTTGCTGGATATGCCTTATCAGGTTGTCAGGGCGGACAGACAAAGTCGATTCAAGACCGTTATCCACTTGAATCTGTCGCAAAAGAAGGTAAACAAGAATCTTACGTGTATAGGGCCGCCAATCGGTCAGTTCCTGAAGTCGCAAAGGAACTCATTAATGAAAGAGAACCGAAGCAAGCATCTAAAGAAGACGAAAATCAAATGTTCCTCGTTTATTCTGATAAGATTTATAATCTGCAAAAGGATAAAGAGAAGCCATCTGATACGTTAATTGAAATAAGTAATAAAGAGTTTGTCCGTCAAAATTACCAACCATCCTTCTTGCAAGGATATATTATGGGAAGTATTTTAAACGATATATTCGGTTCACGAAAATCATCATCCGGTGATTATCGCGGATATAATGACAGACAAAATCATAAACCAGTTATTCCAGAGAGACCACCTACAAAAGAAGAAAAGAAAACCCCACCTCCAATTACGAAGGAAGGGAAAGGATCTATCATTAAGCGTGGCGATAATGTAGATTCGAAATCTTCTGTAGGAGATACTGGAAGTATTACGAAAAAAGGAAGCAGCACGCCTCCGCCTTCTACTGGAAGCAAAGGGAAAATAACGAAAACACCAGGTGGTTCGAGCGGATCAGATGTGAAGCCGAAATCATCTATTAAAACGCCGCCAAGGAATACATCTCCTCCGAAAACGAGGGTCGGTGGTTCTGGGAAAATTACGAAGAGAAGATAGTGTAGAGACCGAAAAGTGGAATTTGCTTTTCGGTCTTTTTTTTGTTGTGGAAATAAATCCCTTTTAGTTGGTGCAATTAAGACATAAGGAGGGAATAGTATGACTATGTATAAAAGATTTAGTGTAATTATGTTCCTCGTATTATTCTTGAGCTTGTTTATTAGTAGAATGGTGAAATTTCACTTTGTGGTAGGTATTCTATGGATACTATGTACATGTACCCTTTTTCTATATGTTCCGCTACGCTTTCAACATAAAGTGACGGCTTTTCAAAAGTATGTAGCGTGGATTAAACGGGGAGGAAGATGGAGCGAGTAAAAATATATCAGCGATTATTGAAATATATCGACTTACCGACAAAAACTGACAACGGTAGTATAAGAAGAGGGTGTGCCAAAATGTTAGCACACCCTCTTTATTCATAATGATTAATGAATATCACGTTTCTTGAAATTACCGCCTTTTACTTCTGCTACGTCATAAACTGTAATAAAGGCGTGTGGATCGATTTCATTAATAAGTTCTTTCATTTTACTTTCTTCTAAACGGTTAATTACACAAGAAATTTCTTTGAATTTCTCTCTTGAATAACCACCGTATACTTCGTTATATGTTGCACTTCGGCCTAAACGGTCACGAATTGTTTCTACCATTAATTCAGGCTCTTTTGTAATGATTTTAAATGCTTTCGAACCACTTAAACCAACTTCAACGATATGAATCACTTTCGAAGCAATAAAGTAAGCAATTGCCGAAAGGATAGCTCCTTGAAGGCCGAATACTGTTGATACGAAAATAAATACGAACATGTTTAAGAATAAAATAAGGTCACTCGTTCCAAATGGTAACTTACGAGAAAGTAATACAGCTAGCATATCGATTCCATCTAATGCTCCACCGTTACGTAATGCTAGTCCCATACCAAAACCGATGATAATACCACCAACAACTGTAACTAATAATGTATCGCCTTCAATAATAGCTGGTATTCCGTGCATGACAACGGTACCTATTGCTAATGAAGCAATCCCGATAATAGAATAAATTGCGAAGCTTTTACCTATTTGTTTATACCCTAACCAAACGAAAGGAATGTTAATAACTGCGATTAGAGCTCCTAATGGCAATCCAAATAATCTTGAACTAACGATACTTAAACCAGTTACACCACCGTCTGATACGTTATTTGGAATTAATACTGCTTCTAATCCGTACGCTGTGATAAATGCCCCAATAATAATCATCAAAGCTTTTGAAGCGATTTTTAGCTTATTGGGCTTGTTTTTGATAATTTTCTCCATGTAATTTCCTCGTTTCAAACTAGTTTCTTATTTGTTACGTAATTCACACCTAAATTTCATTTTAACATTTAATTTGAAAAAATTCTCCTTTAATGGATGTATGCAGGGAATATTATCACCATATTATTATTTTAAATACACCTGTAAATGATTAGTGAGCGGGCATAATTCTGATATAAAAAAGTAGAATGAACAGTATAAATATGTACAGTTAGGGCGTTCATATTAGGGAGGAGATTCTGTGAGATACTGTACGAAATGTGGGAATGAAACGAACGAGGAGAATAAGTTTTGTGGACAGTGTGGAGAGAGTCTTAATTATGAAAAAGTAATAGCCAGTCATCCAAATAGTGATATAGAGTTTTTTCATTAGTTGGCTTTATAACGGGATTGATATCTTGGTTTATTAATTTATGGGGGCTTGTTGGTACGGTAGCTATTGTATTTTCTATATTAGGTTTAAATAAAAAAGTGACGGGTACGAGTAAAGTGTTTGCTATTGTTGGAATCGTTTCAGGAATTATTAATGTCTTGTATGCGTTTATGTTAATTGTTTAACTAAAAAAATGATCCTCTTTCATGAAAGAGGATCATTTTTTTTGTAGCTATTAAGAAATAATAAAACTAATTACTGTTAGGAATAAAGCGAAGCCTAAAATAGTTCCACATATTTTCATATGGCGCTTACGTCCCATAACGACGATTGCGACATATTCGCGAATCATTGCATTAGGCCAGTAATAAAATGCAGTTTTTGATCCGATTCCTTGGCTATTAAGACCAGCTTGTCTTGCATATATACCAGCGCGGAAAAGGTGGAAATTATTCGTTGTAAAGATACTTCTATACTTACCGTCTGGTTTTAAAGAATCCATAATTTCTTTAGAGAACAACATATTTTGATATGTGTTTACAGAGCGATTTTCTTGCACTGTATGTTCAATCGGAATTCCTTTTTCAACAGCATACTTTTGCATCGCTTCTGCTTCAGGAAGACCTTCATCTGGACCTTGGCCACCAGAGAAAATGATTGTTGGTGGTGTATTCACAGCTGCTTGTTTCCAGTAAAAGTCGATTGCTTTATTAATACGACTTGCAAGTAAAGGTGGTACTTTATCATTAATTAAGCCGCTACCAAGAACGATGATGAAATCTTGATTACGCCTTGGTCTGTTGAATTGATATAGAAAATAAGCGCTTAAGAAGTTAGATAAGTGTATGAAGAAATATACGCTTATAAGAGAAATACCTGCAAAAATAGGCTCTAAATGTGATGAGACCAAACTTGCTGGATTTATAATAGGGAGTAACATAAAGAATAACATCCCTAAAGCAGCAAGGAGTGTTAAACAGTTAGTGAACCGACGTCCTTCTCGCTTCATTAAAATTCTTGCATTAAGAAATAATCCAAACATTAAGGCAATAAAACCGAAAGGAAGCATAATGAGAAGTGCTAAAATAGGTAAAATTATAATGTAGCGTAGGACATCACTACTTGCATTCACAGATATAATCACACAAAAAAGCAGGAAAAAACAGAAAAAGGCATTAAATAAAAACCCATTTATTATTTTTCGTGGATCTTTTAGATAGGAGATAAGAAAAATAATAAACAATATAAGAGGGATAATTCCGAAAGACATAAATATAGTACACCTCAATTTGTATAAGAATTTGACATATCTTTTATATTACATGATTTTATAATTAGAAATGAAAGAAAAAGGATTTTGAATTTTCTCAATAAAATATATGAATACATATGTTAAAATGTATAAAAGGCGAGATATTAAAAGTAAAATGGTTGAAGAGGCACTCTATGGGGTGTCTTTTCTTTTAGGTATGTAATTATGCATATTATATTTATTTTTAAATGAAGAAGATTAAAATATAAGTTATAGACAGACTTTATAAAGCAGAATTTAATACAAACATTTCCCTCTACTTTTTGTATCTAACAATCGTATAACAATAAATAATTCTGTTTTATAGTGTTTGTTTATGAAGGTGTCTTCTCTGAAGGCGCCTTTTTGTTGTTTAGTATAGAGTGTTTTTACTGTTTGCATAGTGGAAACTATCTATACTAAACATTAGCAATCTTCCGTATAAAGATTATCAATTTACTATATATTCCAGAAGTGTTAATCTACATATGAAAGGCTTTCTTTTTCAAAATATTACCCCTAATAAATTTTTGAAGAAGTCAACTGTCTCCAAAATTGCCATTCATGCTTAGCAAAAAAGAATCCTGCTGGATTCTTTTTTGTGTTCGACAGAATATGACAAATTATATTTAAATAATTTGTTATATTGTTAAATGGTTATTATGGAAAAGATAAGGAGACTTAAGTATGGGATTTAAAAAATTAATTTTAACAGGTGCACTTGTTGCAACTACAGCATTTACTTCAATTGGAACAGCGCAGGCAAGCGTAGGTTTTAAAGATGTTCCAAACAATCATTGGTCTTATAAAGCAATTATGGATTTAGCAAATAAAAACGTTGTTGCCGGATACGGAAATGGGATTTTTGGATTTGGTGATGATGTAACGCGTGAACAAGTTGCAGCTCTTATGTTCCGTCATTTAAAACCGGTAGTAAAAGAACAGTATAACAATCCGTATAAAGATGTTACGGATCGTTCAACTATGTTTAAAAAAGAGATTCTTGCTTTAACAGAGATGGGTGTGTTCGTTGGAGATAACACAGGGAAATTTAGACCGAAAGATTCGTTAACTCGCGAAGAAATGGCACAAATTTTGACAAGGGGATTCCAATTGCAAATAAGAGGGGATCATAATTTCCCGGATGTAGATAGAAATGGTTGGGCGAATCCTGCGATTACTGCAATTAAATCAAATTATATTACGGCTGGAACTGGTGATGGTAAATTCGCACCTAAAATGCATGTAAGTCGTGAGCAATACGTTCAGTTCTTATATAATGCAACGTTACCATTTGAAGAAAGACCAGGAGCAAAACAACCACAACCAGAAGTGAAGCCAGAAGTAAAACCAGATCCGAAACGTTTTGCTAATTGTAAAGAAGCAAACGATGCGGGATATTATGACATTACAAGAGATAGTCCATATTATGGTAAGCATTTAGACCGTGATGGCGATGGAATTGCTTGTGAGAAAAAGAAAAAAGGTAAATAAGAAAAAGCACTCAGTTTGAGTGCTTTTTCTTATGGAAACATGCTATTTTTTTAGGCGCTTTTCATAAAATGAAAGTAAGGAAATGAAAGTAGGTGACAAAATGCCGTCAATTGTGGAAGGGGTTATTATTGAAAACTGTAACGGAACGATTAATTTAGGAGATAAATATAACGTCCAGCCGATTGAAAAAACGAAAGCTTATAATGGATCGGGATCATCGAATACAGGGATTAAAGTACAAACATTTAGCGGGATTAGTACAGCAGATGTAGGGGATAGTGATGTGAATGATCAGGGAATACAATTTACTTTATAGAGAAATATGTAAAATTGCATAAAATGATGAACTTGCCCTGTGCTACAATCTAGCTGTGAGCTGTTAATGATTCTTCTGTATTATAGTTGTTAGATTTGAAATATAACATCCTATCGAAAATCATACGTATAAAAAAGACACTTCAAAAGAAGTGTCTTTTTTCATCTTAGTGATACCCTTTAGCGGAATCTTTATGAATTTTATTTTTAAAGATACTGTAGCTCCAAAGTTGATATCCAATAACAATTGGCACCATAACCATTGCAACGAAGAACATAATTTTTAAGTTTAATTGACTACCAGCTGCGTTGTATAACGTTGTACTATAAGCATCATTAATACGAGATGGTAACATTCTTGGGAACATGCCTGCAAAGCCAGTTGTCATAAACATTGCGATTGTTAAGCAAACGAATGTAAATGCAAGGCCGATTTTATGTTTATACACCATAATAAGTGCGAGTACACTCATTAACATGGCAAGTACCGGAAGAATGAATAGTACCGGATATTCTGTGAAATTGTGGAATAAGTTTGTACGATTAGCAGTAGCTACATAGAAAATAGCTAAAATGATAGCAGCTGCCATTGAAAATGGTCTTGCGATTTTATAAGCTCGATCAGATACTTCACCAGTCGTTTTAATCATAACCCAAAGGGCACCAGATACGACGAATATAGCAGTGAAGAACAGACCTCCTAAAATACCGTAATGATTTAGTAAGCTAAGTAAATTTCCTTCATAGCCATTTTTTCCGATTTGTAGTCCATAATAAAGGTTAGCGAAGGTAACTCCGAATAAGAAAGCAATTAGGAAACTACCAATTGTAAATGCCCATTTACAAGTTTTTTGCCAAATTGGTGAATCGTCTTTATGCATGAATTCCAGTCCAGCAGCACGAGCAAACAGTGCAAGTAATACTAAAAATAGTGGTGTATATAGGTAGCTAAACATATTTGCATATGTGACTGGGAAGGCAGCAAATGTTGCGCCACCAGCTGTAATTAACCACACTTCATTACCACCCCAGAACGGGCCGATTGCTTCTTGTAATTGATTTCGTTCCTGTCGGTCTTTCGCAACGAAAGGGAAAATCATTCCGTTACCAAGCGCATACCCATCAAGAATAAAGTAAACTGTCCAAATCACGCCCCATAAACCAAACCAGATGATTGCAAGCATATCATGAGACATGAGCTGCACCTCCTTCAGTAGCAGGTTCTTCTAATGCTGCTGGTCCTTTTTTTGCGAACTTCAGCATTAAATATACGTCTGCGATTAAAAGTAAAGTGTAGAACAAGATTAAACTAATTAATGAGAACCAAATTTGTGGAACAGATATAGGTGATACAGATTCTGCGGTACGCATTAGTTTATAAACTGTCCATGGTTGACGACCTACTTCGGCAACAATCCAACCAGCGTTAATTGCGATATATGGTAGTAAAACAGACCATATTGTAATTTTTAAGTAACGTTTTGAGTTTTCTAGTTTTCCTTTTCGGTTTAAATAGAAGCCATACCAAGTTAATGCCATAAAGAACATACCAAGTGCAACCATTAAGCGGAAGCTATAGTACACGAGGTTAACATTTGGACGATCTTCTTTCGGAATATCTTTTAAACCAACAATTTCGCCATCAAATGAATTTGTATAGAAGAAGCTTCCTAACTTTGGAATCGTTAGGAATTCAAAGTTCTTTTCGTTTTTTACATCAGGAATTTGAACAATCGAGAAACCTTGTCCTTTTCCAGTTTCCCAAACAGCTTCCATCGCAGCACCTTTAGCTGGTTGATATTTAGCTGCTGATACACCAGATTGATGTCCCATAAACGGTGTAATTGTTGCGGCGAATAAGCCTAACAGTAAGCCAAACTTAAATGATTTTTTGAAGAATTCAACTTCATTCTTACGTAATAAGTGATAGGCACTAATTGCCATAACGAAGAAAGCACCAACAATATAGCAACCAATTACAGTATGGAAGAACATATTCCAAGCGTATGGATTTGTAACGAGTGCCCAGAAGTCATTTAATTCAGCGCGGCCGTTACGTACGACGTAGCCAACAGGGTTTTGCATAAAGCCGTTTGCTGTAATAATCCAAAGGGCGGAAATATTTGTTCCAAGTGCAACCATCCACATACAGAAGGCACGGAACTTTGGTGAAATTTTGTCTTTACCGAATAACCATATTCCCATGAAAGTAGATTCTAAGAAGAAGGCAACGAGTGCTTCGATTGCGAGAGGTGATCCGAAAATATCTCCCATATATTTGGAGTACTCAGACCAGTTTGTTCCAAATTGGAATTCCATCGTAATCCCGGTTATAATCCCCATTACGAAATTAATTGTAAATAATTTACCCCAGAAATTTGCCATTTTGCGGTATGTTGGATTCAATGTGCGGGCGTATTGAGTTTCCATACATGCTACTAAAATAACAAGTCCGATTGTCAAAGGTACAAATAAAAAATGATAAAAAATAGTAATTGCAAATTGAAAACGACTCAGTAACAGAACGTCGGACATAATGAATATTCACTCCTTTTTTACATTATCTACAATCAGTTTATAGTGAAAATACGTTTTAAATAGGGGGGACTTGTTACAAAGGTGTGTGTATATTTTGAAAGAATTATGTCGGTTATCTGAAAATATCCTATTTTTACTATAAACCAATATCCTTTTTGAGTTTTTTAAATTTTGGTACACTATATAAGTAATGTAAATGAGAGAAAAGAGGGTTCTTTACTATGAAGTCATTAGAAGAGATTTTACAATACAATGAAAAATTCGTTGAAGAAAAAAAATACGAAGAATATGAAACGGGAAAATTCCCGAATAAAAAAATGGTAATTATCTCTTGTATGGATACACGTCTTGTTGAATTATTACCAAAAGCGATGAATATGCGTAACGGTGATGTGAAAATTATTAAAGTAGCAGGCGCTGTTATTTCACATCCGTTTGGCAGTATTATGCGTAGTATTTTAGTGGCTGTATATGAACTTGGTGCTGATGAAGTATGTGTGGTTGGTCACCACGATTGCGGTATGGCAAAAATTCAAGCAAGTAGTACGATTGAGAAGATGAAAGAGCGCGGTGTAACAGATGAGAAATTAGATACACTTCGTTATTCTGGAATCGATTTAGAAAGATTCCTACAAGGGTTCTCTAGTGTAGAAGAAAGTGTAGAACATAGCGTATCAATACTTCGCAACCATCCATTACTTCCAGAAGAAGTACCTGTTCACGGTCTTGTTATAGATCCTGATACAGGAAAATTAGATTTAGTTGTGAATGGTTACGATAATTAAGACTTTATATTGTCATCCTTTTTATCTGGGACAGGATCAAATCCTCCCGGATGGAAAGGGTGACATTTTAATATACGCTTACATGTAAGCAAAAACCCTTTAAGGGCACCATGTTTTTGAAACGCTTCTAATCCATAATGAGAGCAAGTTGGGTAAAAGCGGCACGTTGGTGGTGTCATTGGAGAAATGAACTTTTGATAAAAGTGTATAATCCCAATAAAAATCTGTTTCATAACGGTCTCCTTTTCAGCATATTCTTAAAGTATTATAGCACGACTGTACATAATACTTTACTAATGTGCATTTCCGTTATATCATATTGGATATAACGGAATTAAATTAAAAGCGGGAGAGATGTTGTATGCCATCAGTAGAAAGCTTTGAATTAGATCATACGATTGTAAAGGCACCTTATGTAAGACATTGCGGAGTTCACAATGTAGGTAGTGACGGTATTGTAAATAAATTTGATATTCGTTTTTGCCAACCGAATAAACAAGCAATGAAACCAGATGTTATTCATACGTTAGAGCATTTATTAGCATTTAATTTACGTAAATATATTGATCGTTATCCGCATTTTGATATTATCGATATTTCACCGATGGGCTGCCAAACAGGATACTATCTTGTAGTAAGCGGAACACCGACAGTTCGAGAAATCATTGATTTATTAGAACTAACATTAAAAGATGCGGTTCAAATTACAGAAATTCCAGCTGCAAATGAAACGCAATGTGGTCAAGCGAAGCTTCATGACTTAGAAGGAGCACAACGCTTAATGAACTTCTGGTTAAGCCAAGATAAAGATGAACTTGAGAAAGTATTTGGATAAAAAGGAAAACTGCCTGTGAAAGGGCAGTTTTTTTGTAGCACCATAATAAATGAAATGATATCGACGATTTTTCAAATATATCGAACGCAACTTGAAATATATCAACGATTTTTTTAATATATCGACGTTTCGACACTGGATATCGATTTACTGACAAAAATTGACAAGGGTATGAAGCGAATAAAAAGAAAAGGCCGTCTAAAATATGTATTGGACGGCCTCTTTTTTAGGAAAATATACTAGACACCCCAACATATAAAACAAAGGCAGAACCGAGAAAATAAACAAATGCTTTTGCTTTTTCCTGTTTCTTTATTTCATCAATTCCAAAAAGGATAAACATAATACTCAAAAGAATGAATACGAATGACAAAAGTATAGAGATATTTGCAAAGAGGCTAAATATAGCGAGGATGAGGGCAATCGTTGCTAGTATAATTCGAATGTTTTTAAACATATAACCTCCTTTAAATAGACTATTTATCGGAATAGTTCTGAGAAGCTAAGAAATAAAGCACCAGCACCAGCTATGAAAGCAAATATACCACTAGATTTTCTGTCTTGTTTTATTTCTCCTAGTCCTATAGTGAAAGCCATTAATCCTAAGAAAATGAACATATAAGGCGTCATTTCTCTATTACCAGTAAAATATCCGTAGATTACTATGCATAATGCAATGAGTGCAAAAGTAATCTGTAATCCTTTTAGCATATATATCCCCCCTGTTATTTTATATAGCTAATGATGAGGAAAATCTAAATAAATCCGATTCTTGAATCTTTTTTCTTTATTTGTTCAAGGGCAATGAGGAATAGTGAAGCTCCTAATAGAAATTGTGAAAGTGGTAGAAAGGTATTTTGAACTGTCGTTAAAGTAATACTAGATATGAGGATGACATTGAGTACGATTAAAATAAGTAGTATACGAAGCGTATTATGAATTCTTCTTGCTGTTTTTTGTATACGGGTTATCTTCTGGTTTATCAATAGAATGTTTATAAGCATACCCCTTATTAATCGTCATGACGGAGAGTACTAATATGACTAGGACGATGATAATACCGATAATTAATATTTTGAACATGGAATCCCTCCTTTTCTTTATTTTACATAATTTTGTAATTGATGAAAACAATAGAAATAAAAAGGATGAAAGAAGGGCGTTACATGGAACAGAAAAAAACATATTATATATCAATAGGAAACAGTCAAATTTCACAAGTGAAGACGGCGGATACGTATAATTTTGAGATTTCCGCAAGTGATGAGGAAATTACGGAGTTAAGAGAGTATTTCGATCAAGCGTATGTAGAGGATTTAGGTTCATTTGTACGCTCCCACGTTCCATTTGTTGAGTATCATCACGATTCTAATAATGACCGATATGATGAACAACTACAAAAAGCATATAAAATGATTTACGATTTGGGAAATCATGAGACGAAAGAATTAGTCGCGCAAATGGGAATAATCAATGGATTATAATTGGATAATATTATGCAGAAAAGCGAGAATATGCTACAATTTGTGGTAGGAAAAACTTGTAACCATCAATAGGGGAGTAATGGCATGTACAAATTTAAAGATTATTACCACAACACTGTACAATTATCGTTTGAACGTTATCCATTTTCTCCTGAGCCAAAGCATGTTTGGGTTGTATGCCGGTACGGGGATCAATGGTTATTAACACATCATTTACGTCGCGGTCTTGAATTTCCAGGTGGTAAAGTAGAACTAGGGGAAACACCGGAAGAAGCGGCAGTTCGAGAAGTTCATGAAGAAACTGGCGGCATAGTTTCTGATTTAACTTACTTAGGACAATATAAAGTATCTGGAAAAGACAAAATAATCATTAAAAACATTTATTTTGCAACAATTAGTGCGGTAGAAGCACATACGCATTACGAAGAAACGAAAGGATCTGTTTTATTAACAGACATTCCTGACAACATTAAAACGGATAGAAAATTTAGCTTTATAATGCGCGACGATGTATTGGCGCGTACGATGAAACATATAGAAGAAATCGGCTGTTTTACGAAGTAAAGTGGCCGGTTTCTTTTTTTGTGTGTGAAATGTAAATATATCTTTACATTATTTTGGGTATATTATACAATTTTGTAAATATATATTTACATTTTAGGAGGGGAAGATGGATAACAGAAAAAAAACAACTGTTACTGTTTCGATGGTTAAATTAAATATCTATGCATTTCTTATAATATTCGCTTTGGCGTTTGGAATTGGTTATTTGCATATATTTCTTTCAGGCGGGGTTCAATTTGAATTTACATTGCCCGTTATGTTTCTTTTGATTATTGGAATGATTGTTTTCGTTTGTATTCATGAGGCAATACATTTAATTGGATTTCGTTATATCGGAGGTGTTCCGTGGAGTGAACTAACATGGGGCGTCAATTGGAAATTAGGTGTAGCATACGCTCATTCTAAAAAAGAAATTACAGTAAAGCAAATGAAGAAAGTGTTAATGTTACCGTTTTTACCGACTGGAATTTTGCCAATTGTATTGGGATTAGTTATGAATCTGGAGCCACTCTCATTTTTAGGAATTTTACTAACAGCGAGTTGTATCGGTGACATTGCCTTATATCAAAAAGTTTCAAAGTTTCCAGATGATGCGCTAGTTAAGGATCATCCGAGTAAGCCGCAGTTTACAGTATATGAGTAAGTAAGGAAGAGGAGGCGTTTTTAAACGACGGCTTCTTTTTTGTTTGTCAGTTTTTGTAGATAAGTCGATATATTGTGAAAATCGCCGATATAATTTGAGTTACAGTCGATATATTTCAAAAATCGCTGATATATTTCAAGTTGTGTTCGATATATTCGAAAAATCGCTGATATAATTTTTTAGAAGAAGACTGCTCGAATCATGGGAAACCTCCTTACAGTTTATATAATTAATTATCGTATATTCGTTAAAAAGAGATTATTATATTTTTGTAGAATGGAATAATGGAGGATTGTATGAAGAGACTGTATGGCAAGTTAGTGGGGGGGATTGTTGCAATCGGCTTACTAGCAGGATGCGATAGTTCTATGAAGAGTGTGAAAGAAAAAGAAGTGTGTAAAACAGAAGAAGAATGCGTGGAAATAGGAGATAATACACTTCAAAAAGTATATGAAAAAATAGATGGATTATCTGAGCTTGAGGCAGTAGAAGATTATGATATAGAAGAGCATGAAGTGCAGATATGAAAGAGGCAGAGCAGAAAAAAGACGATGATGAAAGTTATTTCTTTTTAGCTTCTTATTATATCGATGGTGATGAAATTGTAGATCCTTATTTTGAAAAGATAGAACGGAAACGTTTAAATAAAGTATTCGCTGAAGATAAAGAAGCGAAAGAAGAGGTGCTGCAACAACGTCAAGATAGAGGTTATCATGAAGACTTATGGGATATGTATCGTACACTCATTCCAGCTAAATATCGCGGTAATATAACAGAATTTGATTTAATAACGGATGGTTATGACGGTGTTGTTGCCCATGTTATGCCGAGTATGGAGAATCCGAAAGACTGGACTCTTAGCCTAGATACGCTTGATTCTGCGGTAAATATCGATGAAGTGATGAAAACATTAATTCATGAGACGGCTCACGTGTTGACGCTCGGGTATAAGCAAATACCAGTAGATGAAAACTATGTAAAGGCTTTTGAAGAAGATAAAGATATTTCAACGTACCGAAATAAATGTGGAAATCTTTTCTTACAAGAGGGATGTGCGAAGGAAAAATCTTATATTAATCAATTTTATAACGCTTTCTGGAAGCCTATTGAGCAGGAGTGGACAGAAAAGAAAGTAGAAGAAAGTGAAGAAACTCAAATTGAATTTTTTAAAGAAAAGCAAGATGAGTTTGTCTCACAGTATGGAACGACAAATGTAGCAGAAGATATTGCTGATACGTTTACAGCGTTTATTTTGCAAGATTCCAAAAAGGTGAAAGAAGGATCGGAGTTAAAGTATAAAAAAATTGCGTTCTTTTATCAGTTCCCTGAGCTTGTAAGAATGAGAGCGGAAGTGTTGTCGGGATTATATGATGTTTCGAAAACGATAGAGCAATAAAGTGGACATTAATGCGAGTTGTATATTTTAGCCAAGAAAACGTAAAGAATTTTAGTTCTTTGCGTTTTTCATATTGATAAAATTGAAGATTCTGTCTTTTTTATTAAAAAGAAGAAGGAACTATCACTATAAAATAGAATTAGTATAAAAATGTCACAATTTAGACACAATTATAATGCGCGTGTTGTAGGGGCTATAAGTTTACTCTCGAGGAGGTAATGAAACGTATGAAAACGATTCTTGCTGTTGCTGGTCTCATTTGGGTAATGTCTCACGGTTTTCCGATTTTTGAAGGGGAGCAAATTCGTAGTGCATTGGATAAAAAGTTTAATGATTATCATGTGATAGATCGAAAAGATAATGTCGTTACAGTACGTGTGAAAGACTGTTTCCATACAGTTACGGTTGCGGATGGAAACGTTAAAAATGAAACAAAGATGTGTGATAAAAAGTAAAAGAAAGAAGCTGACTATAGTTTATCGTCCTAAGTCAGCTTTTTTTTCGTTTCCCAATTAGAAGTTTTTCAAACGCCTCAACAAACACATACATAAGTGTGGCGAGGACGCAGGTGAGTAGTACGCTCAGTAAGACGAGCGTGAAATTAAATACTTGGAATCCGTAGCTAATTAAGTAGCCAAGACCTTGTTTAGAGACGAGTAGTTCGCCGAATATAACGCCGACCCATGATAAACCAACGTTTACTTTTAACGTTGAAATAATGGCTGGGAAGGATGCAGGGAGAACTACTTGCTTATAACATTGCCATTTATTTGCGCCGAATGTGTCCATCACTTTTATATAGTTAGAATCGACTTCTTGAAATGCACTGTAAATAACGAGAATGGTAATGATGATGGAAATGATTACTCCCATTGCAATCGACGAAGAAATATTTGGACCGAAGATTACAATGATAATAGGACCAAGTGCCACTTTTGGCATGGCGTTTAGGACGACGAGATATGGATCAAGTACGCGGGCGAGAAGTGGTATCCACCAAAGGAAAGTAGCGATAATGGCTCCGAGCACTGTTCCAAGAATGAAGCCTACTCCCGTTTCAAGTAATGTCGTCCATATGTGGACCCAAAGCGAACCGTCAAGCCATTTACTAAGGAAGAGATCCCAAATGCTTGAAGGAGAGCTAAAGAGTAAAGGGTCAATCCACTCTTTTTTGCTAGCTATTTCCCACAGTGCAAAGAAAAGAATGAGCAGTAAAAGTTGTAAAGACCTGGCTAGCCATGCGCGTCTGCGTTCTTTCTTCCGAAACTGTTCATGTAGTTGCTTTATATTATCCAAGGCGTTCCAGCTCCTTCCATATATCTTGGAAGAGGGATGGGAAGTCATGGTGATGGCGTGATTCTAACGGTGATAAGGAACGGATGCTTTCTGGGACGATAAATGTTTTTGCTATTTTTCCAGGATTCGCTTGTAGTAAATAAATACGATCACTCATCGCAATTGCTTCTTCAATATCATGTGTCACGAGTAGTGAAGTTTTCTTATATTTGCGTAGTAAGCTGAAAACAAGATCTTCTAGTTTCAATTTCGTTTGATAATCGAGCGCTGAGAATGGCTCATCTAGCAATAAAATTTTCGGATCGGTCGCTAACGTTCGAACGAGGGCGGCACGTTGACGCATACCGCCGGATAGTTCACGAGGGTATTGCTCTTCTACGTCATGTAGGCCGACTTGTTTTAAAAGTTGTAAAGTATGTTCTTTCGTCTGTTGATCGTAAATTTTTCGGATATGAAGTCCAAGCATAATATTTTCTTCAATTGTCTTCCAAGGAAACAAGTAGTCTTGCTGCAACATATACCCCATAGATGGAGTTTTCGTTGTAATGGGCTCACCATCTAAAAAGACGATACCTTCAATTGGATCAAGCAGCCCGGCAATAATGGAGAGGAGTGTCGTTTTGCCGCAACCACTTGGACCGAGTATAGAAATGAATTCGCCTTCCTCCACTTGTAAACTCATATCTTCGAGAATCAGTTTGGCATTCTCTTTTGCGAAAAAGCAGTGAGAAACGTTACGTATTTGTAAAAAACTCATACAATTCGCCTCTATTTCTTAATAACGCTTTCGGCAATTTTTGTATTGACGAGCGCTTCATGTGGAACTTCTTTTTGTAATTCGCCAGCTTCCTTCATAATCGTTTGGAGCTGTTTCCATTCTTCCGCATCTAATAGCGGATTTGTCGCATAAGAATGTTGCTTTTTATACCGCTCAATTACTTTTACTGTAATGTCTTTTGAAGTGTCTTTAAATAACGGAGAAATTGCATCAGCAATCTCTTCTGGACTATGAGTATCAACCCATTGTTGCGCTTTGTAGAGAGCACGTGTGAATTTTTCAGCAGCAACTTTATCCTTTTTTAAGAAACTTTCTTTTGCCATGAACGATGTATAAGGAACAGTACCAGATTCATTTCCGAACGAAGCGACGATATAACCTTTACCTTCTTTTTCGAAGATACTTGCAGTCGGTTCAAAGAGCTGTACAAATTCTCCCGTACCAGATGCGTAGGCATTTGCAATATTAGCAAACTCGATGTTTTGAATTAAGTTTGTATCTTTGTGAGGATCAATGCCATTTTTCTTTAAAACGTATTCTCCAACCATTTGCGGCATGCCGCCTTTACGCTGTCCTAAAAATGTAACACCTTTTACATCATTCCAATTAAAAGAGTCTAATTTTTTACGTGAAACTAAAAATGTTCCATCTGTTTGTGTAAGCTGTGCGAAGTTAATGACAGGGTCTTTTGCGCCTTGTTGATGAACGTAAATAGACGTTTCTGAACCAACGAGAGCAATATCAATGCCGCCAGATAACAGGGCGGTCATCGTTTTATCTCCGCCAGCTGTTGTTTGGAGGTCAATATTTAATCCCTCATCTTTAAAAAATCCTTTTTCAATCCCGACATATAACGGGGCGTAGAAGAGAGAATGGGTAACTTCGCCGACGCGAATGTTTTGAGTTTGTTCTTTCGTACCTTCTTTTTTACTACTGCAAGCAGCGAATGTGAAAACAGCTAGTAACATGATGCAAAAAACAGATATTAATTTTTTCACTATATAACACCTCCTAGAAGTCACTCTACAAGCATGATATGTAGGTAAGTGCCCATATGTGAGTGTAGATAGCAGGAATTTTTTTGGTGATAAAGAAGTACAAATATAAGGGGTGATAAAATGGAGTACGAATATGATGATAGCGTACATTTACATCTTGATTATTTCGGAACAGAATGTGATATGGAATCGATTGCTTATAAGCGGAGGAATGAAGACGTGTGGGATGTGTATTTTAATTTTGGAGCATATGGCCTTCAGAAAGATGAGATTGAGACGGGTAGATTTATGGATGAATATGCTGGTCATTACGTTTTTTCTGTACATGCTCGTGATCTTAGCTGGGAATTTGGAAGTGCTCAATTTGAAGAGTGGGTTTTGAGAAATCATATAGTAGAAAAATCGCTGCAAAAATAGGGAGGAATTTCGTGATTGATTTTCTCATTCTATTGTTCATGTTTGTAGTTGGATTTTTCATTATGCAATTTCTTACTTACCAATTTGCAAAGAAAAATATTCATAAATACAAGGGGATAAAATGGGTTCATATGTGGTTAGATATGACGATGAAAAAAGGTCCGAGATTAGATCTTTTTGATTTTGTAGTTATCGTACTTGTATGTATTATATGGAAAGTATGGATGTATCCTCTTGTATAATAAATATGCTTATTTCTGTTAAAATGAAGGAGAACCTGTCAGTGTTGATAGGTTCTTTTTTTATGATAAAAATTTTGTGAAGCATAGTTCATTTATTATGCTACTAGAATATAGAAGAGATGAAGAAGTTGTATTTTTTAAGGGGAAATTAAGGATATACGTGTATAATACAAACACATAGGGAGACTAACTGCATACAAATATGTTATTTTGTATAGGACAATATGTTTTTTGATGCGAGACGAAGGGGTAAAGGAAAGAGGGAATAAATTGCTTTTTAATGTTTTAACACAACAACGAAGAAGAGATGAATTTTATCTTAGTTTTTCTCCTCAGGAGCCGAGGAAGAACCTACTAATTTCTATCATTCTTAGTGGAATGTGGGCGATTTGTTTAGAAACGCTGTTTTTTGTTATGTTAAGGTCTTTCGAATTCGAGAAAACTAAAGAATTTTTTAATGGGAAAATCCAGCTAAGTATACTCATTATTGTTTTGTGGAGTGTACTACTATACATCATTCATTTAAATAAAGGTATCAGTCATAAGCTTAGGCCAGCTATTCGAATTTATGTCGTATTATTTTTAATTGCTCATACAATGAATTGGATGTATATCCTGATACAGGAAGATATGAATCTTATAGTAGTAAATACATGGGTGTATTTACAATATGGACAGTATATATTAAGCCTATTATTTATTTATATGGTATACGTTTTTGCATATAATTTGATCGGAAAAGTTTTCTTAAGTACAACGATAACTAGCTTAGTTTTGATTATTTTTGTGATGGTGAACCATTTTAAGCTCATTTTTAGAGGGGAGCCATTCTACCCGTCTGATTTTACACAGATTGGCCATATGAATTCCGTTATACCGATGGTTATGGATTATTTCAGTTTTTGGAATATGTTTCTGATGATTGTTAGTATTGTTTTACTTATATTTATAGTTATGTATATAAGAAAATACATTCCAGTTATAAAATCACATATTATTATAAGGATAATTTTAATATGTGGCTCTGCGTTTATGTTGTATGCATATAGTAACTACCCTACTACCTTTATGAATAATATATTTACAAAAGCTGGGGTAGACATCCGCGCATGGAATCAAGCTTCAAATTATAAGGGGAATGGTTTTGTTATAGGGTTTTTAAGTAATTTAGATACGACAGTCATAAAAGAGCCAGAGGAATATTCAAAGGAAAATATGCAGCAAATTGCAAAGGATATAGAAAAGCAATATGGCGGTAAAGTAAAAGCGCAAAAAAAGGCAGAGAAGCCGAACATTATATATATTATGAGTGAAGCATTTTGGGATCCGACAAAATTAACGAATCTTTCATTTAGCGAAGATCCAGTGCCGAATTTACATCGTTATACAGAGAATTTCCCAGGGGGACAAACGATAGCTCCTACATTTGGAGGGAATACAGCGAATACAGAATTTGAAGCATTAACGAGTTACTCGATGAGCCTCTTAATGCCAGGTTCTATACCGTATCAACAAGCTATTCCAAGTCAGAAAGAAGTTCCATCTATTGCAAGTGAATTGAAAAAGCAAGGGTATTATGCAAGTGCAATTCATGCCTTTAATCGATCGTTTTATAAACGGGAAGATGTATATAAAACATTAGGATTCGATAATTTTAATGCAGAAGACACGATGAAAAATACAGAAGTGGTTGGAGATAATATTGGTGATTTATCTATGAGTAAAGAAATAATAGATGAATTAAAAAAGAGAAAACAACCTACATTTATTCATGCGGTGACGATGCAAAATCATTTTCCATATACACCAAATATGTTTGGTGAAAATAAAATAGAAATTAGTGGATTAACAGAAAAGGAATCGAAAGCGGAATTAGAAGCATATACAGAAGGGGTAAGACTGTCTGATGAAGCGCTACAATATTTAATTGAGCAGCTTGATGAGTTAGACAGGCCTACTTTATTAGTCTTCTTTGGAGATCATTTACCTATGTTAGGAACTAATAAATCTATTTATAAAGAAGCAGGATATATAGAAAATGAAGAGACGGTAAGAGAAAGATTAATTATGTCAGAAACACCATTGTTAATGTATGCGAATTTCGATTTACCAAATGACAATTTAGGTTTAGTAAGTCCAATTTATTTTTCTAGTCTTGTTTTTGATTATGCAGGATTAAATCAATCACCATTTTATCAATTTCTATCGGAAATGCATAAAGAAATACCGGTTCTGAGAGATGAGTTAAAGGTTAATAAAGATGGGGAAGAGATAACAGATTTAACAAAAGAACAAAAAGAAATGTTAGAGCAATATAAAATGCTCCAATATGATTTACTTGCTGGAAAGCAGTATAGTAAAGATATACTTTTTAAATAGAAAAACAAAAAGAACTTGTATAACGATACAAGTTCTTTTTTTTATAGTATTTAACGGGGTAACCAGACAAGCTGGGTTTAGGGAGTATTACCTGTACATTTAGTATAAATGAAAATATAATCGTTTTATTGATTGATTTGTGAGAAATGTGTGAATTTTAATCTTTTCAAAAACTGCGTTCATATCAACACGATTTGGCATAGGTTTTTATGAATGTAAAAATTTTATAAGTTCTTCATTTAATTCATCCGCTTGATCGATTGGAGAACCGTGACCACTATTTGTAAGAGGCTGTAACTGAGAGTTTTTAATCCGCTTTTGTGTGAGTTCAGCGCTTTTGTAAGGGATAAGTTGATCGTGAATACCGTGGAATATTTTTGTTGGGACGTTAATTTTACTTAAATCTTTCGTTACGTCTTCATTTGCGGCTGCTTGTAATATTTTGATGAGAGCGTAGGAAGCAGACTGCATACCGAGATAAGAAAACCATTCTAACGTAGCAGATCCTAAGTTTCTATTAAAAAATGATAAAGATACGTCATTTAAAAATTTAGGCATATTGGCATACATTTGATTAATAAGGGTATCTGCTTGTTCTTTTGGGACACCATAGGGAGATTCTTGATTTTTAACGAAAGAGGGGGAAACAGCATCGACTAATACAAGTTTAGAAATATGATGACCATTATAGCGAGACATGTACCGAATAGAAAGAGCACCACCTACTGAGAAACCAACTAATGTAGCATTTTCTACTTGAAGTGCTTCTAGAACAATGGCGATATCGTCTGCTAAACGATCGTATGTGTAACCCGTCTACGGTTTATCAGATTGCCCGTTTCCGCGTATATCCATAGCGATGCAGCGGAAACCATGCTGTGGCAACACATTGAGCTGATATTGGTACATTTGATGATTTAAAGGCCAGCCATGGACGAAGAACACGGTTTTACTACCGGGGCCGGGATTCACGTCTTGCACAAAAATATGCACATCTTTTTCGACGGTAACAAACATAAATTATCCCCCTATCCTATACATAAGCTCTATCCCAAAAACGTTGTTTCGTCATAGCCTTAATAAATTCATTCGCCAGGAGCGTAGGGTTTTGTTCTATTAAGACACCAGGTGTTCTTTCATTTTTAAGTGTGAAAGATTTCAGTGATTTATCCATTTATCAATGGCCCGTAAAAGCCTGATTGGTAAGGGCTGATTAAAGTTTCACTTTATTTTTTATCTTCTACCCCCTACATAATATACGTATTATTGTTTATAGTTTTTATGAATGCATATAGTCTGAAAATATCGTGACATTGGGATGATTTTCCTTAAATGTTCGATTTATCTTTGTTTGTTTATGAAAATCATTTATTATAATAAATGGTATTCTTCGAGATATTACTTTGAAGGGGTGTTGAAGTGAAAGAAAGTTTTCTATCATATAAAGAAGAAGAAAAGAATGCAAAAATCCTTTTGTGGGTGCTATATGGCATTGTAGTTTCATACCAAATTTTCTACGCAATCGTATTAGAGAATAAATCGCTAACGGATAAGGGACATAGCATACTATGGCAAGTTATTTGCGGAACAGCAATACTCGGTGTGAATGTATACTTAATAAAAAAAGAGAAAGCGAACCTTGTTAAATATGCATGTGTATTTGCATACATAGGAATAGAAATCGTTAATATACTTTCGTATATGCTTTATAATAAGGCGGCATTTGATGGGGGAAATATAATAGAAATTATTCTCATCTTCTTTGTACCTATATTTTTAAATAAAAAATATTTTGTGTTTGTACTTTCAACTATTGTAGGGAAATATATGATTTATTTATTTGTATTAAAGGAAGTAAAAGGATTTATGTTTCTCATTATGTATACACTCGTATTAATAGCGGCATACATCATTTTAAATCGATTTATACAATACCTTTCAGCGGTAAAGGAAAGTATTAAGATTGCTAGTGAATCACAAAAATTAGCAGTAATCGGAAAAATGGCAGCGACAGTGGGACATGAAATTAAAAATCCACTTGCTTCATTAAAAGGGTTTACGCAATTACAACGAGAGAAGCATGGAGAGGACCCTATTTACAAACAGATGATTTTTGAAATAGAAAATATGAATAATATGATAAGTGAATTGATGGAGGTTGCTACATGTAAACCCTCTATTTATAAGAAACATAATATAGGTGAAATTGCATTACAAGCAGTAACAATTCTTCGAGAAAAAATGAATGAATCCAATGTTCAGCTTATTTCTAATATCGAAGAAAAGATATTAGAAGTTGAATGTGATGAGCGGAAAATAAGAGGAGTCTTTCTATATATCATAAAAAATGCTCTGGAGGCAATGGAGCAAGGTGGCACATTAGAGTTACGGTTAGAAAATAAAGGACAAGATTATGTAATGCTAAGTGTAATCGATAATGGTTACGGTATTAAGAAGGAAAATTTGGCTCGTGTTACAGAATCCTTTTATACAACGAAACAAGATAAAATTGGCCTGGGACTTACGGTAGCACATCGGCTTGTTACTGAGCAGCATCTTGGTGAATTACATATTTCAAGTGAAAGAGATATTGGAACTAGAATAGATATCATGCTCCCGAAACAACGTGGAAATAGTGAAATCCAAGTGGGAGAAAAGCTAGGAGTTACCATATGAATAAAGACGATATATTTAAAAATGAAGAAATGAAGGCACTGAAAATATTTTTAAGTTTATTTTTTATTATATTTTTTGTATACGATCTTGCCTACGAATTTATTGTACCTTTAATAGGAGGTGAGCAAGAAGGAGTAGGACAATTTGAAGATGGTTTAGGTTTATGGCTGTATTTTCTGATGGTGATCTTATTTTGTATTGGAGTATATTTCATGAAATGGAAGAATCCATTTGCAGTGAAGTATATTATACTAATTGGATATAACCTATTAGATTTTATCCATAATTTTATGATTTACTACGGTAGTGATGCTGAGTTTGATGGTGGGAATATAGTAGAAGGATTTTTTATTTTATTTGCCCCACTTTTTGTGAATAAAAGATATTTTTGGTTAGTTCCGAGCATACTTGTTGGAAAATACGCTCTTATAGGAATCATTATTCACTCTTCACTCGTTTTAATCCCGATGGCATTATATAGCGTATTTACTGTCATATGTTGGATTATGTTTTTGCGGTTTCAATCTTACGTTCGTACGCTTGAGATGATGGATAAAGAAATACAACAAACAGAAAAGCTAGCAACTGTTGGAAAAATGGCAACAGTTATTGGTTACAAAATTAGAAGACCTCTAGCGAATTTGAAGAAATTTGTGAATAAGCAAGCAAATAAATATCCAGAGGATAAAATATATAGTGATATTATGAAACAGGAAGTGGAACGAATACATACAATCGCAACAGAACTTAGTGGATTTGAGAAATCTAAATCACTAGAATCAGAAATTCATAGTATAGAAGAAATTATCGCTTATGTTATTCGAGTTATGGGGAAGCCTGCTTTAAAGCAAGGAGTGCACATACAAGGTATTTATAGTAAAGACATACCATCGATTACATGCGATGAAAAACGATTAAAACAAGTGTTTTTTAATTTAATTAAAAATGCGATTGAGGCAATGTCAGTTGGCGGAACGATTACGATTAAAGTGACTGTAGAAGATGCAATCATTATTCAAGTTAAGGATGAGGGTTGCGGTATTCCAAAAGACAAAATTCCGAAGCTAAATGAAGCCTTTTACACAACGAAAGAAACGGGAACAGGTTTAGGTTTAGTAGTTACAGAAAAAATTATTAAAGATCACAACGGTAAAATGAGTTTTGAAAGTGAAGTTGGGGTTGGGACGACGGTGAAGGTTATGTTGCCGATACAATAAAAAAGTATTTTTAAAAGGGAAATCACTTACTTGAGAGCGATTTCCCTTTTTATGAATAAAAATTCAAAAGTATTTACACCATTCGTACAGTATATATAATTTAAAAACTAAAATATGGATATTTTTACAATGATAGTATAAAATGAGCTTGTCTGTTAGTTGTTTTAATTTATTTGTATTTCTATTTGTTGGCCCCAATTATTGGGGCATTTTTTGAAAATGAAATGGATATATATTTGTTATTAAAAATATAGAATACATAGCGTTTATAGTAAAAATAGGATTAATATATGGAAGAGATTTTTTAGATGCTTTTGGAGTACTTCTGTGGATGTTTCGACTATTGGTTCGTCTTCAATTAATTATTTTTGTTGTTCATAGCAAAATAAGAAGCGGTTAGGAAACAAATAAAGCTTAGAATCCAACCAATAGAAGGAGAATAGGGAAGTATAGGTTGTAATACCATCCCGCTAGAAATAAAAAAACTACCGAGTAGACCTAAGAAGATGGGTATCGCAGTAATTTGAGCACAAGTGATACAACTTCCTTTATTACATATATTGTATATTGGTCATAATTTTCTGTATATATTTTTTGAGAAAAAAGGTGGTACAATATATGAATGATACGAGAGAGGATGAACATTAACATATGTACGTTACTGTAACAGAAGCAGCATATAAAAAGATTATGGATACGATTCCAAATGAAGCGAAATATATAAAGTTATTTTACGATAACGAAGGTTGCGGTTGTGTAATGAGCGGAATTATCGATTTAGTAGCTGTAGCAGAAAAAGATGAGCGCGATGTGGATATTGAATCAAGCCAGTTTAGCTTTATCGCAGATCGCACAAAGCTTGTATTTATGGATGATAAGTTAACAGTTGATTGGCATGAAGGTGGAGGAACTTTTCAGCTGAAGAGCCCAAGCCAATTTTATAATCCAAATATGAAGTTACACGTTCGAGTGTAGTAAAGGAAAGGTGATTCCAAAATGTATTTTGGAATCACCTTTTTTTATTGTATAAGTCGCTATTATTGTCGTTTTTTGTTAATAAGTCGATATATTTAAAAAATCGCCGATATAATTTGAGTTGCGCTGATATAGTTGGAAAATCGCTGATATAAATGGAGTTGCGCTGATATTTTCAGAAAATTGCCGATATAATTTCCTGTACCAAAACGTTGCATACAATACAAAGATTTTTTTCACATAATGAAATGTACATGTAATTGAATTTTCTGTATAATCTTATTTGCGGAGGGGATACGCATGAGAAGATGGGGAATTGAGTTATTAATTTTAGCAGTTGTTATTATTTGGGGGATTAATTTTACGATTGCGAAATATGGACTTTTAGAATTTACAGCAATTGAGTTTACTGCACTTCGTATGATATCGGCGGCACCGCTTATGTTACTCCTTACCTTTTTTATTGAAAAGTCGGTTTATATGGAGAGAAAAGATATACCTAGATTAATCATCGTTAGCGTTGTAGGTATTGTACTGTATCAAACGTTATTTATGGAAACTGTCAAATATACATCCGCTACAAATGCCTCTTTACTTATTTCTATTTCACCTATTTTTACAACTGTATTTGCTATTTTCTTGAAACAAGAAAAGTTTTCTTCTCGAAAGTTCATCGGTTCTATCATTGCCTTTAGTGGTGCAGCATTAGTTTTAGTAGCAGGGCATTCACTTGCTAGTTCTTTTTATGGAAATGGAATTGGGCTAATTACATCAATATGCTGGGGGCTTTATCCTGTTTTAGCTGGTCCATTAATTAAAAAATATTCAGCACTACGTGTCACCGCATGGTCAGCACTAGTTGGCGCGATGCCGCTTTTACTTTTAAGTGGATCATACATATTTATAATGCCATTTCACATTACACATGGAATGACACTATTTGCTTTACTATATTCTATTTTCTTTGTAACAGTATTCGGTTTAGTTATGTGGTATGTTGGGATTCAAAAAATTGGGGCGTCACATACGATGGTATATATGTATATAACGCCGCTTGTAGCTGTTTTATTTGCAGCTGTATGGGCAGATGAATATGTATCGTTTCAACAAATAATTGGTGGGATTATTATTTTCTTCGGTTTATGGTTTGTGAAATCGGAGAAAGTAAAAGTGCACTCTACTGTGGGGAACCTATATCAAAATAGGAAAACAGATCACCTATGATCTGCTTTCCTATTTTTTTATTTTTGGTAAGAAGACGAGAAATAAGATAGCAGTAATAAGTGGAATTAAGTTTAAAAATGGAATACGGAAGAGTGTGATAAGAATAATACCTGGAAGAAGAACACCGAGGACAGCATAGAAAATACTATGATTTTTCGTGTACCAATACAATGAAAGTCCAATAAGTGCAGGGATAATAAGGTGAATGAGAGCCATTAAAAAATAAATCATTAGACGCCCCCTTTATTTGTGTGCTTATTACATCATATCCGTATGTTCATAGATTGATATCATTTTTTTCATAAATGGACGAAAAATGTTTGGAAAAACGTCACAAATTATAAGAATATGATGTTTGAAATCTTGTATAATATTATTTCCTAAAAACATTTAAACAACGTAAACATATCGTTTATGTTGTTTTTAATTTGATTGAAATGGATGTAAGCAGTATAAACTTGAAAGAAATTTTTTGTTGGATAGATAAAAATTACTGAAGAGGAGAACAGCATGATTAGTATGTCATTAAGGTCATTTAAAATTCAATCGTATTATATACTAGGTATTTTGTTAATAGGATGGATGTTAACACCGTTTTCAGCACATTTTTTAGGCGCTGGAATTGGACTTATTGTAAGTATGTATTGCGTTTGGCTTTTAGGAAGACGAATTGAGAAGCTTGGAGATAGTATCGTAAAGAAAACGAAAGCACCGACGCTCGGTATGTTTAATCGTTTTGCCGCTGCTATTTTAGGTGCTATTATTATGTACGAAATTGAGCACCACATGGTGATGTGGGCATTTGCAGTAGGGATTATGGGCGGCTATTTCTTAATTGTTGTTAATTTAGGATATTATAGCATGAAAGATGAGAAAGAATTAACGAAGAGCTAAAAAGATAAAAAGCTTCTTTTTAGATGGAATAGATGATCCAGCCACGGATAGAAACGGCCAGAGCCTTTTTTAGCCCCATGCGATGTGAAACCAGATAGATGTAGTGAGTAGGGATATAATTTATATATTCGAAGCCGTAATTTGTCTCTGTTGAAATGGGCTTACTCTGGGATAAGTGATTCAGTGATGGATAGTACGGCAGGAAGCGTAACTTTGCATAAAATACAGGTTTCCGCTTCCAATAAGTTAACATGAAATCACGTATTAGTATGACTCTTAGATTTTTTAAAAAAGTTGGATATAATACAAAAAGCTATCCCGGTAATTAGAATAATATATTTTATTGTTTCACTTGTATGCTCAAATAAATTAACGTTAAGCATCACAAGTCCCCAAAACATTTGGATCGCTCCATAACTGAATAAAATTTTTCCTGTACGAGAAAAAATTTTCATAGGTTTCACCCCTTCCTATATATGTAAATTGTATCATGGAAAACTAAAATTAAATAAATATAAAGTGAAATTTCTGTAAATTAACCAAACTAAGCCACAGATGAAGAGATTAATGTTTCATTTTATATAAGATATAGAAAGAAGCTTACGCAAAAACGTAAGCTTCTTTTTTATGTAAGTGTGTGTAACCGTTAAGCCGCATTGGGTTTTGTCGGTGAGTACGCGGAACTTTACGGTTACACGACACTTATTCATATGAGTAAAAGGGTTATTCCAACAGAAAGTTTATTCTTAAGCGATTGGGCCGCCTAAGTTAATAATATCTTCAGATACGCTGTCGAACTTTTTGAAGTTCTCTTTGAATTCATTTGCAAGCTCGATTGCTTTTGCTTTGTAAGCAGCTTTATCAGCCCAAGTTTGTTCAGGCATTAACACTTCGTCAGGTACACCTGGTACGTGAAGTGGAACTTCAAGACCGAAGATGTTATGTTTAGCTGTTTCAGTTTTCGCAAGTTCGCCGCTTAATGCCGCTTGAATCATTGCACGAGTGTAACCTAAGTTCATACGTTTTCCAACGCCGTATTCGCCACCAGTCCAGCCAGTGTTTACTAAGAATACTTTCGCATCGTGTTTCTCGATTTTTTCACCAAGCATTTCAGCATAGCGAGATGCATCAAGTGGTAAGAATGGTGAACCGAAGCAAGTTGAGAATGTTGCTTGCGGTGATGTAACACCGCGCTCTGTTCCTGCTAGTTTACTAGTGTAACCACTTAAGAAATGATACATAGCTTGTTCTTTTGATAACTTACTGATTGGAGGCAATACGCCAGATGCATCAGCAGTTAAGAAAATGATTGTATTTGGGTGTCCAGCAACACTTGGCAGTACGATATTATCGATCGCATGCATAGGGTATGCAGCACGAGTATTTTCTGTTAAAGTAGTATCGTTATAGTCTGCGATACGCGTTTGGTTATTAATGATAACGTTTTCTAAAACAGATCCAAATTTGATTGCATCGAAAATTTGTGGTTCTTTCTCGTGAGAAAGGTTTACACATTTTGCGTAGCAACCGCCTTCAATATTGAATACACCGTTATCAGACCAACCATGCTCATCATCACCGATTAATTTGCGGTTTGGATCAGCAGATAATGTTGTTTTACCTGTTCCAGATAAACCGAAGAATAGTGCTACGTCACCTTCTTCACCTACGTTTGCAGAGCAATGCATAGAAAGAATATCTTGTTCAGGTAGTAAGAAGTTCATAATAGAGAAGATTGATTTTTTCATTTCTCCAGCGTATTCTGTACCACCAATTAGTACGATACGTTTTTCGAATGAAACCATAATGAATGCTTCAGAGTTTGTACCGTCAACAGCTGGATCAGCTTTGAAATTCGGCGCAGAAACAATTGTGAACTCTGATTCATGAGTTGTTAATTCTTCTTCAGTTGGACGAATGAATAATTGATGTACAAATAAATTGTGCCATGCATATTCGTTAATAACTTGAATTGGTAGGCGGTAATTGCGGTCAGCGCCTGCAAATCCATTGAAGACGAATAACTCTTCTTTTTCTTTTAAGTATTCTAAAACTTTAGTATATAATTTATTAAAATGTTCTTCAGAAATCGGTTGATTCACAGCTCCCCAAGCAATTTTGTCAGCAACCGATGCTTCTTTCACAATAAATTTATCTTTAGGAGAACGTCCTGTATATTTTCCTGTTGAAGCAGAAACGGCACCAGTCGAAGTTAATTTCCCTTCATTTCGCATTAATACTTTTTCCACTAATTGCGGAACACTTAGTTGAATCTGTGCATTGCTTCCGTTCAATAATTCGTGTAAACCAATTTGGACATTCACAGTACTCATATTTATATACCATCCTTTTCATTTAATGAAATATTTCTCGTAATCCCCAACAAGAGTATAACACAATTATATAAATAATGTATACTATTTATTTCTTTTTGTTTGTGTGAATACATTATTTCCTTATTAATATTTCATTTTAGGCGCATTGAGAAAAACTTTCAGGAAAATGTGAATATTAATTGACAAATGAATATCATTTCTTTAGTATAGGTTGGGACGGATACTCTCTTATCCCGAGCTGGCGGAGGGACAGGCCCGATGAAGCCCAGCAACCTCACTTGTAGTGGTAAATACAGGTGAATAGGTGCTAAAACCTGTGCGAGGCTACAGGTCTCGAACGATAAGAGCGAAGGGCAAAAAGCAGTATGCAAGTAGCAAATTAAACCTTTCCTCTATGTAAAGTAGGAAAGGTTTTTCTGTATGCTTGTGGGAGAATAAATGTATGTCGCAGTTTGTGGCAAATTAAGGATGAGTTCCGTACAATATATACAATTACTGTAGGGAGGTTTACCACATGACAAAAAAACGTCATCTGTTCACATCTGAGTCTGTAACTGAAGGACATCCAGATAAAATTTGTGACCAAATTTCTGATTCAATTTTAGATGCGATCTTATCAAAAGACGCAAATGCACGTGTAGCTTGTGAAACAACTGTAACAACTGGTTTAGTATTGGTAGCGGGGGAAATTACGACTTCTACTTACGTAGATATTCCAAAAATCGTTCGTGAAACAATTCAAGGCATTGGTTACACACGCGCAAAATACGGATTCGATGCAGAAACTTGTGCAGTTTTAACATCTATCGATGAGCAATCTGCTGACATCGCTATGGGTGTTGACCAAGCGCTAGAAGCACGCGAAGGTCAAATGACTGACGCTGAGATTGAGGCAATTGGTGCAGGAGACCAAGGTTTAATGTTTGGTTTCGCATGTAATGAGACACAAGAATTAATGCCACTTCCAATCTCGCTTGCTCACAAATTAGCTCGCCGTTTAACTGAAGTACGTAAAGATGATACATTATCATACTTACGTCCGGATGGAAAAACGCAAGTTACAGTTGAGTATGATGAAAATGGTAAACCTGTACGTGTAGATACAATTGTAATTTCTACACAGCATCATCCAGATGTTACATGGGAAGAAATCGATCGCGATTTAAAAGAGCATGTAATTAAGACTGTAGTTCCAGCAGAATTAATGGATGAAGAAACGAAATTCTTCATTAACCCAACTGGTCGCTTCGTAATTGGTGGACCACAAGGTGATGCTGGTTTAACAGGACGTAAAATCATCGTTGATACTTACGGTGGATACGCTCGCCACGGTGGTGGTGCATTCTCTGGTAAAGATGCAACAAAAGTTGACCGCTCTGCAGCATATGCGGCTCGTTATGTTGCGAAAAACATCGTAGCAGCTGGTCTTGCTGATAAAGCAGAAGTACAACTTGCATACGCAATCGGTGTAGCACAACCAGTATCAATTTCAGTTGATACATTCGGCACTGGTAAAGTATCTGAAGACGTACTAGTAGAACTAGTTCGTAACAACTTCGATCTTCGCCCAGCTGGTATTATTAAAATGCTAGACTTACGTCGCCCAATTTACAAACAAACAGCAGCTTACGGCCACTTCGGACGTACTGATGTAGATCTATCATGGGAACGTACAGACAAAGCTGCAGCTTTAAAAGAGCAAGCTGGTCTATAATATATGAAAAAAAGCTTTGCGCAGTGAGCGCAAAGCTTTTTTTATTTCGTTTTACTTATAATTTGAATGCATGAACTGCAATACACTTCGCCTTCTAGTTCAATATACTTTTTTATATTCGTCATGCCATTTGCCAGAAATGGCATATGAATCCAAGCTTTTTCATATGTTTTTATTTCTTTTTGGCATGATTTACAAACAGTTGGCTTTTTTTGAAACATGTGAAATTAACCTTTCATTTGACGTGCTTTTCCTGCGCAAAATGCACTGCTCAGTAAAAATAGCGTTGCGAATATAATGCTTACTAATGTAGCGTATGGGATTGCGCCTTTTAGAGAAAAACCGACAGTGATGGAAGCAACAAATAAGAGGATGAATGTTGTTGTTAATTTTTTATATAGTTCCATAATATGTAGACCTCCGATTTATTTGGTAGTGCAATTTTAAAAACTGAATTCTACTATGTAGAAAATATAAGAAAAGTTAAAGGTTAGCTAATGATGTGAAGTCTAGGGGGATAAGAAAGAATGTTTTTTATTTTCCTTTTTGTGGATTAGTATACTTATATTGTATCATGATGCATCATCGGCTTCATACATAATTGTGTAAAGATATGTATGATAAAATGAAGAAAAGTCTTTAAGAAAGGAAGAGGAAAAATGAGTGTCAATGAACATAAAAAACAAGCTCCAAAAGAAGTGCGATGTAAGATCGTGACGATTTCTGATACACGTACGGAAGAGACAGATAAGAGTGGACAATTATTACATGAATTGTTAAAAGAAGCAGGACATACAGTGACTTCTTATGAAATTGTAAAAGATGATAAAGAGAGTATTCAGCAAGCAGTGTTAGCTGGTTATCATAGGGAAGACGTAGATGTTGTATTAACAAATGGTGGTACTGGTATTACGAAACGTGATGTCACAATTGAAGCCGTATCAGCGCTATTAGATAAAGAAATTGTCGGATTTGGTGAGTTGTTCCGCATGATTAGTTATTTAGAAGATATCGGAAGTAGTGCAATGTTAAGTAGAGCGATCGGTGGCACAATTGGGCGAAAAGTTGTCTTTTCAATGCCAGGGTCTAGCGGAGCAGTTCGCCTTGCGATGAATAAGCTAATTTTACCAGAATTAGGTCATATTACATTTGAGCTGTATCGCCAATGAGTAAATGGGCTGGAATTGTATTAGCGGGCGGTATGTCGAGTAGATTCGGTGAGCCGAAAGCGTTAGCGAGCTGGCAAGGGAGTACGTTTATTGAGCATATTTTGAAAGTGATGACAAGGACGCTCCAAGAGGTTGTAGTCATTAGTCATTCTGATATAAAAGAGCGAGTAGAGCAAATCGTACAAGTTCCTGTTATAGAAGATATTCCGCACTATAAAGGAAACGGACCACTTGCTGGGATTGTATCAGGTATGGAATACATAGAAGCAGATTGGTACGCTATTATGCCTTGCGATGCGCCAAATGTTTCGCATGAGTGGTTTACCATTTTATTAGAGCAAACGAGTGATGAATATGATGCAGTCGTACCTATTATTAATGGAAGAAAACAACCATTACTTGCAGCATATCATAACCGTGTGAAAGAAAAGATTTATGCTTTGCTTCAAGAAGAAAAAAGAAGTATGGGCCAACTTTTATCACAATGTAATGTGAAATATGTTGCTGGAGAAGATGTACAAGCGAATGCGGATTGGTTTATGAATGTGAATACGAAAGAAGAATATGTGCAGGCTCAAAAAGACCTTTCAAATGAATGAAAGGTTTTTTTGATATACAGAAATTGGGGAACAATTACTGTATAAAGGTATGTGAGTAAGTTGATTTTAAGGGGAATTCTTAAAATCACTATACAGTTAAAATACTGTATAACCATATATTTATTTATATGGGTTTTTATTACAAGTCTGTTTGTTTTTGTTGTAATGAATATAGAAATAATATGATATTTCACCTTGTGTATCATTTATTTAAGTAAAGTTTACAACTGTGTAATAAACTCCCTTCGTTTTTTTTGAAGGGAGTTTTTCTATTTAAGCAAGCAACTCTGATGCGTTATGCTGAAGGACTTCTTCATATTGGTTAAGTAAGCCACGAAAGATCTCATCCCAGCTTTTTGATTTCGCATAAGATGAAGCTACTATTCCCATCTGCTCAAGTTTTTCTTCATTTTGCAATAAAAGATAAATGGATGATAGAAATGCGTCCTCATTTTTGGGTGGACAAAGAACTCCCGTTTTTCCATCTGTAATAATATTCTTAACCCCGCCACTATTTGCACCAATGACAGGTGTACCGCATGCAAGCGATTCAAGTACAACGTTCCCAAATGTTTCAGTAGCAGATGGAAATACCATTAGATCGGAAGAAGCATAGGCTTCAGCTAAATCTTCACCTTGTAAATATCCAGTAAAGGTTACATTTGTTTTTGGGACAGCTTCACGCAAATTTGTTGCTAGAGGACCGTCTCCTGCTATAAGCCAATGAATATCGTTTCGAGTATGCGCTGATTTAACGATAAGATTTTGCAACGTATCAATATCTTTTTCAGGGGCAATCCGTCCAACATAGGAAAGGACGTACTTCGCTGTAATATTATATTTTTTTCGGAATAGGTCTGTATTGTAAGATGGATGAAAGAGTGTGCAATCTACACCCCGTCCCCAAATAGAGAGAGCCTGAAAGCCTTTATTTTTTAATTGATGTAATGTTTCAGGAGAGGGTACAAAATTTTTTTGCATATGACTATGAAACCACTTTAAATAGTTCCAAAGCATATTAGAGAGAAATTCGATTTTGTAATAGCGTAAATAAGCATCGAAATCAGTATGATAAGAACCGACAACTGGGATGTTTAATTTTTTTGCATAATACAATCCACAAAGTCCCATGTTGAAAGGCGTGGCAATGTGAATAATGTCAGGTTTAAAGGAAAGAAGTTCTCGTTTAATGCGCGGAGTAGGAAAAGAAAAACGACATTCTGGATATAATATTGTTAACGGGATACTTCTCATCTTGTTCACATTAGCCACGAAATTATCTTCAGCCGTATGCTGAGGGGCGAAAACAGAATAGGCGATTTTTTCTTTCTGAAAGTAACGTGTTAATCGTTCTAATGTTTTCGCAACCCCGTTCACTTGTGGCGTAAAAGTATCGGTAAATATGGCGACTCTCATCATATCACTCCTTTATGTGAAAAGTGGGATGAATTGATAAAAAGAGATGATGCCAGAGCAAGTGCCGAGGCACATACCGACGAATACATCAGACGGATAGTGAAGCCCTAAATAAATACGAGAAATACCAACGCATAATGCTAACGGTAATAGAAAAACAAATAAGCTTGGATTATAGCAAATAAATGGAATAAAGACAGAGAAAACAGCTGTTGTATGACCAGACGGGAAAGAGTGGTCTTTTAATGGATGGACTGGATATTTTGCATCCTGAATTGTTAAATAAGGACGTTTTCGCGGATACCACCTTTTTAATATTTGCACAGGGATATGGCTAATTGCTAACGAAATAGCAGTTGCAATTGCAGCTTGGTGCAAAGTTCCACCTGCGAAAATTAAAAAGAACAGTGTGAGTGCGATGGAGAAAGTCGCGCCACCGATATGAGTAATATTGCTGAAAAAGATATTTAACGTTTTTTGATCAAAATATCGGTTAATTCCTTTGAAAATGTAACATTCTATTTTATACAGTCCGCTGGCCTTCATGAAAATTCTCCTCCCTCGTTTACATATATATGGAGATATTAGCTTTTATTTTAATAAGATTTTGTTGAGGGAGTAATAATGTTTTGTAAAGAAAAAGTTAGTTTTTTTATAAAAAAGCTGCCAATCTTATGGCAGCGGAATTTTATTTCTGTAATGATTTATAGTACTGACCTTTTTCAACATATTGTGTGCGGATACGCTCCATGTCTTTACGGTCTTCTTCTGTTAATTCACGAACGACTTTCGCTGGACGACCGAAAGCTAACGTGTTTGGCGGGATTTTCTTTCCTTGTGAAACGAGGCTTCCAGCACCGATAAAGGCTCCTTCGCCAATTTCAGCACCATCTAATATAATAGATCCCATTCCAATTAAAGCATCTTTCTTAATATGGCAACTATGTAAAATCACTTGATGCCCAATTGTTACATCGTCTTCTAAAATAAGAGGATATTGTGGGCTTTGGTGAAGTGTACATTGGTCTTGTACATTTACACGATCTCCAATGATTGTTGGTGATACATCGCCGCGTATGACTGTATTAAACCAAATACTTGATTCTTCGCCAACGGAAACATCGCCTGTAATGGTAACATAGTCAGCGATAAAAGCACTACTCGCAATTTTCGGATTTTTTTCTTTGTAAGGATATATCATGTAAAGCCTTCCTTTCCTAGAGACTAGTTTCAGTGTATCAAATTATGAGAAAGAGTGAAATGGAGGAGAAGCCGTATGTGGAATTATGAAGCAGAGGAAGCGAAAGCTGTAATCGTTATTGTACACGGCGCAATGGAATATCACGGACGTTATGAAGCCGTTGCGGAAATGTGGAATCATATCGGCTACCACGTCGTGATGGGGGACCTTCCGTCACATGGAACGACTTCAAGAAATAGAGGACATATTGATTCGTTTGATGAATACATAGAGGAAGTTAAACTATGGGTGAAAGAGGCAAGAAAGTACAGATTACCTATTTTTCTATTTGGTCATAGTATGGGTGGTCTTATCGTCATTCGTATGATGCAAGAAACGAAGAGAGAAGATGTAGACGGCATTATTTTAAGTTCGCCATGTTTAGGCGTATTAGCTGCACCTTCTGCACCGCTTCAAGCTGCCTCAAAAATATTAAATATTATTGCTCCAAAATTGCAATTTGCAACAAATCTTACAGTGGAAATGTCAACACGTAACCATGAAGTGAGAGATGCGATGGAGAATGATTCATTGTTCTTGCGCAAAGTATCAGTACGTTGGTATAGTGAATTAATTAAGTCTATTGAAATTGCTCATAAAAAAATAGGTGATTTTCCAGACGTTCCACTCTTGCTAATGCAAGCATGTGAGGATAAACTTGTAGATAAAACACGTGTCCGCATGTGGTTTGATAATGTTAAAATGAGTGATAAGGCTTTTAAAGAATGGCCGAATTGTTATCATGAGTTATTAAATGAGTATGAGCGTGATGAAATTTTGAATTATATTCAGTCATTTACTGAAATACGCATCAATAACATAATAGAAACAAATAAGTAAATTATTTGTACATTGAATAGAGGAGATGAAGGAAGAAGTGAACGTACCGAGTAATCCCATAACGCTCATGGCGAAAGTATACCGTGATGTGTTTCCGGTTGTACACCATGAGCTAGCGATGTGGAAAGAGCGTGCCTACCATATTCCGAATGATGAGCTTCATAGTCAGGCAATCGCAAGTATTGAGCATAAAACGTTTCATTGCGAAGGCGGTGGTATTTTAGCGCTATTAGCGAATGAACACCGTGAGGAATGTATTCGTTTTATCGTCGCATATCAAACGATTAGTGACTACTTAGATAATTTATGTGATCGCAGTACATCACTTGATCCAAATGATTTTGCCGCGTTGCATGAATCGATGTTAATGGCATTATCACCTGAAGTAGAAGGTGGCGGTAATTATTATCGTTATCGTGATGATCAAGATGATGGTGGTTATTTAGATGAACTTGTTGAAACGTGCCAAGATGTTTTAAAGAAAACGAAGCACTATGACAAAATTGCTCCTGTTCTTCATGAACTTGCTTGTTATTATTGTGATTTGCAAATTCATAAACACGTGAAGTTAGAAGAAAGAGAACCACGATTACAAAAGTGGTTTGAAGCGCATAAAGAAAACTTACCTGAGATGAGTTGGTTTGAATTTTCAGCATGTGCCGGTTCTACGCTTGGAATTTTCTGTCTTGTAGCATATGCATTTCATGATGAATTACATCATGAAGATATTGCGAAAATTAGACAAGGATATTTCCCTTACGTGCAAGGGCTTCATATCTTACTTGATTATTTCATTGATCAAGAAGAAGACCGCGCCGGCGGGGATTTGAATTTCTGTAGTTATTATGAAAACGAGCAAGCTATATTAGATCGTATGAAACACTTTGTAGAAGAAGCAGAGAAAAGCATTGGTGATTTGCCTCATGCGAAGTTTCATCGTCTTATAAGCCGAGGGTTACTTGGTATTTATTTATCAGATCAAAAAGTATCAGCACAAAAGAATATGCACAAAATGGCACGGCGCATTGTAAAATACGGAGGCCTCACTTCACGATTCTTCTATTGGAACGGGAAGATGTACCGAAAGAAAACGGCGCAGTGATGAAGAAAACCACTCATATAGAGTGGTTTTTTTTGTTATAATATGGTAAAGGTGGTGGCGGAAATGAAGTATGTCTTTCAAAAGCTATATGATCACATTGAAGTAACACTCTTAGTCTTATTATCAATTTCATTTGTAACTGGAATGTATATGATGATGAATAGGCCAAGTGGTCCTACTATGATGGATTATGTGCCACAAGTAATAATTGGCGCAATTATTATAGTAGATATTGTCTTTTTAATAAGTAGTAGAAAAAAACAAACGAATAGTAAATAAAAAAGCATTTGTACACGGTAGTACAAACGCTTTTTTATTATGAACGTATTTTTGCAAATGCATATATAAGAAGCTCAATCGCAAAAATAACTAACACAGATAGTCCGAATAAAGGCATGACAGCGCCTAGTATAACCATCATGATAAAGAAAACGAGTATGCTTTTCTTATCTCTTTGCTTAGGAGGTGCTGCTAATTTTCCTTTCGGCTTTCTTGCTAACCACATTTTTATTCCGTAATAAATGAGAAGTAATAAAGATAATGTCGTTAGTAAGCATAATATTTTATTTGGCCATCCGAATAAATGACCTTCGTGAAGCGGGATACCGTAAGTGAACCATTGTGCAAATAAGCCATAATCACGATAGTCCGTTTTGGAAATAAGTTCGCCGCTATATTGATCAAAATAAGCTGTTATTTCTTCATTTGGTGCGACGTGCATACCTGTAATACCAGAACCACTCGATTTCGAAACGGTGAATACACCTTTCGGATCAGTTGGTAGTGAGATAACATACGGTTTCTTTATTTCAATCCCTTTTTGCAATTCATCGACAGAAATTGCTTTCGGTTCATTCGAATTAGATTCAGGAGGAGCTTCTTTTCTAGTTGCCCACGGCAATTCTTTTACCTTCGATTCAGGTGGTGCCATATACAACTTTGGATACCCGAGCGATTCATTCGACGATGCGATTTTATAAATTTGGTTACCCATAAATCCTGACCAAGGCAATCCAGATGCGACTAACAAAACGAGAGGAATTGTAAATATAATACCGATAATAGAATGACGTCGTTTTGCTTTTTCTCGTTTACTGGAGGCCGGTGTGTTTTTGAATTGGCGTATACTCATATACAATCCGGTTACAATTAAAAAGATTGTCCAGCATGCCGCAAGTTCTACAATATAGTTAACGACAGTGCCACCAACTAAAAGAGAACTATGTAATTCCCTCGTTATATTGGCAAACGTTTCACTTGCGTTTTGATCCCCAACAATTTGATTATTACTATCTAAATACACATATTTTTGTTGTCCAGTATACTCATTTGCAATGGTAAGTCTCGTATTATAATCTTCATGAAACTCACTAATTTTTGCCACACTATAATGCGGATATTGTTTCTCTGTTAAGGAAATAGAATCAGACATCGAAATAGATTCTGTTTGGGCGCTCTTCCCAAAATATAAATCTTTATAGATGAAATCTTCAACTTCCTCCCGAAATAAATACCCAATTCCGCTCAGTGACAACGTAATAAGAAGCGGCGTAATAAAAAGCCCAGCATAAAAATGCCAACGCCAAAAAATGTAATGAAGCGAACGGTTTACTTTCATACTTTCAGTTCCCCTAACCTTCCCTATATGAATAACTACTTATTTAATATAGCGAGATTAAGTGTGATTACTTTGAAAGAATTGTGAAGAAAGTTAAAAGTTTTGGGGATTTTTATCAAACAAAAAACACATTTCAAAAGGGATGTTTTCTATGTTTATGAAGATCTCTTTGTATTTGATAGATACATCTTAACAACCGCCTCAGCAAGACATTGAGAGGAATCAACAAAATCCTCACTCGCGATCACATTCAAATCGGTACATGCGATAATTGCAGTATCTACTTCAACTTCCAACTGTAAAACGAGCTCATTCCACAATTCGCGAGCTTTTTCAATTTCTCCGCCTTTAATACAAGAAATAATTTGATTAATCATTTCTTGCCATTTTTCATGATGAATGTACTCTATATTACGTTTTACAATCCCATCTTGGTAAATTCCAGCTTGAACAGTTGCTTCCGTTGCGAGAAGAGCGACTCTTTTGGCAGTTTCAGGAATTGCTTTTAACGTCTCATCAACTATATTCAAAATAGGAATAGAAAGAGATCGCTGTAATTCTTCAAAATAAAGATGCGCTGTATTGCACGGCATAGCGATAAATTCTACACCAGTACTTTCAAGCTTTTGCGCCCCTTCAATAATCGCTTTTTTCATTGCTTCGTGATCAATAGGGTGATCCATGTAAAACGGTGTTGGGCACGAGTAAATCATCATATGAGGAAAAACCATATCATGCTTTGCTCCGTATATTGTTTGGCATTCTGCTACAACTGTATCGACGAACGGTCCGGTTGATTTTGGCCCCATTCCTGCTAGTATTCCGATCATTGTTTCGTCTCCTTTAATATGTAATTAAAAACGTTTTTTGCGAACGATAAAAAGAAATAAAGTAAATAATAAAAATGAATATACGATAGCCCAAGCTGTCAGCCATAGCGTGTGAGTCAGTATATTATATTTGTACTGTCCAAGCATTAGAAAGCTTTCGACAGGTGGTAAAAACCATAGTAACTCTTTTTTAAACTGGATAGATGCGATCGTTATAAGCAATATAAATGTAAGGCTAAGCCAAGCAGTGCCTGCTTTTTGAATTATATTTCTTGTAAATAATGTTGCGATTGAAATCCCTAGTATAGAGAAAGATATGTGAGAGAGAAATCCGATTAGAAATAAAGAAACTGTCATTTTTTCATTAAACATTTGCAAAATAATGGGATAGATTACGGATATAAAAGATAACACAGTACAAATGAGAAGAGCTGTAATATATTTACCAACGTATAATGCGGAAATGTTATTTGTGTGTGAAATAGTGATTTGCTCTTGTACAGGGTCTTCGGTATGAAAAATTGTGACCGTAATCCAGGCAGATAATAAATAAAGTGCGAGTGCTGTTTCTAAATATGTCGGTACAATAGGAGTCGGTTTATATGTATATACAAAAAGCAAGCTTATAAAGTACATCGCAATAGGAGGGATGTACTTATATGATTTTGTATAGTCGAGAAAATGGTAACGAATAAGCGCGAACATAATAAACCTTCTTTCGATTTAAAAGTTAGGTTGTAGCAGTGTGATAGATGCTTTTTTATGTAATAAAAACTGAAGTATGTCATTTGTATATTCTTTTTCGATTTGTAATTGAATAAGATTTTGATTTGAATTGTGTGCAACGTGTATAAATCCTAATTGTTTCTGTAGTTCTATCGCTGAAAATGTTTCGTGAACGATTGCCTCAATATAGACTTGTTCTGCTCCTTTTTGTACAGAGATATTTTCTGCAATTGTATGATTTGCTAACGTCACAATTCTATCGGCGAAGTTTTCTAGTAGCTGTTTTTCGTGACATGTGAAGAGTATAGATATACCTTGTTGTTTGAATGAGAGTAAAATATGTTCTAATTCTTGCTGAGAGTTAGGATCGAGCCCAGAAAGAGGTTCATCTAAAATTAATAAATGGACGTCTGTAAGTAATGCTTGCATAATGCCTGTTTTTTGTTTCATACCTTTTGAAAAGTTTCGTACAACGGAATGCCTTGCATGAAGTAAATGAAAAGATTCAAGGAGCATCGGAATTTTATTTCTTACATATGCTGTTGATAAACCGTGAATGCAGCCGAGATGATATAAATAATCTTCTAATGTAAAACGAATCCCTTCAGGAAAATGTTCAGGTACATAACCGATTTGTATATGTTCTTTCCTTTGAATCGTCCCTGTCGTAGGTGAAATAAAGCCTGCAATTATTTTGAGTAGCGTACTTTTTCCAGTCCCGTTCCCGCCAACAATAGCGAGTGCTTCTCCTTCTGGAATGGATAAATCAATGTTGTCTAGTATAAGTGATTTGCCATACTTCTTTTGAATTCCCCTTAGTTCTACTAGCAAAGTTCTATCCTTCTTTCTTTAAATATTGTATATATCCATTATATAGGAGAATAACGAAAAGACGTGCAGTGAGTGCACGTCTTTTTTGTTATCTTTTGTCGATAAGTCGATATGTTGTGTCGAATCGTCGATATATCGAAAAAATCGTTGATATATTTTAAGTTACGATAGATATAATTGAAAAATTGTCGATATTTTATCGTTTCTCAATCGCTACAATAAATGGCGGGTTGTTTTGTTGGTTAATGAAGCCGTATCGCAGTACGTGTGCTTGTTTTTGGTCTAGTTCTTCGGCAAACTTAAGTACAGCGTCGCGTTCTACTTGTCCTTCTGGATGTCCGTGGTAAATGACAAGGACGATGATACCTTCAGGTGCCATTACGTCTAGTAATTGCTCGATTGCCGAGATTGTTGAGTTCGGTTTTGTGACGATATGCTTGTCTCCGCCTGGAAGGTAACCTAAGTTGAAGATCGCGCCTGTCACTTTTCCTTTTGCATCTTCTGGTAATACGGATAGAAGTGTATCGTGACTATCGTGAACTAAAACAGTACGTTCGAATAGGTCTTTTTCTTTTAGACGAGTCGTCGAGCTTTCAATTGCCTCTTTTTGAATATCAAATCCAAATACTTTTCCGTTATCTCCAACGATTTCAGCTAGGAAGCAAGTGTCATGACCGTTTCCTAAAGTTGCATCTACAGCATAATCGCCTTCTTTTACTGCCGTTTGCAGCAGCGTGCGAGCAAACGGTAATACACGTTCTAATTTCATTTTTGTTTCTCCTCATTTGCATATTTTCCTTGCCAGCTTCCGCGGCGTACAAATTCTGCATCGATGGAATTTAATACTTCCCATTTATTTAAGCTCCACATTGGGCCGATCATTAAATCAGGTGGACCGTCACCTGTGATGCGGTGCACAATTACGTCTTCTGGAATAATTTCAAGTTGGTCAACAACGAGACTTACATAATCTTCAAGAGAAAGGAATTCTAATTGTCCTTTTTCATATTGCTTCACCATTGGTGTTCCTTTTAATAAATGAAGTAAATGAATTTTAATTCCTTGTACGTCAAGCTTCGCTACTTCACGAGCTGTTTCCATCATCATGTCGTAATCTTCAAGAGGAAGACCGTTAATAATATGAGAGCAAACTCTAATGCCATGTTTACGTAATTTATTTACGCCTTCAACGTAAGAAGGATAATCGTGAGCACGATTAATAAGATTTGCAGTTCGTTCATGAACAGTTTGTAGTCCGAGCTCAACCCAAAGGTACGTGCGTTTATTTAAGTCCGCTAAATATTCAACGACATCGTCTGGTAAACAATCTGGACGAGTCGCAATAGAAAGACCGACAACGTCTTTTTCTGCTAGAAGCGGTTCGAATTTTTCTTTTAACACTTCAAGTGGTGCATGTGTATTTGTGTACGCCTGGAAATAAGCGATACATTTTCCGTCTTTCCACTTTGAGCGCATTTTTTCTTTCATTTCATGATATTGCGTGATAACATCATCGCGGCGATCGCCAGCGAAGTCACCAGATCCAGCAGCACTGCAAAATGTACAACCGCCATAAGCAACTGTACCGTCACGGTTTGGGCAATCAAAGCCAGCATCTAATGAAACTTTAAAGATTTTTTCTCCAAATTCATTTCGTAAATGGTAATTCCATGTATGATAACGTTTATTGTCGTTCGTATATGGAAAAGGGTTTTGAACCTTCATTACTTTCCCTCCTAAGCCGAGTCAAAATGAAACAAAATCCATTATAACATACTCATAAGGTTCATATGGAAGGGACACACTAAAGGGGAATTGAAGCAAGGAGGGACAATTATGGCAGAGCGTCAATCACTTGAATCTTATATTACACAAGCGGAACAAGCGGTGGAATATGCGAAAGAACAATTAGATCTTGGTATGAGACAAGAGCATTACAATACGATGGAGTATTCAGATGCGCAGTTACAATTAGAACAAGCGTATAACGATTTACAAACGATGCAACAACATGCGAATGATGAGCAACGTGAGCAATTAAATAGAGCACGTATGGCAATTCGCCAACTGCAACATCAAATGATTATTACACCGCACTAATAAGGAGTGAATGTAATGGCGAAACGTTCAGATCAAAATAACCCAGAGCAAAAAACGCAAAATGGACATAACGCTGAGTTTTCAAATGAACTTGATCCGATTGTTCAAGTAAAACAGCGTAACAGTAAAAAAGGACAACCTCAAAAATCGAAGCAATCAGAGTAAACCAGGTCGCATTATGACCTGGTTTTATTTTGCACTGCAAATGGATGAGTAGTGCGAGATGAACAGTTAACATATCAATTAAAGTTTTATTTTACTATATGACAATAATGTAAGATTACTGTAAGGTTTACCGATAGTTATAAGCCTACTTCTCCAGTAGAGTAAGGGAGGATTAAATTTTGGACAAGGAGTTGCTTTATGGGGAACAATATTACAAACAAACGAATTGATGAGTTAGATTACATTCGTGGTTTCGCACTACTGGGGATTATTTTAGTAAATATTCTTGCACTACTTAATATTAAAATTCCAGATCCTAATACAGTGGATGCAAGTTATCAAAGGTTTCTATACTTATTTGTAGAAGGTCGTTTCTTCTCAATCTTCTCATTCTTATTTGGAGTAGGATTCTATATCTTTATAACGAGAGCAATTGCCAAAGGAAAGAATGGATATGTTCTATTTCTACGCCGGGTAGTTGCACTATTTATTTTCGGTTTGATTCATTACATGTTTCAGCCTGGAGAGGCATTAACGTTATATGCAATTTGCGGGTTAATCGTTTTACCATTTTATAAAGCGAAAAAACAAGTGAACTTAGTTATTGGCCTTATTTTAACAATTGCTTTTAGTGTAATGGGGATTAAAGAACTATTACCACTCGGCTTAATTTTATTAGGTCTTGCTGCAGGGCAATATCGTGTATTTGAAAATCTCACGCAAAACATAAAGAAAGTCGCTATTTTTACAGGTATTATGTTTGTCTTAAGTGTCGTAGCTGTATGGTATCAATACGGGCACGTGCCTGCTGAGCCATTTGTAAATATGATACTTATGAATGAGGACGGAACAATGGATGCTGCAGGCCAATTTTTAAAAATTGGTGTTACAGTTGGACCAGTCATTTCAGCTTTCTATGTGGGGGCATTAATTTTATTACTTCAATTAAAACCAGTTCAAACATTGTTAGCACCACTCAAATACTACGGTCGTATGGCTTTAACGAATTATATCGGACAAACTGCAATGATTTTAATTGCAGGCAGTGTATTTAACTTCGCAGAAAACTTAACGTATATGCAGACTTTATATGTTTGTATTGCAATTTATGCAATTCAAATTGTGTTTAGTGTAATTTGGATGAAAATCTTTAAGATGGGTCCACTAGAATGGATTTGGCGTGTTATTACGTACTGGACGGTAACGCCTTTAAAGAAATAAAGAGTGAAGTAGGCTGTTCCTTTTGTGGAACAGCCTATTTTTATTTTTAGCTTTTGTCGGTAAGTCGATGTAATTTCATTTACCGACGTACCATTTCAAAAAGTGAACGAATTTGTATTTAAAGGAAAAGGCTAAGCTTACAAGCACACCTTTTTTATCTTACAAAAGTGTAAGGTAATTGTAATGTTAACAAATAGCAGTTCAGCTCCAAAAAGCGCAGAATAGGTAATGGAAAAACAAGTGTAGGAGGATATATATGACGAAACCAGTTGTAGACGTGAAAAACGTTCAAAAAGTGTACGGTAAAAAAGGTGAGAATCAATCACACGCATTAAAAGGTGTATCATTCTCAATTCAAGAGGGTGAGTTTGTTGGGATTATGGGACCATCTGGTTCTGGTAAAACAACATTACTAAATGTAATTTCAACGCTTGATAAAGCAACGGGCGGAGTTGTTGAAATTGCAGGAACGGATATTACGAAAATGAAGCAAGGTGAGCTTTCTGATTTCCGCTCGCAAAAATTAGGATTCATCTTCCAAGATTTTAACTTATTAGAGAACTTATCTATTTACGAAAACATTGCATTGCCACTTTCACTTCAAGGTGTTTCATCACGTAACATTGGACCGAAAGTAGAAAAAGTAGCAGATATGTTAGGAATTTCAGCTATTCTTCAAAAGTACCCATCTGAAGTGTCTGGTGGACAGAAACAGCGTTCAGCAGCAGCGCGCGCTTTAGTACATGAGCCAGCAATTATTTTAGGGGACGAGCCAACAGGAGCGCTTGATTCTAAAAATGCAGCGAGTTTACTTGATGCGATGACAAACTTAAATAAAGATCAAGGCGTATCTATTATGATGGTTACACATGATCCGTATAGTGCAAGTTACTGTCAGCGTATTTTATTCATTCAAGATGGTGAGCTATATAAAGAAATTCATCGTGGTGGTACACGTGAAGAGTTTTATAAAGAAATTTTAGATGTGCTTGCAGACTTAGGCACACAAAAAGCGTAAGAAAGGAGGTCTAGGGCATGTTATTTAAACTTTCCATGTCAGGACTAAAAAGTAAGCTGAAAGATTATATCGTCTTACTTGTTGGTCTTGTCATGTCCATTTCAATTTTTTATATGTTTCAAACGTTAGCGTTAAACGAAGCCTTCCTTAAGGAAAATTCTACTATTGGTCAAATTGGATTTGTATTCCAAGCAGGTTCATTTTTACTCGCTATTATAACGTTCTTCTATATTTTGTATGCGAACTCTTTCTTACTATCTCTTCGTCAAAAAGAGTTTGGTATGTATATGATGTTAGGAGCAAAAAAGCATAAAGTTACATTACTTATGTTTATCGAAACAATCGTATTAGGCGCTGCGTCTCTTGCAATTGGTATTATAGTTGGTGTAGGACTTGCAGAAGGTATTGGACAGTTATTAATGAAACAATTAGAATTTGCTGGTAAAGGCTATAAAGCATTTTATTTACCATCAATGACTGTTACGTGCATCTTCTTCTTTGCACTATTTGTATTATCAGCAATTATGAACAGTATTAAATTATCACGTATTTCTGTACTGCAACTTGTACATGCAGACGCACAAACAGAACGTGTTGCAGTAAAAGGAAAAATGACAGGTGTAGTTGCATTCCTTGCAGTTATTTTATTAGGTATTGGCTATGCATCAATGATTTACATGGAAAAACTAAGGGAAATGGGAATCCTTATTGCATTAATTACAACGACAGCTGGTACTTACATGCTATTTGGATCACTTCTTCCGGTTATTATTAAAAAGTTAAAAGGTAATAAAAAGCGTAGTGAAAAAGGGCTTAACGCTTTTACATTTGCACAATTAAATTTCCGTATTAATAGTTTAACGAAAGTACTTGCAACAGTAGCGATGTTAGTTGCTCTTGGAGCTGGTGCAATTTCAGGTGGTATGGCGTTTAAAAATAACGTTATAAAAATGGTTGATGGTTTAGTAATTTACGATTCAGTTGTTCATAATCCAACAGCTGAAGAAAAGAAAGTCTTAAATGGTATTACATTTAAAGAGAAAAATGAATATCGTTACAAAGTTGATAATAAATACGTTTACTATGTAAAAGAAGATTTAGAGAAAAATCGTCCTTTAGTAAAAGATATGTCAAATATGAAGTCGATGAAGGATTTAATGAATACAAAGAAAGTTTCAGCGGACCTGCCAGTAGGTGCAGTTTCTCGAGAAATGAATGAAAAAGATGCGAACGCTAAAGAACTTCCAGAAGAATGGGACGAGGCTTTCAGAACAATCCAGCCATTCTACGTACATGAAGATCATGCAATTAAAATTGTAGATCAAAAAATGTACGATACTGTAAACGGTAAAGAAGGAATCGTATTTACTGGAAAAACAGATGATTTTGAAGCACACATAAAAGAATGGAAAAAACTTGACGAGTTGCAACTAGATAAATATAAAAATGTAGCAGCTGAAAGATTAAATAGTAAATATCAAGCTTACGACATGTTCTACGGCGTTGCGAGCGGAACAGTGTTTATGGGATTCTTCCTTGGAATTGCATTCTTAGCAATGATGGCAAGTTGTTTAATGTTTAAAATTCTTTCTGGTGCATCAAAAGATATTACGCGTTATCAAATGCTTCGTAAAATCGGTGTGCGCCGTGAATTATTAACGAAATCCATGTATAAAGAATTATTCTTAGTATTCTTATTCCCAGCAATTGTAGGTATTGCACACGTATTAGTTGGTATGAATATTTTCGGATTTATTTTAATCGATCCGTACTTCCGTATTTGGGTACCAATTGTAATTTTCGTAGTTATTTACACGATTTATTACTTCATTACAGTTCAATTGTATAAAGGAATTGTACTACCTAAGGAAGATTAATAAAAAAACCGAGCGAAACTGCTCGGTTTTTATTATTTTCAGAAAAAATACTTTAATGTTACTGAAATATATAATATAATATAAATAAGTAACATAATATTAAAGTAGAAGCAGCTGGATAATGAAAGGAGGAATCCGATCTGTAGAAAGAGGCTGAACTTGTATCCCCCTATTTTTCCTACCCCACTGTATTTGCACAATTATAAATTTCCAAACGAAAAATTTTCGGACCTAAAAGTATATTAAAAAATAATGGATAATACATGGAAATCCCCTAGCATGATAAGGTAAAATGGACAACATGATGAGAAAATTACCGTTCATAAGATGAGGAGAATACATGTATGGAAGTTGTAGAGGCATTAAAAGATATAAGCCAAATTGAGGCTATGAAAAAGTATTTAAAAGAGCACTCGCAGCGAGATTATCTTTTATTTGTTATTGGAATTAACACAGGATTAAAAATTACTGAGCTACTTAGCATGAAATTTGAAGAGGTATTAAATGAAGATGGAACTGTTAAAGAGTTTTATTCTCTTCCTGTGAAGGATGAAAAGTTTAAACAAGATATTTATTTAAATACAAAAGTAAAAGAAGCACTTTTAGAGTACGTACAATCTATTAATGTGAAAAGAGAAAACTACGTATTTCAATCTAATAAAACGGCAAATTCAATTACGCGTCAACAAGCGTATCGTGTAATTCATAATGCTGCTGAAGCAGTTGGGGTTGTTGGTAAAATCGGAACGAACTCAATGAGAAAAACATTTGGATTTCATGCGTACAAAAGAGGGATAGCGATTGCGCTATTGCAAAAACATTTTCATCATGCGACACCTTCAGAGACATTAAAATATTTGGGAATCTCAAAAGATGAAGAATTTAAAACAGAGATTGATGTAGATTTGTAAAAGCCGTAACTAAAAACTTTAGGAGGCGGAAAATATGAATATTCGAGAGAGTGAATTACCGGGCATTGGATGTAAATTTGAAGTAATTACAAAAGGTAATGAAAAGCTGGTTATCGTTATTCATGATGATGGCCGAAGAGAAATGTATCATTTTGATGCGGATCATGATGAGAGTATTTCAAGCATTTCTCTTCGTGATTCTGAAGCGAGACAAATTGCGGCTATATTAGGCGGAATGGTATATAGACCACAAGCATTAGACACAATTGAGATGGCTTTTGAAGGATTATCAATTGAATGGTTTAAGGTGGAAAATAACGCACCAGTCGTACAAAAAACAATTGGTAGCTTACATGTACGAAAAACGTATAATGTAACGATTATTGCTATTTTAAAAAAGAATATGAAGAAATTCTTTAATCCAGGTCCAGACTCTATTATTGAAGCTGGCGATATGCTCGTGTTATCGGGTGAAAGACATGAAGTGAAAAGAATTATTAATGAATTGCTTTCAGCAGGAGGTGATTCATAATCGATGGATACTTTAATCTTTGAAGTTGGAACTGCGTTAGTATTAGTCGCTTTTGCAGCTATCCTCGCTGCGAAGTTAAAGTTCTCGATTATTCCGTTTCTTATTATACTCGGTATGTTAGTGGGGCCTCATGCCCCAGATTTAGGACTTATCGATTTAAGATTTATTGAAAGCGGAGAAGTTATTTCCTTCCTCGGACGTGTTGGCGTCATATTCCTCCTATTCTATTTAGGCTTAGAATTCTCAATAAAAAAATTAATTAAATCAGGAAAATCAATTGCTTTCGGGGGGACTGTCCACATATCACTTAATTTCATATTAGGTTTGCTTTATGGATATGTGATGGGCTTCCCCTTACTAGAAACGTTAATTATTGCTGGAATCATTACGATTTCATCAAGTGCAATTGTTGCAAAAGTCATTGTTGATTTAAGAAGATCTGGTAATAAAGAGACTGAATTAATATTAGGAATCATTATGTTTGATGATATTTTTTTAGCTGTATATTTATCAGTCGTTTCAGGTTTAGTACTTGGTGGGGCAACATCATTTGTAGGTGCTCTTACATCGGTGCTACTCGCAGTAGGGTATATGCTACTATTCTTTGTGATCGCTAGAAAAGCTACGCCGTTTTTAAATAAAGTATTAGATATTTCGTCTAACGAAATTTTCATTATCGTAATATTTGCTATTTTATTCTTCGTAGCAGGATTTTCAGAAACGATTCACGTTGCTGAGGCGATTGGAGCGTTATTATTAGGACTCGTCTTTTCTGAAACGGAGCATAGTGATCGAATTGAGAAGCTCGTCGTCCCATTCCGTGATTTCTTTGGAGCCATATTCTTTTTCAGCTTCGGTTTAAGTATAGATCCATTTTCGCTTGGAGGAGCAGTGTGGTTGGCATTAGGAGCAGTTTTCATTACTCTAATCGGTAATTTTACTGCTGGAATGATTGCGGGACGTAAAGCCGGGTTATCCCATAAGGCTTCTACGAATATCGGTTTAACACTCGTATCACGCGGAGAATTCTCCATTATTGTTGCGAATATTGGAATTGCAGGCGGCTTACTGGCAACAATCAAACCGTTCTCGGCTTTATATGTTTTAATATTGGCATCGTTAGGACCTTTGTTAACGAAAGAATCTGGTAGGATATACTCCTTACTAGATAAAATATTTAAATGGAGTGCTAAAGAACGTGCAAAGCGAGAAAAAGAAGTTGGATAATATAAATAAGAGAGACTGCATGAACTTCATGCAGTCTCTTCTTTTTTATATATTGTTACTGTTGGCGTTTTTTTTGCCGGTAAGTCGATATATTTTAATAATCGCTGATATATGTTGAGTTGCGCCGATATAATTTGATAATCGCTGATATATGTTGAGTTGCAGTCGATATATTTCCAAAATCGCTGATATATTTTCAAACGGCAATCAATATCATTTCATTTACTAACAAACCATTATCTGAATTTCATCAACTATTAATCAGTTGCCTTCCTATTTAAAAACGACTACAATTTTACTGTTATAGATGAACGAAAAAAATAGAATAGGAGGGGAGACTATGCCAAGGAAAGTATGGCTATTAGTAGCTGGGATGATTATTAATGTCACGGGTGCTTCTTTTTTATGGCCTTTTAATACAATTTATTTGCATGATCACCTAGGGAAATCTTTATCTGTGGCCGGAATGGTATTAATGATCAACTCGCTTACTGGTGTAATCGGAAACTTGCTCGGCGGTGTTTTATTTGATAAATGGGGCGGTTATAAATCAACTTTAGTAGGGATTGTGATTACACTTGTATCGATTTTAGGTCTTGTGTTCTTCCACGGTTGGCCTTTATACGTTGTATGGCTAGCGTTAATCGGTTTTGGTTCTGGAATGGTCTTCCCATCGATGTATGCGATGGTTGGTACGGTTTGGCCAGAGGGCGGAAGACGAGCATTTAATGCGATGTATGTTGGACAAAACGTTGGTATTGCGATCGGAACAGCGTGTGGTGGATTAGTTGCATCGTATCGTTTTGATTATATTTTCTTAGCGAACTTTATTTTATACTTTGTTTTCTTCTTAATTGCTTTTATTGGATTCCGTGGTATGGAAGACAAGAAAGAGCCAGGAGCGCAAAAAGAAGGCGAAACGGAAAAAGGCTGGTCACTTACGCCAGGATTCAAAGCACTTCTTATCGTATGTGTAGCATATGCTTTATGCTGGGTTACATACGTACAGTGGCAAGGGGCAATTGCAACACATATGCAAGAATTAAACATTAGCCTTCGTCACTACAGTTTATTGTGGACGATAAACGGAGCGATGATTGTTTGTGCGCAGCCGCTAGTTAGTATGTTAATTCGCTGGATGAAGCGTTCCTTAAAACAACAAATTATGATTGGGATTTTCATTTTTGCGGCGTCATTCATTGTGCTAAGCCAAGCGCAGCAATTTACGATGTTCCTCGTTGCGATGGTAACTTTAACAATTGGTGAGTTATTTGTTTGGCCAGCAGTGCCGACAATTGCAAATATACTTGCACCAAAAGATAAGTTAGGTTTTTATCAAGGCATTGTAAATAGTGCGGCGACTGTAGGGAAAATGTTCGGACCAGTCGTTGGCGGAGCGATTGTTGATTTATACAATATGGAAGTATTGTTTATAGCAATCATGGTAATGCTTGTAGTAGCGCTTATAGCAACGAGCATTTATGATAAACGAGTAAAAGTAGAAGAAACAGTTGAAGAAAAAATTGCAGTTTAGTTTGACGGAACATGTTAACATGTTTTAGAATATATTTAAATAAAACAACCTTTGGGACAAGGGAGATAGCTCGGCTGTCTTAAGACGAATTCGTTCGTTATTAAGAGTAACGATTAACCGAGAAGCCCCGCTTTAAGTAAGCTCTTATGAGATACGAAGTTGAGGGTAGTTCACATTCACTCATATTTGTAATAACAGTGAGAAGGAGTAGTAGTAATAGAAGCTGGTTTAGAGAGTTGACGGTCGGTGCAAGTCAATCCACGTTTCGTTATGAACTCGCCTTTGAGTTGCGGTTGTGAAACTAGTAGTAGCAATTGCCGTTAATCCACGTTACGGATCTAAGCGAATGTATATTTTTTGTACATTAATTTAGGGTGGTACCGCGGGAATCTATAACCTCTCGTCCCTTTCTAGGGATGAGAGGTTTTTTGTATTTTGGGCGGTGAAAATAAATGAAATTTCAAGGAGGGTATCTCATGAGCTTTAATCATCAAGAAGTTGAGAAGAAGTGGCAAGGGTACTGGGAAGAGAATAAAACATTCCGTACGCCAGATGAAACAGAAAAACCAAAATTTTATGCACTAGATATGTTCCCATATCCATCAGGTGCAGGTCTACACGTAGGACATCCAGAAGGTTATACAGCGACAGATATTTTATCTCGTATGAAGCGTATGCAAGGATATAACGTTCTTCATCCAATGGGATGGGATGCATTCGGTCTTCCAGCAGAGCAATATGCACTTGATACTGGAAACAGCCCAGCAGAATTTACAGAGCATAATATTAATACGTTCCGTAACCAAATTAAATCATTAGGTTTCTCTTACGATTGGGACCGTGAAGTAAATACAACAGATCCAAACTACTACAAGTGGACACAATGGATCTTCCTAAAACTATTTGAAAAAGGATTAGCTTACGTTGATGAAGTACCTGTAAACTGGTGTCCAGCACTTGGTACAGTACTTGCAAACGAAGAAATCATTGATGGTAAGAGTGAGCGCGGTGGGCATCCAGTTGAGCGTCGTCCGATGAGACAGTGGATGTTAAAAATTACAGCTTACGGAGATCGTCTATTAGAAGATCTAGATGAGCTTGATTGGCCAGAAAGCTTAAAAGATATGCAACGTAACTGGATCGGTCGTTCTGAAGGTGCAGAAGTACACTTCAACATCGATGGCACAGATGAGAAATTCACAGTTTTCACAACGCGTCCTGATACACTATTTGGCGCAAGCTACTGTGTACTTGCTCCAGAACATGCACTTGTTGCTGACATTACAACTGCTGAGCAAAAAGAAGCTGTAGAAGCTTACATTAATTCTGTAAAAATGAAGAGTGATTTAGAGCGTACAGAACTTGCGAAAGAAAAAACTGGTGTATTCACTGGTGCTTACGCAATTAACCCAGTAAATGGTGAGAAATTGCCAATCTGGATCGCTGATTACGTTCTTGCAACTTACGGAACAGGTGCTGTAATGGCGGTTCCAGCTCACGATGAGCGTGACTATGAATTCGCATCAACGTTCAACCTTCCAATGAAGGAAGTTGTAAAAGGCGGAGACATTACGAAAGAAGCATACACAGGTGATGGTGCTCACGTAAACTCAGCATTCCTTGATGGATTAAATAAAGAAGAAGCAATCGCAAAAATGATTGAATGGCTTGAAGTAACGAGCGCAGGAAATCAAAAAGTAACATACCGTCTACGTGACTGGTTATTCAGCCGTCAACGTTACTGGGGTGAGCCAATTCCAGTAATCCACTGGGAAGATGGCACAATGACAGCTGTGAAAGAAGAAGAATTACCATTAGTTCTTCCGAAAACAGAAAACATCCGTCCTTCAGGTACTGGTGAATCACCACTTGCTAACATTGACGAGTGGGTAAATGTTGTAGATCCTGAGACTGGTAAAAAAGGTCGTCGTGAAACGAACACAATGCCACAATGGGCTGGTAGCTGCTGGTATTACCTACGTTACATCGATCCAAACAATAGCGAAGCACTTGTAGATCCTGAAAAAGTAAAACAATGGCTTCCAGTTGATATTTATATTGGCGGTGCAGAGCATGCTGTACTTCACTTACTATATGCTCGTTTCTGGCATAAAGTATTATACGATATCGGTGTAGTTCCGACGAAAGAGCCATTCCAACAATTATTCAACCAAGGTATGATTCTAGGTGAAAACAACGAGAAAATGAGTAAATCAAAAGGTAACGTTGTAAACCCAGATGATATCGTAGCAAGCCACGGTGCAGATACACTTCGTCTATACGAAATGTTCATGGGACCATTAGATGCTTCAATCGCTTGGTCTGAAAATGGTCTTGACGGAGCTCGTCGTTTCCTAGACCGCGTATGGCGCCTATTTGTTCAAGATAACGGTGAATTAAGCGAGAAAATTACTGATGCACCAAATAAAGAGCTTGAAAAAGCTTACCACCAAACAGTGAAGAAAGTAACAGAAGACTATGCAGAGCTTCGCTTCAACACAGCGATTTCTCAAATGATGGTATTCATCAACGATGCATACAAAGCTGAAACACTTCCGAAAGAATATGTAGAAGGTTTCGTAAAAATGATTGCACCAGTTGCACCTCACATCGGGGAAGAGCTATGGAGCAAGCTTGGTTACAATGAAACAATCACATATGCAAGCTGGCCAACATTTGATGAGTCTAAACTTGTAGAAGATGAAGTTGAAATCGTTGTTCAAATTATGGGCAAAGTTCGCGCAAAACTAACAATGAGTAAAGATGCATCAAAAGACGAAATGGAAGAACTTGCACTTGAAGCAATTCAAGACCAAATTGAAGGGAAAACAGTTCGTAAAGTAATTGTTGTTCCTGGCAAACTTGTTAACGTTGTTGCAAACTAATTCATTCTAAATAAAGGCTCAGAGTATTTATGCTCTGAGCTTTTTTGTGTAGAAAATAATCTCTGGATCACCTTCATCTAAATTTTCAATTATGCCACTACGTATAAAACCGTTCGCACTAAAAACTTTTTGCATACTTTCATTTGATTCGTTCGTTGAAGAAAATATTTTTTGAGTAGGAGAATGACTTAACATATATGAGAGTAACGAGCTTGCATAGCCTCGCCTTCTTTTTACTGGCGAAACAATGATTAATGAGAGGAAAGTACAATCAAAGAAACTTGTATCGTATGTTAGAAAACCGGAAATAAAATTATCTTCTTTTACGATGACGCATCGTCCCTCATCAATAGTGTGCTTAATATAATTTCGTCTGCTATCATTTCCGATTACATCAATATCTATATGTACGATTGAATCTAAATCATTGATAGAAGCTTTTGTTACGTTCTTCAATAGAAACACCCCCTAGAAAAAATATTCAGTTAATTAATTTTACCATGAATGAAGAAAAAGGAGCGGAATTCCAATACAGACAAACACCTATTTTTCTATAGGAAATATGATAAAAAAGGTAGGCTAAATTGAGTAGAAGAGGTGAAAGGAATGAAAGGGATGGACAATAATGCACCACACGGATTTTTCGGAGGTGGATCGGATAGTTATGAACAAATGATGTTAATGGGAGGGGCAGGTCAACAAGGATATGGCGGAATTCCGAGCTGGATGGGCGGAGCAGCAGGAGGATTCCCAACATCGGTAGCTGGCATGCAAACTGGAATGCCTACATCAATGGGAGGTTTTTCGACATCAGGGGCTGGAATGCCTACAGTAACAGGAGGCTTTCCAACATCAGTAGCTGGCGTACAGACAGGGATTCCAGTAGGAGCACCAACTACATTCCCATCTTTCGTTGGAGGAGTACAAACAGGATTTCCGGTACCAGGAGTAGGTGTTGTAGCAGGAGGGATAGGTGGGTTTCCGCAAGTTGTTCATGGTCATCATGGACATCACCACCATCAAGGCCACCACGGTCATCATGGACATCATGGACATCACCACCATCAAGGTCACCACGATCATCATGGACATCACCACCATCAAGGTCACCATGGACATCATGGACATCACCACCATCAAGGTCACCATGGTCATCATGGACATCATCAACAACAAGTACATCACCACGGTCATCATCATATACATCCACAGGCTGTTCTTTATCAAACTCATCAAACTCATCAAGGTCACCATGGTCATCAAGGTCACCATGGTCATCAAGGTCATCAAGGCCATCAAGGTCACCAAGGCCACCAAGGTCACCAAGGCCACCAAGGTCACCAAGGTCACCAAGGTCACCAAGGCCACCAAGGTCACCAAGGTCACCAAGGCTACCAAGGTCACCAAGGCCACCAAGGTCACCAAGGCCATCAAGGTCATCAAGGCCACCATGGTCAACAGCACCAACAATATCAACAATATCAACAACAATCTTCTCCTTGGACAGGTGGAATTGGAGCAGGAGGAGCAGGGGCAGCAGCAGGAGCAGCTAGCATTGGTGGAGCAGCAGGGCACGCTGGACACGTGGGTCATTAATGAATGGCAGAAAAAAAGACATAATAAAAAACTGCTAGGAAATCCTAGCAGTTTTTTTCAGCTTCTTGGCGTTGACGTTCGATTTCAGCACGAAGTTGTGGCTCTGGTGCTTGCCAGCCTTCTGGTTTTAGAATTTTGCCGTCGCCTTCGCGGAATCGAGGTTTTCCATCAGGGAATAGTTTTGCCATGTTTGCGTTATTTACAATTTCAAACCCTTTATCAGGACGTACGCCCATTTCGGCAAACGTGCCGAATGCAAAGTAAATAAGGTCAATTAGCGCATCATATTGATCTTCAACAGTCGTTGCTTCTAGAAATTCTTCTAGCTCTTCTTGCATAAAGCTAGCACGAATTTTTGCACGCTCTTCTGTTAGTTTTGTTGGAGTATTTGTCACAGGATGTCCGAACTCTTCATGCATTTTTGCAACAAGTTCGTATCCTTTATCTAAACCTTTTTCGTTTGTCATGTTGTTTCATCCTTTCTCGCTTTGTCCGAATCTCATTGTAACATAGGGTGATTATGAAATGAAAAGGGACTGTCTAAAAGTTTTATCTTTTAGTTAAGATAGCGATAGTAAAAGACTATATCAACTTAACGACAAAACATGACATAACCTGTTAATAAAAGAAAGCCATCCCGGAATACTTTTGGGACGGCCCTGCTCGTTATTTTTCTTCTTTTATAAAAATGGATAAAATAAGGTCGATGCCAAACATACCAACGAGCAACATTGGTATAACGACAAGTAAATAACGTGTGAAGGAAACATTTTTTAAGTATGTATGAGCAAATAAAAAGACGCCGAGAAATAAAATACCATTTAAAATAGGCTTTACTAATTTTTTAGACATAAGCTCCCCCATAAATATCTTCTCTCTCTATCTAAAATAAAAACTCCTCTTTCCGTTGTATCATGCTGGAGAGAGGAGTTCAATCATTTCTCATTCAATCACACCAGAATTTGTAATATTTACGGTGTATTTTATATGAATTGGAACATCTTTATACATTCGTCTCCATTCTTCTAATTTGAATGGGCGATAATGGTGTTTATATTTTGCTCCTAGTCCCAGGGGATCAACGCCTAGAGATTTAAACTGCTTAATTAATTTAGCTGCTTGTATATCTAATTGTTTTTGGACATCCTTTTGAATGTTTTTTGTGTTCTTGTTATTTTCTAAGTTAATTTGTTTTGATAGTTCTTGAATACGTGCATCAAGATGAACGTGAATGAAAAAAGAAGGCTTCCCGTTTTTAATTTTTATATCGTAAGTTGGAACAGAACGAATATTATTAATCATTACGTACGCTGAATCCGTTTTAAATTCATGTGAATCTAATTTATGTTTCTCTAATAGTCCTTTAAATATGAACATATCTTCTTGCGCAATTTTACCGATATATTTATCTTTTTTAAAAAGACCAATTCCGGTGATTTTTATTTTATCACCATGTTTCTTTAAAATTGGAATATAGTAGTCTTGCCCCTCTTGATAATAACGGAATGCTCCTACATGCAGATTATCTCTTGGTAAAGGACCGGTCTCCATATTATGTTCTAGCAATTTTTTTATATAAATTGCAACGTTGTATGAAGTCGAATATTTGCCTTTTAAAAGTTCAGTACCATTCCCCTCTAATAAAGCAGCATATAAAGCGTTCCCTATGTTCACATCTCGAAGTAATGTATCGAATGAAGTAGACATTCCTTTTTTGGCAAGTTTTATCGTATATAGAGCAACACGCATTTGCCCGCTAGCAAATGGTTGAGAAGACTCTAAAGATGTGTTTGCTTTTACTTGTTTTACCGCATTTGCAGTTCCTTCAAAAACTTGAACTTTATTTCCTTTTTTCTGAACCGGACAAACGAATGTTACTTTTACTTTATTATCTTTTGCTGCATCAAAAACGGTTCCTTGAATCAGCTGTACATCGTCGATAATATTTTTTTGTAAACATCCAGTTAGACTGAAGAATGTTATACAAGAAATAAGTATTAATTTGCTTGTGCTTTTGATTTTTTCCATTTTCTTTTCACCCACACAATGATAAATAGGATTGGGATGTATACATAAATGAGCCAAAAACTAACTTTTGATGCATTACTAATAAAATTATTAATATCATGTCTGTTTGTTAAAAGTTGTGAAACAATGAGGGTCATAAGGATAAAGGCGATTAGAACACCCCTTTGTTTTACACGAAATATTTCATGAGTTCCTCTCATTGCCGCCCATAAAGGAAGGATAAAACTTGTAATAATAACGAGTACATAAGCGGAAATTGCGATATATTCGAGCCTTTCTATAAATGGTAATTGAATGACTTGAGTCATGGAAAGCTGTGCCCATATTGTTTTTAATAATTGCTTCTCACTAAAAAATGTAAATGCTAAAAGGGTACTAAATAAATATAGAAGGTTTGAAAATAGTGCCCCGTATTGAGCGTATTTATGAGACTGCATAGGTTTTTTTACAAACGGATAAACCATGAGATAAACCTCAAAACCGGTCATACTGTAGATTGACAGTTGAGCGGATTTTAAAATATCTGAAAAAGAATGTGTGAATATAGGGAGTATATTATCCCAATGTGAGTATTTCAAAACAAATAGGCTAAGAAATAAATACCCAATTGTACCACCAACAGAGATAACACAAATACCAGTAATGACACGAAAACCAGAAGAAATAATGTAGTAGCTAACTAAGCATAAAAATAGTGTTAACATCCAAGTTGAAGCGGTAGGAAACATCCAAACTTGAATAATTTCAACGTATGTTCGAATGACGGAAATACTGACGATTAAAAAATAAGCCATAAAGATAATACTAATGCCATTTCCTAGCCATTTTCCAAATGTTTGCCGATGTAAATCAATTAAATTCCCATTTGTTTCTTTTAATAAAAAATACATCATCCATATAAGAATATGGATACAGAATCCTGTGATTAAAACTCCCATCCAGCCGTCGTATCCAGCAGCTTTTGCAATAATTCGAGCGAATCCAAGAACGCCAGCACCGAACTGTGCACCGTGAATTAAGAAGAAAACAAAGACAGGAGATATTTGATATTTTTCTTGAACTTTACTCATCGAATGCACCTCATTTCTTAATCATCAAAGTCCGATCTATGTTTTGTTGAAATTCCTTTCGCTGCTTTTTTTACATGTTGTGGCCTTGCTTGTACATCCCTTGTATCAATCATTGTTAAAGGAAAACGAATCCAAGAATCTTTAACAGATTGTTGTCTTGTTGGATAGAACAAAGCGTACGGCTTGCGTAAAGAAGTAAGTCTAAATAGATGAGTAAATAAAAAGATAAACCCAAGAGAAATCCCGAAGAGACCTCCTATTTCCGCGAAGATAAGAAATGGAAAACGTAGTAATCGAACCGCATTACCCATTTTATAAATAGGTGTAATAAAGGAAGCAAGTGCTGATAAGGCAACGATAATTAATAAAATGTTACTCGTTAAACCAGCTTGTACAGATGCTTGTCCGATTACGATACCGCCTACAATACCGAGCGTTTGACCAACTTTCATCGGTAACCTCGCGCCAGCTTCTCTTAATAAATCGATTGCGAGTTCTAAAAAGAGTGCTTCAATTAAAGGCGGGAATGGTACTTGTGCCCTTGATAAAATCAAAGTTTCAAGTAAATCACTCGGAATAAGTTCATAATGATAATTTAAAACTGCAACGTATAACGGTGTAGCGCATATCGAGAATAGAACGGCGATAAGGCGTAAAATCCTTGAAAATGTAGCGTATAGCCAAGAGACGTTGTAGTCTTCTGGTGAAATGAAAAAATCGAAATATGATACAGGTGTTAGTAAAACACTTGGAGAACCATCAACAAAAATAGCGATTTTCCCATCGATTAGTGCTTTTGTAACTCTATCAGTACGTTCTGTATTGATATAGAGAGGGAAAATCGATTTTTCTCCCATCAATTCTTGTATATAAGCACTATCATTAATTTGATCGTATTCAAGAGCGCGTAATGATTCCTCGAGAAAATCTACATTATCTTTTTCAGCAAGATTGTCTAAATACATCATGACAACTTTTGTTTTGGAAAACTCACCGATAATCATTTCTTTTGTTTGTAAATCTAAAACAGGAAGACGTTTTCGAACTAAATTAATATTTGTATCAATATCCTCTACAAAACCTTCTTGAGGACCAATAACAGTCGATTCATTTAAAGGTGGAGTTGGTGCACGATAATTATCAATTGCAATATTTGCGAGCATACATTTTTGATCTTGTTGATTTACTTGAACAATCGCATGCCCCTTTAAAACCATGTCCTCAATTTTTTGTAAATCGTTCGTAATTGTAATGCCGCTCATCGGAATATGTTCTTTCAGCTCTTCTAGTGAAGCCTTAGGTCGTTCCAAAAGAGTAGGCATTAAGTACTTTTGCAATTTTTCACCATCAAGCGAAGGACGATAGTAAGAAATCCAATAAGGCATCGTTTCATCGTCAGATGTATGGTAATTAACAAAATCACTAGATTTTTTCAGCTTCTCTATTAAATTTTGTAGAGAATGAATACGGTCTTTTTCTGGTTTTGTAAAATCATAAATACTATTACCTTTAGAGTTTTGCTGTTGCCCTTGATCCGAGTTATTTTGTTTAGAGTGTTGTTGTTTATCGTGAGCCAAGTTTTCATGTTTAGAGTGTTGCCGTTGATCTTGAGCCGGTTCGTCTTGCTTAGAATGTTGCTGTTGCCCTTGAGAAGATTCGTCTTGCTTAGAATGTTGCTGTTGCCCTTGAGAAGATTCGTCTTGTTTAGAGCCTTGTTGTTGATCCTGATCTGAGTTGTTTTGTTTAGAGTGTTGCTGTTGATCTTGAGCCGGTTCGTCTTGCTTAGAATGTTGCTGTTGCCCTTGAGAAGATTCGTCTTGTTTAGAATCTTGTTGCTGATCCTGATTCGAGTTGTTTTGTTTAGAGTGTTGCTGTTGATCTTGAGCCGGTTCGTCTTGCTTAGAATGTTGCTGTTGCCCTTGAGAAGATTCGTCTTGTTTAGAATCTTGTTGCTGATCCTGATCCGAGTTGTTTTGTTTAGAGTGTTGCTGTTGATCTTGAGTCGAGTCACCTTGTTTATCCTGGGAAGATTCTTTGTTTTCCTCTTTTTGTTGCTCGTCATTGCTATCTTTATTATGTTTCATACTTCTAGTCTGTTCTTTGTTATCATCCTCTTGATTACTAGGTTGTTGCTCCGAGTTACCTGTTTCGTTTTTCTCTGTTGTATTTGATTTTTTCTTCTTACGTAGCCAATTCCAAATCATATGTATGCCCTCTTTGATTGTGTAATATAGTGCTATTTTGTGGCTAATTTTGTATATTATTCATTTATTTATGAAAAGAAGGAGGAGATTAGTTTGCATAGAAAAAATCCTTTAGTAAGCAGTACATACTATGACGGGAAGAGGGCGAGTCTGTGCAATTTGTAAAAAAAGAGAAGTTTGTTTTAAAGGAGTTTACATTTGAAAACGGTAGGGCAATTCCTGTTCAAATGGGATATGAAACGTATGGTACTTTAAATAGAGAAAGGTCAAATGCGATTTTGGTTTGTCATTATTTTAGTGCAACTAGTCACGCGGCAGGTAAATATACAGCGCATGATGAGGAATCTGGCTGGTGGGATGGTTTAATTGGTCCGGGAAAAGCAATTGATACAAATAAATACTATGTTATATGCACTGATAATCTTTGTAATGTACAGGTGAAGAACCCATATGTGATTACGACAGGACCGAAATCGATTAATCCGAAAACTGGAGATGAATATGCAATGGATTTTCCGGTTTTTACATTTCTTGATGTAGCTCGTATGCAATACGAGTTAATAAAAGATATGGGAATCCCAAGGTTATATGCTGTAACGGGACCGTCAGCTGGTGGAATGATTGCGCAGCAATGGGCTATTCACTATCCTCATATGGTAGAGCGGATGATTGGTGTTATTACGAATCCGCAAAATCCAATTATTACGTCAGTAAATGTAGCACAAAATGCAATTGAGGCTATTCAACTGGATCCAAGTTGGAAGGGCGGAAAATATGGAGAAGAGCAGCCAATGAAGGGGCTTCATTTAGCAAATAGAATGATGTTCATGAACGCATTTGATGAGAATTTTTATGAAACGGCATTCTCGCGTAATAGTATAGAAATGGCGCCTTATCAAGAGTTTTCTGCATTAACAACATTTGAGAAAGAGATAAACAAACTGACATATAGAAGTATAGAGTTAGTAGATGCAAATTCGTGGATGTACACTGCGAAGGCAGTTTTATTACATGATATTGCGCATGGATTTTCTTCATTAGAAGAGGCTCTTTCTAATATAGAAGCAAATGTACTTATGATTCCGTGTAAACAAGATTTGCTTCAGCCGTCACGTTATAATTATAAAATGGTAGACATTTTGCAAAAACAGGGGAAATATGCGGAAGTGTATGAGATAGAAAGTATAAATGGGCATATGGCGGGAGCATTTGATATTCATTTATTTGAAAAGAAATTGCATGAGTTTTTAAATCGGAAAGTATCTAGTTTTGCGTAGAAAATAAATGATGTGAAAAAGGTGCAATGTATGTAGTAGGCACCTTTTTTTACATGATTTGTAGGCGGAAAATATATGTGGCAATTGCTATACCGAAGAATGCGATACTGAGTAATAGAAATAAGAATGACATTTCTTGTGGTGATTTTATCTTTTTATTATTTTTCATACTAAGAGCAATAATTGCAATGATTAAGAAAATGATGCCCATAATGAAAAGAAAAAGTGTCATTTTCATTGGCTCCTTTCATAAAACAAGTATATTGAGGATACAATGCAAGAGTTATGTTTGTAAAGAATAAGTTTTGCGAGAAAATTGAGAAATAAATTCTCAGTTCTTTGCGTTCTTTCTTTCGCATGCTAAAATTGATGAGGAATGATTATTTAAAGAAGAAACTAAAGGTTTTATTGTATATAAGGAGGAACGACATATGACAGAATTTAAAACAATTACTACAGAAGAAGTGCAAGAGCGTTTAGAAAATGGAGAAACGTTATTTTTAGTAGACGTGAGGGAAGATGAAGAAGTTGCGGCAGGAAAGATTCCAGAAGCTGTACATATTAAAATGGGCGATATCCCAAATAGAGTAGATTTTTTTGATAAAGAGAATGAATATATCTTTATTTGCCGTTCGGGAATGCGTAGTGAAAATGTATGTCATTATTTAAATGAGCAAGGCTTTAAAACAGTGAACATGGTGGGCGGTATGCTTCAATATGAAGGTGAAACGAAATAGTTAATAGTTAAAAACTTGAAACGAGTCTGTTTCAAGTTTTTTTCTTTTGCATACAGTGTACAAAAGGGGGATAGATAAATGGGGATTAACTTGCGGAAAGTAAAAATTATAAATAATACAGGGGCTGTTAATGTTGGTGACTGTTATGATATCTCACCTTTAGCTGTAGCAAAGGTATATGCAGGTGCTGGAGGGTCGAGTGCGGCTATTTTTTTAAATGGGAAAAGACAGTCAGAAGCAGTGATTAGAACATCAGTGTTTCTTCCGCCATTAGCAACGAGTACACGTACATTAGGTTCATAGAGGAAAGGTAGAGTGTGATTATGCCTGCTCATATAAAAGAGTTTGTTATTGTGAATAACACTGGAAATATATTTACCGGTGATAATTTGAGCGATACTTCATTTACTGCTACGAAATCGTATAGTGGTTCGATGGGGTGCACTTGGATCGACGTTGTTACAGTAATAGGGACGGAGACGAAGCTTTGTTTACAGCCGGGAGATTCTGTGACGACAACATATACAAGGGGTACTCCTGCTGGTACTGTACCAGGAACAAATATGGGGCAAAGTGTAAATACATCGGGTATAGCGCAAGCTGTTCCGAATACAGATAATATGGATTCAACTGCAGGACTCCCTTAAGAAATTAAGGGGGTTTTTATTTATTTGAAATAAAAATAGTCTTTGAGATTGTTTTTATAAATACATATTAAGAAGAGGTTTGTTTCATGTAAAAAAGATGGTGTGTAGGTGGTGGAAGTGTGAAAGAGCGCGATAAACAAAATTCATTAAACTCTAATTTCAGAATTTCACCAAATCTTATTGGACCTACTTTTCCTCCTGTTCCAACGGGATTTACTGGCATTGGGATTACTGGTCCAACCGGTCCACAAGGTCCGACTGGCCCACAAGGACCAAGAGGATTGCAAGGTACGATGGGGGAGATGGGTCCGACAGGTCCTCAAGGTGTCCAAGGGATTCAAGGACCAGTTGGACAAATGGGTGCAACTGGTCCAGAAGGACAGCAGGGGCCACAAGGATTGAGGGGACCAGAAGGAGCAACCGGAGCGACAGGCCCTCAAGGGGTGCAAGGGTTACAAGGTCCGATTGGTCCAACCGGAGCGACTGGGGCACAAGGTATACAGGGGATACAGGGATTACAGGGGCCAATTGGAGCTACTGGACCTGAGGGACCTCAAGGAATCCAAGGAGTGCAAGGAATATCAGGAGCAACTGGTTCGCAAGGAATACAAGGACCTCAAGGGATACAAGGCTCACAAGGACTGAGTGGAAATACGGGAGCAACCGGAGCGACAGGTCAGGGGATTACTGGTCCGACTGGCATAACAGGTCCAACAGGGATAACAGGTCCATCTGGAGGACCTCCTGGTCCAACGGGGCCAACTGGTGCGACAGGTCCGGGGGGCGGACCGAGTGGGAGTACAGGTGCGACGGGAGCAACAGGAAATACAGGGACAACAGGAAGTACAGGTGCAACTGGAGTAACGGGAAATACAGGTCCGACTGGAAGTACAGGAGAAACAGGAGCACAGGGACTGCAAGGAATCCAAGGGGTTCAAGGGCCAATTGGGCCAACAGGTCCAGAAGGTCCACAAGGTATTCAAGGTATTCCTGGCCCGACGGGAGTAACTGGTGAGCAAGGAATCCAAGGGGTTCAGGGGATTCAAGGGGTAACGGGAGCAACTGGAGATCAAGGTCCACAAGGTATTCAGGGGGCTATAGGACCTCAAGGTGCAACAGGAGTGACTGGAGATCAAGGTCCACAAGGAATCCAAGGAGTACGGGGTCCATCAGGAGAAACGGGACCACAAGGAGTTCAAGGAATACAAGGTCCGATGGGTGAGATAGGACCAACAGGTCCAGAAGGGCCAGAAGGACTTCAGGGTCCGCAAGGAATACAAGGAGTGCCAGGACCAGCTGGAGCAACTGGTCCAGAGGGCCAGCAAGGAATACAGGGAATACAAGGGCCGGTAGGAGCGACAGGACCAGAAGGCCAGCAAGGAATACAGGGAATACAAGGGATTCAAGGTGTAACAGGAGCAACCGGAGCACAAGGAGCAACTGGAATTCAAGGTGTTCAAGGGAATATAGGAGCAACAGGTCCAGAGGGTCCGCAAGGGGTTCAAGGAGTGCAAGGTGACATAGGTCCAACAGGTCCAATGGGAGCACAGGGAGTTCAAGGTATTCAAGGGATACAAGGACCGACGGGTGCGCAAGGAGTCCAGGGTCCGCAGGGAATTCAAGGAGTCCAAGGTCCAACAGGAGTAACTGGAGATACCGGTATAACAGGGGCGACAGGGGAAGGAACTACAGGCCCAACAGGAGTAACAGGTCCAACAGGGATAACTGGTCCTTCTGGAGGACCCGCCGGACCGACTGGCCCAACAGGTCCATCAGGTCCGACGGGAGTGACAGGTCCATCAGGTGGACCACCTGGCCCGACAGGAGCAACCGGTTCGACAGGAGTAACAGGAGATACCGGAGCGACGGGCTCAACTGGAGTGACAGGAGCGACAGGAGAAACGGGAGCAACCGGAGTTACGGGGTTGCAAGGCCCACAAGGAATTCAAGGAGTGCAAGGTGACATAGGTCCAACCGGCCCACAAGGAGTTCAAGGTCCGCAAGGAATCCAAGGAGTAACGGGGGCAACAGGAGAACAAGGTCCGCAAGGGATTCAAGGTCCACAAGGAATCCAAGGTCCAACCGGTCCCCAAGGAATCCAAGGGGAACAAGGTCCCCAAGGGATTCAAGGAGCAACCGGAGCAACCGGAGCACAAGGTCCACAGGGGATTCAAGGGATACAAGGTATACAGGGTCCGACCGGTCCACAAGGCCCAACAGGAATTCAAGGCGTTCAAGGCGAAATAGGTCCAACTGGTTCCCAAGGAGTGCAAGGGTTACAAGGTCCCCAAGGTCCAACAGGGGATACAGGAGCAACCGGAGTACAAGGTCCCCAAGGAGTGCAAGGAATCCAAGGTCCAACGGGAGCGACTGGAGCGACAGGTCCCCAAGGAATTCAAGGTCCGCAGGGCATACAGGGTGCACAAGGTTTAACCGGAGCAACGGGAGCAACGGGTGCACAAGGCACAACAGGGGACACGGGTCCAACCGGCCCAATTGGATCTGGAGCAACCGGAGCGACTGGAGCAACGGGTGTAACCGGAGTTAGTACAACTGCAACATATGCATTTGCGAATAATACTTCAGGAAGTGCTATTTCTGTTCTGTTAGGTGGTACGAATGTACCGTTGCCGAACAATCAAAATATTGGTCCAGGAATCACTGTGAATGGTACGAATACTGTATTCACAGTTGCGAATGCAGGAAATTACTATATAGCTTATACAATAAATTTAACAGCCTCTTTACTCGTAAGTTCACGTATAACTGTAAATGGTAGTCCGCTTGCTGGAACGATAAACGCTCCGACTTTGGCTACTGGTTCATTTAGTGCAACAATAATTACTAGCTTGCCTGCTGGAGCTGCCATTAGTCTGCAATTGTTTGGATTAATTGCAATAGCTACATTATCTACGGCAACGCCAGGAGCTACTCTAACGATTATTAGATTAAGTTAATAAGAAGAAAACCTTGGGGCTTTTATGCTTCAAGGTTTTTTATCTCATTATTTGTATGTAGTCTCATTGATTAGGAAAGTTTCACTTTATTCACTTGAGCAAAAACATCGCAGTTCGAAAATATATTATAATAGAATGAAAAGAGAGAAATTTGGCAGAAAGGGAGGGTGGCGATGCAGGAGATGGTTACAGATTTTTTTGGACGCTCACTTCAAGATTTGCGCATATCTGTCATTGATCGTTGCAATTTTAGATGTACATATTGTATGCCAGCGGAAGTTTTTGGGCCAGATTATGCTTTTTTGAAAGATGAGTTTTTACTGACGTTTGATGAAATTGAACGTTTAGCAAAACTATTTGTTAGTATCGGTGTACGAAAAATTAGACTTACTGGTGGCGAGCCACTACTTCGTAAAGATTTAACAAAGCTTATTGCGCGTCTCGTGAAAATTGATGGATTAGTAGATATAGGGTTAACGACAAATGCGATTCATTTAACGAAACAAGCAAAAGCATTAAAAGAAGCTGGATTACATAGAGTAAATGTTAGTTTGGATGCAATAGATGACGATATATTTAAGGATATTAATGGCCGGAATATCAATACGAAACCTGTTATAAAGGGAATAATGGCTGCAAAAGAGGCCGGTCTTGATGTAAAGGTAAACATGGTTGTGAAAAAAGGGATGAACGATCATCAAGTGCTTCCAATGGCTGCATATTTTAAAGAGCAAGGAATCACGCTTAGGTTTATTGAGTTCATGGATGTTGGTAGTACAAATGGATGGAATTTTGATCAAGTCGTTACGAAGCGAGAGTTAATTGAGATGATTCATAGCGTGTATCCGCTTGAGCCAGCTGAAGCACATTATTTCGGTGAAGTTGCGAAGCGATATCGTTACGTTGGAACAAACGTCGAAGTCGGTTTTATTACTTCTGTTTCTGAGTCATTTTGTTCCTCTTGTACGAGAGCGAGAATTTCGGCAGATGGAAAGTTTTATACTTGCTTATTTGCGACAGAAGGACTCGATATAAGGGAACTTCTTAGAGGGAATCTTTCGGATGATGAGTTAATAAGCGTTATACAAGATGTATGGATGAATAGAAAAGATAGGTATTCGGATGAACGGACAGAAGAAAGTGCGAAGAATCGTCCGAAAATTGAAATGTCTTATATAGGAGGATAAGAAAGGGGGATATCGTATGCAGGAGCGATATTCAAGACAAATATTATTTTCTGGTGTTGGAGAAGAAGGACAGAGAAAAATTAGAGAGAAGCATGTGCTTATTATTGGTGCTGGTGCTCTCGGTGCAGCGAATGCAGAAGCGATTGTTAGAGCAGGGGTTGGAAAAATAACAATTGCGGATCGTGATTATGTAGAATGGAGCAATTTACAAAGACAACAATTATATACAGAAGAAGACGCAAAGCAGTATAAACCGAAGGCGGTAGCAGCGGCAGAACATTTAAAAGCAATTAATTCTGAGGTGGAAATAAATCCGGTTGTAACGGATGTAACGGTGCAAGAAATGGAAGAGTTAGTGAATGATGTAGATTTAATATTAGATGCGACAGATAATTTTGAAACGCGTCTTCTTATTAATGATATTTCACAAAAGTATAATATTCCGTGGATATATGGTGGTTGTGTCGGAAGTTACGGAGTAACGTATACAATTTTACCAGGAAAAACACCGTGTTTTCGCTGTTTAATGGAGCATCCGGCGAGTGGGGCAACATGTGATACGGCTGGTATTATACAGCCGGCAGTGCAATTAGTAGTTGCGCACCAAATAACGGAAGCGCTGAAAATATTAGTAGAAGACTTCGGGGCACTTCGTGAAACCATGCTATCGTTTGATCTTTGGAATAATCAACAGATGGCATTTAAAGTGAATAGGCAGAAAAAAGAAACGTGTTTATCTTGCGGAAGATTACGTACATATCCGAGTTTAACATTTGAAGCACAAACGAAAACAGAAGTGTTATGTGGCCGAAATACAGTACAAATCCGTCCAGGTGTACGGAATGAATTTAATTTAGAAGAAATTAAAAAGCGCTTACAAAGAAGTGTGGATGTAAAAGCTACTCCGTATTTATTATCATTTCCGGTAGAGGAATTTCGTTTTGTTTTATTTACAGATGGCAGGGCGTTTATTCATGGGACGAATGATATAAATGTAGCAAAACGTTTATATGCAAGATATATAGGTTGAACCTAAAGGGAAACCCTTTAGATTCAACAGAGAGAAGATTAAGGCTTTCTCGTATAATCTCCACTTTTTCCACCTGTTTTTTCAAGTAAGTACGTTTCGCCAATAATCATACCTTTATCAACAGCTTTACACATATCGTACACGGTAAGAGCGGTAGCGGAAGCAGCTGTTAAAGCTTCCATTTCAACACCGGTGCTACCTTCTGTTTTAACTTTTACTTCAATAAGTAATCGATATTGTTCTTCAGATTGTTTCCAATCGAAAGAAACGTCAACCCCTTTTAATAATAAAGGATGGCACATTGGAATAATATCAGAAGTGCGTTTCGCAGCCATAATACCTGCGATTTGTGCAACTGCTAATACATCACCTTTCCCAATTTCATTGTGAGAGATTTTATCGTAAATTTCTTTTGTAACGATAATGCTAGAGCATGCGATTGCTGTTCGAACGGTTGTTTTTTTGTCGCTTATATCAACCATCTTCGCGCGTCCTTGGTCATTAAAGTGTGTAAATGAAGACATGGAATTCCTCCTTGAAGTAATTTCTATTTAATATATAAAGTTTAATCGAGATAAAAAAAATTGCAAATATGAGGTGAGAAACGATGGTAGAAAAACGAATTCCAATTCAAGTTGCTGAGGCAGTAGAGAGGGTAATGGAATATGCGAAGAATGGTGAAGTAGAAGAGGTTTCTATTACGGAAAGTTACGGGAGGATTCTTGGGGAGGATGTTGTCTCTGATCATGATGTCCCTCATTTTAATCGTTCTCCTTACGATGGTTTTGCAATTCGAGCAGAAGATACGAAAGAAGCAAAGCAAGAAAATCCAGTTGAATTTGAAGTAATAGGAGAAATCGGAGCGGGATCTGTTTTTTTAGATGAAGTAGGGCCTTTTAAAGCGGTTCGTATTATGACTGGGGCAGCTATTCCAGCGGATTGTAATGCAGTCGTAATGCTAGAACTAACGGAAGGTTTTGAGCAGAACGGAAAAACATATATGAAGTTAAAGCGTCCTTTTAATAGTGGTGACAATGTGTCATTTAAAGGAGAAGATATAAAACAAAATCAAGTTCTTGTTAAGAAAGGTGCTGTAATCAATCCAGGTGTTGCCGCCTTATTAGCGACGTTTGGATATAGTACTGTGAAGGTTGTAAAACAGCCTGTTGTTGGGATTGTCACGACAGGAAGTGAATTACTAGAAGTACATGAGTCGTTACAGCCGGGGAAAATTAGGAATAGTAACTCTTATATGATTGCAGCTCAAATTAGGAAAGCTGGAGGGAAAGTTCGTTATTATGGCCAACTTGCCGACGAGTTAGAGGCGTGTTTTACAGCTGTTCAATCGGCGATGAATGAGGTTGATATTTTAATTACGACAGGCGGGGTGTCGGTAGGAGACTATGACTACTTGCCAGCTATTTATGAAAGATTACAGGCGAATGTACTTTTTAATAAAATAGCAATGAGACCAGGAAGTGTTACGACAGTAGCTGAAGTTGATGGAAAGTTACTTTTCGGTTTATCAGGAAATCCATCAGCTTGCTACGTAGGCTTTGAGCTATTTGTACATCCGGTTATAAAAACATATTTGTATGAGAAGGAGCCTCACGTATATAGAGCTGATGCTATTTTACAAAAAGATTTTCCAAAGCCAAATCCGTTTACTCGTTTTGTAAGAGCAAAGGTGGCAATCGTGGACGGGGTATTACAAGCGATGCCGGTCGGTTTAGATAAATCGAGTGCTGTATCTTCACTTGCGGATGCAAATGCTTTTATTGTGTTGCCTGGAGGAACGAGAGGATTTGAGGCAGGGATGAAAGTGTCTGTATTATTGCTAGAGCACGCTGAGGGAAGTGATTGGCCATGGGCAAAGCCCCTTCAATCTTACAAATAGTAGGGTATCAAAATAGCGGGAAAACAACACTTGTAGAGAAAATTGTGCATGGATTAGCTGAACGGAAAATGAAAGTTGCTACAATTAAACATCACGGGCATGGAGGGTTTCCAGAAGTAGCGCAAAAAGATAGTGAAAGGCATCGAAAGGCCGGTGCTGTCGTAAGTAGTGTAGAAGGCGCTGGATTACTTTCACTGTCGTCATTAAGAGAGGAATGGTCCTTGCAAGAAATTATTCGCTTATACGAGTTTTTTGAAGTGGATACAATTTTAATTGAGGGCTATAAAAAAGAGAGCTATTCGAAAGTGGTGTTACTTCGTTCTGAAGAAGACGTTGAACTTTTACATAAAGTAGAAAATATAGTAGCGGTTATTACGTGGCATGATGCTCCGGCAAACTTACGAGAAGAATATAAAGTATTTCATATAACAGAAGAAGAGTTGTATATAGACTGGTTTTTACAAACGGTAAGGAGTTCGAAATGACACATACGTATTATGAAGTAATTGATACAGAAATTTCAATTGAAGAGGTAGCGAATAAGGTTATTCGCCGCGAATGTGGTGCTGTTACAACATTTATTGGAACGGTTAGAGAGTTTACGAAAGGGCGTCGTACATTATACTTAGAATATGTCGCTTATAAAACGATGGCAGAAAAGATGCTAGAGAAAATTGGCTCAGAAGTGAAAGAAAAATGGCCCGGTACATACGTTGCAATTACACATCGCATCGGTACACTGCAAATTTCTGATATCGCGGTTGTTGTTGTTGTTTCAACACCGCATCGTAAAGCGGCCTATGAAGCGAATGAATATATTATGGAACGTATAAAACAAATTGTTCCAATTTGGAAAAAGGAATTTTGGGAAGATGGTGACTCTTGGATTGGTGATCAATTAGAAAAAACGCCATATCCGGCGGGAGAGCCTGGGAAGGAGCTATAAGTATGATTCGAGTATTGTTATTTGCGAACTTGCAAGAGGAAGCAGGAAGAAGTGAATTACAAATAGAGAAAGAAAATATTACGGTTGCAGAGTTAAAAGATATTGTTGCGAAAGAATATAATGTACCAGTAACAGCGCCAATTATGGTTGCGATTAATGAAGAATATGCAAATGAAGATGATAAGATCCAATCTGGTGATGTTGTTGCACTAATCCCACCAGTGAGCGGTGGTTAATATTGGATTCATTAAAACGACTTTCCTGAATGGGGAAAGTCGTTTTTTTATGGCAGTTTTGAGAACACTAATGTATAGAACAAGGAGGGCGTTATGAAAAAACTATGTGTAATGCTAACAATGATATGTTCTATCTTTTCCTTTTTGCCAAGCTATTCTTTGGCAAAAGAATCGGATGAACAACTTTTAGAAAGTGCGCTATTAAATAGATATTACTCTGTGATAAGGCAAGCGACAGAAGATCAATATGAATGTGATTCCGTTATAAATATAAAGCGTCTCGGTAAGAAAGATGAGTTCGTTCCTAGATTTGAAGTGACCTTACAATTTCTCACATTTCAAGGTGCACATAACCCGCCTAATGACAAAGTTACACTTACCTTGGAAGACAATTTAGATCACATAAAGATAAAGAAAGTTGAGCGACAAAAAAATGTGTCTAGTGCGATCGCAGAAAAGGTTTGTGCACGGGCGAAGGCAAAAATGAAAGCACATTCTAATGGTGTAGAACGGTAACTGAAGACATTTCGTAAAGAAAGGTAATGAGCGATGGACATACTTTTAGCGATTTTACCAGCTATATTTTGGGGAAGTATTGTGCTATTTAACGTGAAACTGGGCGGGGGACCGTATAGTCAAACGCTTGGTACAACACTTGGCGCACTTATTTTCTCGATTGTTGTTTATATTTTTATGAAGCCAGTATTAACTCCTACTGTTATTGGAGTTGGGATTGTGTCAGGTTTATTTTGGGCACTTGGTCAGGCGAATCAATTAAAAAGTATTGATTTAATGGGCGTTTCGAGGACCATGCCTATTTCAACAGGACTTCAATTAGTTGCGACGACTTTATTTGGAGTTATCGTATTTCATGAGTGGTCTACGACAATATCAGTTGTCCTTGGTGTTTTGGCTCTCGTTTGTATTATTATCGGTGTTATTTTAACATCACTTCAAAGTGAAGAAGAAAAGAGCGCAGAGCAAGCGGGGAATTTTAAAAAGGGCATTATCATTTTATTGATTTCAACAGTTGGTTACTTAGTTTATGTAGTAGTGATTAGACTATTTCATGTAGATGGTTGGTCAGCTTTATTGCCACAAGCAGTTGGTATGGTGTTAGGAGGGATTTTGCTTACTTTTAAACATCATCCATTTAATAAATATGCGCTACGAAATATTATTCCGGGATTAATTTGGGCAGCTGGAAATATGTTTTTATTTATTTCTCAGCCGCGTGTCGGAGTGGCAACAAGTTTTTCTCTATCACAAATGGGAATTATTATTTCAACGCTTGGTGGGATTCTTATATTAGGTGAAAGAAAAACGAAACGTCAATTAACGGGGATTGTTGTCGGTATCGTTTTTATTATTGCAGCCGGAATTATGTTAGGTATTGCAAAAAGTTAAAGGAGGTATTGGAATGTATAGTGATTTAGCAGGGAAGGTTGTCGTTATTACAGGATCAGCAACTGGTCTTGGGAGAGCGATGGGAGTAAGGTTTGCTGAGGAGAAGGCGAAAGTAGTGATTAACTATCGCTCACGAGAGTCAGAAGCGCATGATGTACTAGAAGAAATTAAAAAAGTAGGCGGAGAAGCGATTGCTGTAAAAGGTGATGTCACGAGTGAATCGGATGTTGCGAATCTCATTCAATCTGCTGTAAAAGAGTTTGGTACGCTCGACGTTATGATTAATAATGCAGGGATAGAAAACGCGGTACCATCGCATGAAATGCCGCTTGAAGATTGGAATAAAGTAATCAATACGAATTTAACAGGAGCTTTTTTAGGAAGTCGTGAAGCGATTAAATATTTTGTGGAACACGATATTAAAGGATCTGTCATTAATATGTCTAGTGTTCATGAGAAAATTCCATGGCCATTATTTGTGCACTATGCAGCGAGTAAGGGCGGTATTAAACTGATGACAGAAACGTTAGCGTTAGAATATGCACCGAAAGGTATTCGAGTAAATAATATTGGTCCAGGTGCAATAAATACACCAATTAATGCCGAAAAGTTTGCTGATCCTAAAAAGCGTGCTGACGTAGAAAGTATGATACCAATGGGTTACATTGGAAAACCAGAAGAAATTGCAGCAGTAGCAACTTGGCTCGCTTCATCAGAGGCGAGTTACGTGACTGGAATTACGTTATTTGCAGATGGTGGAATGACTTTATATCCATCGTTCCAAGCTGGGCGTGGATAATATGAAAAGGACAGAGAGTTTGATCTCTTTGTCCTTTTTTTTGCAAAAAAAAATAGCGATTAGCTATTTTAAATTTAATGATTAATTGTTTCTTGAAGAAATTCTGTCGCTTGATGTTCAGAAACGTTTTGTACGAGCGCAACTTCGCTAATCATCATTTTACGTGCATTATCTAGCATTTGTTTTTCGCTCGCATTTAAAGCTCTTTCTTTATTACGGCGAAGTAAGTCTCGAACAACTTCTGCACTATCTTGCAGATTGCCGTTTTTCATTTTTTCCATATTCATTGTATATCTTTGTTTCCAGGAAAGTGATGTATCTGACTCCCCGTTTTGAAATTCAAGAAGTATATCATCTAACGTACATTTATCTACGATAAAACGAATACCTGATTTTTGTAATTGATCCATAGGAAGCATTACTTGCATATCTTTACTAATGATACGTATCACACAATATTGACGGGTAGTCCCTAATATTTCTTTCTCTTCAATGGCTTCGATGACTCCTGCGCCGTTCATTGGATAAACGATTTTATCACCAATTTGAAACAAATCATCCACCTCCATATGTGGTAACCATCTTTAATGATAGCACAAGTGAATAAAAATGTCAAATTTTATATAATACCATAATGTTAATGTTATAGTCAATAAGTAAAAGGTCTTTTTTATTTATATTTTTTGTCCTGACTTATTGATGATTTTTTAGAAAAATAGTGCAGGTGAAGAAAGAAGGCATATCCACTTATTTTTAAGCATAAAATGTAAAATCGCTAATACAATATACCTAAATCCGTTCTTTGCAAAGGAGGGAGAGAAGGTGGGGCGCACAATAAAAATTGATATTACAAATAAAGTGGTAGCTAAATTTAGATCAGATTATTTGGAATTATATACCAGTAAATTTATGATAGGTAAGTTTTATGTCTATACTGAAGGTAAACAATATGTGTTAGAAGACGGATATATATATGAAAACGGAAAATTTTATCGCATCATAGATACGCACCGTGGCAATAATCAAGCGGCGGAGGGCTGCGATCTAGGATGGTGTTAACATGATTCGTGTAAAAGTGTTTGATGAAAGTCACGAAAAAGACTTAGAAGACGCTGTAAATGTTTTTTTGAAAAAGATTGATGATAGTAACTTTGTAGATATTAAGTACCAAGTCGGTGTTTCCATTAACGATGACGAAAATCAAATTTATTGTTTTTCAGCAATGATCGTTTATAAAGCATAAAAAAGAGCTGGGTGAGCCAGCTCTTTTTTATGTTTTATGTTGGGACAACATGTGTCGGTAATACGCTCATAATAGATTGGGTTGTGCCTAATTTCTTTGTCGTTAAAAGCGGCTCCCCTGTTTCATGATTTTGGGCATCTTTACACATACCAAGGTGATAACGATCACCTAAAAATGGATCAATATAAAAACCATTTTTGAATACTTTATCATTCGGATGTTTTTCATGGTGAATGTCAGAGCAGTTAATGCAATAGAACATAGCTTTCATCCCCTTTTTATTTTTGTTTGAAAAAAGTGAGTCGGTAGTCATTTCGCTCCTAAGGAAATGTTGAGGAGAAGAGAAATAACTACCTACTCAAACGGTGGGCATATTCCTTCTGATTTTTCATATCTCGCGTATTGTCCCTGAGGGAAGGAGGAGAGACGAAATACGCATGATATACGTAAGGCACTTCTTTCAAGATGAATGATGGAGTTTCATGTTGAGAGAATTTTTTATTTTTTGTTGCCTTTGTGAGTATATTATGAAGAAATGCTCAGAGGGTGTTTGTCCTGTTGAAAAAATGTTGAGAATTTCTCAACAGTAAAAAAGAATCAGCATTGACATGAAACCAAAAGGTGTTATATCATCTAAATACAACCAAAAGGTGTTATATTTGAGTGCCGAATAAAGGAGAATGAAAATGGAACAACAACATACATTAAATGATATTAAACAAACGATCGTTTTTAACGCGTCTATTCAAAAAGTATGGAATGTAGTATCAACTGCAGAAGGGATTTCATCATGGTTTATGCCAAATGATTTTAAATTAGAGGTAGGACATGAATTTCATGTGCAATCACCGTTCGGACCATCACCATGTAAAGTGTTAGAAATTGATGAGCCAAACCACCTATCTTTCTCATGGGATACAGATGGCTGGGTCGTTTCATTTAATCTGAAAGACTTAGGAGATAACAAAACAGAATTTACGTTAATTCACGGCGGCTGGAAACATCCTGATGAAATTCTTCCGAAAGCGAATGCGAAGAGCTCTATTATTCGCGATAGAATGAGCGGCGGCTGGGTAGCGATTGTAAATGAAAAACTGAAAAAGGTTGTCGAAGGCTAAATGTCATCATCAGCAGCGAAATATGATGTATTTCAAGCGATTGCTGATCCAACCCGCCGAGAAGTAATACGGTTATTAAGTGACAAAGAGTTACCGATTTCCAAAATAACGGATCATTTTCCGATGAGTCGTACTGCAGTTGTAAAGCACCTTCATATTCTTTCAGAAGCGAATTTAGTAAGCGGAAGAAAAAGCGGAAGAGAGAAGATATATCGTTTGCATCCAGAACCATTAGAGGAATTACAACAGTGGCTCTCATATTATGAACGTTTTTGGGATAATAAATTGTCTATGCTGAAACATATTGTGGAGAATGAAGAATAAAAGAGGATGACCAAAATGGTCATCCTCTTTATTATTGATCACTTGTTTGTGTAGCTGGCTTTAATAAAAGCCAAGCGATAATTAATGTAAATACTGCTAATACGAAAGTGCTCATATAAATGACGTGTACACTTGATGCTAATGCGGATTGCGATTCGGTTACTACGTTTGCCGTAGTTCCGCCGTGTCCGCCAGATACAAGATCAAGATTTTTAATACCACGTGCATGAATCATCGTATTGAAAATTGTACCGAATATTGCAGCACCTAACGTTTGACTAAATGTATTAATAAATGTGTTTAAACCAACGGCTGTTCCGCGTGTATGAGCTGGTACGGCTGCTTGAATTGTTACCATGTAAATCGGTGTCACAAGCCCCATTCCTAATCCGAATAATCCGACTGCTACATAAATAAGGAACGATGGTGAATTTGTTGATAGTGTAAATAATAAGAACGTAGCGACTGATAAAATGCTAGCTCCAAGTAAAATAATTTGTTTCGTTTTTAATTTGCCTACTAAGTTACCAGAGAAAATAGCGCCAAATGTCCACATAACCGGGATTGGCATTAAAATAAGTCCGGCTTCTGTCGCATTTTTTCCTAATACACCTTGGCTCCAAATTGGAAGGTACATTGTAATACTAATAATCATTGCACCAGCAATAAGCGTTAATATGTTTATCGTAGATAATGTACGGTTAGAGAAAAGTGATAACGGAATTAATGGTTCCGGAGATTTTTTCTCGATGAATAAGAAAATAATGAATGAAACGACGGCAAAGATTAATAGGCCGATAATTGTTATGTCTCCCCAGTTTTGCTTGCTGCTACCTGTTAATAATGCATATAGTAGAGCGATTGTACTCAGTGAGAAGACTGTTGCACCAAGATAATCGATATGGTGTTTAGCGGGCTTAATAGATTCTTTGTAGTAAATGGCAATCATTAAGCAAGCGATAATTCCGAATGGAACGTTTAAGAAGAAAATATAACGCCAAGAAAGAGAATCCACTAAAAATCCGCCTACTAACGGTCCGATAACACCAGATACACCCCAAACGGCACTCATCCAGCCTTGTGCTTTCGCGCGGTCTTTCGCTTCGCTATATAAGTCTCCAATGATTGTCATTGTGATCGGCATAACAGCACCAGCACCTATACCTTGAAGAGCACGGAAGAAAATTAATTGTTCCATCGATGTAACGACTCCGCAAAGTGCAGAACCGACTAAAAAGATTGTAGCCCCGATTAGTAAAACTTTTTTACGACCGAATAAATCAGCGAGCTTTCCGTATATCGGAGTCGAAACAGCTGTTGCAAGCATATAAATTGCATATACCCAACTAACAAGTTCGACGCCTGACAAATCACTCGTTATACGAGGGATTGCTGTACTAACAATCGTTCCTTCTACCGCAGAAAGAAACGTCATTAGCATTAAAGACATCATGACTTTTTTTCTCATATGTTTTCCCCTTACCCTTTTTCAAATATTCAACAATATAAAATATAAAGGTACTAAGGTATATAAAGCAATAAAAAAGCACTAGGAATTTAAGGAGAATGAGCATTTGTCAGTAAGTCGATATATGTTGTTGTGGAATCGCTGATATACCTATAAAAAAAGAAACAGGAATCCCTGTTTCTTTTTTTAATACTGCATTTTCGCGTTTTCTCCAGCTGTTGTTCCGGCAATTCTACCAGTAACGAGAGCAGATGTAATATTATAGCCACCAGTATAACCGTGAATATCAAGAACTTCCCCGCAGAAGTATAGGCCATTCGTAAATTTAGAAGACATTTCTTTCGGGTTAATTTCTTTAACGGACACACCACCGCCAGTAACGAATGCTTTTTCAATTGACTGCGTACCATTTACATTCACAGTAAATTCTTTAAAGTCTTTCACAAGTGCACGAATCTTTTCGTGGGAAACTTGTCCAGCTTGTTCGCTACCGTCAATTTCATTTTTTTCTAATAAGAATAGGAAGTAACGCTCAGGAACATAACCTTTTAACACGTTTTTAATTCCCTTTTTCGGATCTTCCTTCATTTGTTTCAGCATGCGCTGGAATAGTTGTTCGCTATTTTCTTCTGGCAATGCATCAATGCTCATTTGCACTGTATTCGTTTTGAACTTTTTCAGTGCTTTCACAACGAATTGACTACAGCGAAGGGCAGCAGGACCAGATAAGCCGAAATGAGTGAAGAGCATGTCCATTTTGTGAGAAATGATAGCTTTTCCTTTCGGGTTTAATACACTTAAGTTTACGTCTCGTAAAGCGAGTCCTTGCAATGAACGGTCTCGAATAAATGGTTCGTTTGAAAGGATTGGTACTTCTGTTGGGAATAATTCTGTAATCGTATGACCACCTTTTTCAGCCCAAGCATATCCGTCTCCAGTAGAACCAGTTTGAGGAACTGATTTTCCGCCAACAGCGATAACGACGTGATTTGTTTCTAACACTTCGCCAGTCTTTAGTAAAACTGCTTTCGTTTGACCGTTCTCATATTCAATTGTTTCAACAGGTGTATTCGTACGGATTTTTACACCTAAGTCTTTTAATCGTGTTAAAAGTGCGTCTACTACCGATTGCGCTTTATTTGAAACAGGGAACATGCGGCCATGATCCTCTTCTTTCAGTTTTACACCGAGCTTTTCGAAGAATGTAATAATATCTTCATTATTAAAAATAGAAAAAGCGCTGTATAAGAAGCGACCGTTTCCTGGTATATGTTTAACAATCTCATCAAGTGGTAGACGGTTCGTTACGTTACAACGGCCACCACCAGAAATCGCAAGTTTACGCCCTAGTTTATTTCCTTTATCAAGAAGTAAGACGCTTGCGCCTTCTTCTGCAGCACCGATTGCAGCCATTAGCCCAGAAGGCCCGCCGCCGATGACAATAACATCATAATGCATAATATATCGACCTCATTTTCTACATTTCCTGCCTAAAAGAATAGCATGTTTTCCCTTAAAAGAAAAATAGAGTGAAGTACTGTTTAAGGAGAGAATTGTGGTACAATACAAAAGTTAGAGTTCAGCACTATCCTGCGATTTGTGGGCTGTAAGACTAAAACCTTAAGAGTTAGGGGAAGTCTAATAGTTCTCGAATGCTCGAATAGTTCAATTAATTATAGTTTCACTTTATGTAGATGTAGGAGGATTTTTGTATGTCCGATTCGAAATTTCTGCGCGGAACGCTCATCGTTACGCTAGGGACATTTTTAGTGAAGTTCTTAGGCATGATTTACGTCTTTCCGTTTCATGCATTAGTAGGGACAGAAGGCGGAACGCTCTATACATATGGATACATTCCATATACGATCTTTTTAAGTATTGCAACGGCAGGGGTGCCGCTTGCTGTTTCAAAATTCGTTTCCAAATATAATGCGCTTGGCGATTATAAAACGAGCCGGAGAATGTTCCGCTCGGGAATGGTTATGATGATAGTAACAGGAGTTCTTTCATTCCTAGTACTGTATATGACGGCGCCGTTGTTTGCAGAAGCAATGCTTGGTAAACAAAGTGTACACAGTAATATAGGAGAAGTTACGACGATTATTCGCCTTGTAAGTTTTGCGCTTATTGTTGTACCGGCAGCGAGTTTAATTCGTGGTTATTTCCAAGGTCATCAATCGATGGGACCGACTACTGTTTCGCAAATTATTGAACAAATTATTCGTATCGTCTTTTTATTAGCCGGTAGTTTTATCGTTATTAAAGTACTTGGCGGTACAGTTGCAACAGCAGTTGGAGTAGCGACATTTGCTGCGTTCGTTTCAGCGGTTGGAGCACTCGGCGTATTAATTTGGTACTGGTTAAAACGTAAAAAACATTTGGATCAATATTTAATTGAACAAACTGTACCAGAGTCGACAGTGAGTACCGTTCAATTGTTTAAAGAATTATTTGCATATGCGATTCCTTACGTTGTAATTGGGTTAACAATTCCTTTATATCAACAAATTGATACATTGACATTTAACTCAATTATGCAAGCGATTGGTCAAGGTGATATCGCAGAGCGAGCACTTGGTATTTTCACAATGTGGACGCATAAATTAATTATGATTCCTGTATCACTTGCGACTGCGTTTAGTTTAACGCTTGTACCAGCAATTACAAAATCATTTACTGAAAAACAATATCGTTATTTAAAGTTACAAATTACACAAACATTCCAGGCAAATATGTTCTTAACATTGCCAGCAGTTGTCGGTATTTCAACACTTGCATATCCGATTTATACTGCGTTTTACGACTCAGATCCATTAGGTGGACAAGTATTAATGTGGTATGCACCGGTTGCGTTGTTATTCGCTTTATTTACAGTAACAGCGGCAATTCTACAAGGGATTAATCAGCAAAAACATGCGATTGTCGCGCTTGTTATGGGTGTTATTTTGAAATTTGTATGTAACGTAATCTTTATTCGTTATTTCGGTACAGTAGGAGCGATTTTAGCGACCGCAGTTGGTTTCTTAGCTTCTGTTTGGTACACAAATCGACAAATTAAAAAACATGCACACTATTCATTCGGTGTTGTATATAAAAGAACATTTCAAATTGCAATATTAACACTTGTAATGGTCGTGGCGGTAAAACTATCACAATGGATTCTATCCTTCATGATTTCGCCTGATGGCCGTATGGGTGCTCTTATAACAGTTGCGATTTGTGCCGGTATTGGTGGTCTTGTTTACGGAGTGTTAGCAATTCGCACAGGAGTACTTGAAAGAGTATTTGGCGGAGAAGCGTTAGAAAAAATTCAACGTAAACTTGGCAATAGATTCAAAATAAAGTTGAAATCAAAAGGGGCGTAATTACGTCCCCTTTTCTATGATAAATAAAGAAGGTGAAAAACGTGAGATTAGATAAATTATTAGCGAATATGGGATATGGAAGTAGAAAAGAAGTAAAGAAATTATTGAAAGACGGCGTTGTGAAAATTGATGGAACGCCAGTGAAAGATGCAAAGGTTCATGTAAATGTAGAAGAACAAGAGGTTATGATTCACGGTGAAGTTGTGGAATATAAAGAGTTTGTTTACTTAATGATGCATAAACCACAGGGCGTTATTTCAGCGACTGAAGATGATAATCATGAAACGGTAATAGATTTATTAGAGTTAGAAGATGCAATCTTTGATCCGTTCCCAGTTGGACGACTTGATATTGATACGGAAGGTTTCTTATTGATAACAAATGACGGGAAGTTATCGCATCAATTGTTATCTCCGAAAAAGCATGTGCCGAAAAAATATTATGCACACGTTGCAGGAGTAGTAACAGAAGAGGATGTAAAAGAGTTTGCTAAAGGTGTTATTTTAGATGATGGTTATGAAACAAAGCCCGGTGCACTTACTATATTAAAAAGCGATGATGTTTCTGAAATCGAGCTTGTTATTACAGAAGGAAAGTTCCATCAAGTGAAGCGTATGTTTGAAGCTGTAGGAAAAAAAGTAGTCTATCTAAAGAGAACAGAGATGGGACCGTTAGTGTTAGATGAAGAGCTAGAACTTGGCGAATATCGAGAGCTATCAGATGAAGAAGTAGAGATGTTAAAAACATATCAAGTAGATACTGAGAAATAGTGCTGTTTTTAGGCGCAGAAAAGACCCCTTTCTAATGAGTTAGAAAGGGGTATGTATTTATTTACATACAATTATTTTTCGTTATGAGGTCATTCTCACTTTCTTTCCTGTTGTTGTCCACTTACCGCGGCAAGGGCTATACACGAGTTCATTAAACTGCAACACATTTAGATCACGTTGTATCGTTCGCGGTGTGATCCCGAACTCATCTACAAGGTCTTTCGTCGTTACCGTTCCGTTTTCATTGATGTACATATAAATTGATTTAATGCGTGTTAGCATACGAGTAGTTGTAGGTTTCAAGAGAAAACCACTCCTCTACTAGTTTTTTTGACCCCATTCAGGAAAGAAGGTCGTTACTACCATTGTACTCTACATGATAAAATTCATGCTTTAATCTACTTAAATTTTACAAAAGTTTAACAAATATTCATATAGAAAAATATTGGTAGTTGACATTGTATATATGGTCAGTCAACTAACACATAAAATTCTACGCAAAACGCCAAATTCCTGCAAATTTTTTTGGGAAAATAAAAGAAAAACTAATGGGAAATATCTGAAATATTACAATTGTTCGGTATTTGATTTTCGTGTATGGCATAAGAGATTTCGGTTTGTTATGATGAAAGAAACGATATAGTGAAGGATGGATGCGTGATGTCAGCAATTAATTGGACAGAAGAAGTTGCAAAACGAAAAGATGATTTAATTCGTGATACACAACAATTTTTACAAATTAAAAGTGTATGGGAAGAAGAATCGGCGAAAGAGGGCGCACCATTCGGTGAAGGTGTAGAAAAAGCGTTATCTTTCATGTTACATAAAGGAGAAGCTGAAGGTTTTGCTTCTAAAAATTTAGAAGGGTATGCAGGTCATCTTGAAATGGGACAAGGAGAAGAGTTAGTAGGTATTCTTTGTCACGTTGACGTTGTACCAGAAGGAGATGGCTGGACAACTCCTGCATATAGTGCAGATATTCGCGACGGAAAGATTTTTGCACGTGGTGCAATTGACGATAAAGGCCCAACAATGGCAGCCTATTATGCGATGAAAATTGTGAAAGAATTAGGCTTACCTCTTTCGAAACGTGTTCGTATGATTTTAGGAACAGATGAGGAAAGCAATTGGAAATGTGTAGATCATTACTTTAAAAACGAAGAAATGCCAACAATCGGTTTTGCGCCAGACGCGGACTTTCCAATTATTAATGCAGAAAAAGGAATTTCTGATATACAAGTTGTGCAAAATGATAGTGAAGAGAAGAAAGGTACATATGAACTTGTTTCATTTGAATCAGGTCGCCGTTTAAATATGGTTCCTGATTTTGCAGAAGCGATTATTACAGGAGAAGATGTAAATGCACTTACAGTAGCATATGAAGAGTATTTGCAAACTGCTAAAAAAATAGGTGAAGCAATTGTAGAAGGTAATACAGTAACATTGCAAATTAAAGGGATTTCTGCTCACGGATCTACTCCGGAGAAGGGTGAGAATGCAGGTTTATTACTGGCAAACTTCTTAACGAAAGTTGCTCTTGATGGAAAAGGTGCTTCGTTTGCATCGTTTGTAACAGAAACATTTACAGGAGATATTTTAGGAGAGAAAGCTGGTATTTCTTATAAAGATGATATTAGCGGTCCGTTAACAGTGAATGTCGGTCGCCTTTCTTATACGAAAGAGAACGGTGGTAATTTAGGATTAAATGTACGTTACCCGGTTACAACTAACTTTGAAGAAATGATTACGAATTTAAAAGAATATGTTGGTACTCATGGATTTGAAGTGGCGGATTATTCAAACTCTCGCCCGCATCACGTCGATAAAGATCACGTGTTAATTCGTACGCTGCAACGTGTATACGAAGAACAAACAGGCGAGAAAGCGGAACTATTAGCAATCGGCGGTGGTACTTACGCTCGTTCATTAAAAGCTGGTGTTGCATTTGGCCCGCTATTCCCTGGAAAAGAAGAACTTGCTCATCAAAAAGATGAGTATATTGAAATTGAAGACTTATTAAAAGCAACAGCAATTTACGCGCAAGCAATTCATGAATTAGCGAAATAATGGATATATAAATAATGACCGCTCTCTATTTTGGAGGGCGGCTTCTTTTTACCTGAATGAGATAAGAAAGAAAAGCAACAATAGAAAGAAGGAGAAGATGTACATGGAGCCACATTATTTTGTCGCGATTACGTTACCAAATCATATAAAAGAAGTGCTGTCTAACTATAGAGAGGAAATGCAGGAGGAATTACCATTTCGTTCGTGGGTACATAAAGAAGACTATCATATTACCCTTTCATTTTTAGGTAGTGCGACAGAGGAACAATTAGAAGGAATAAAGAATGGATTACAAACACTTGCAGAAACAGAGGAACTATCGTTCACGTTACAAGGATTTTCAACGTTCGGTATGGAAGATAGGCCGCGTATTTTTTGGGCAAAGGTAAGCGAGAATCAAAATTTGTTTCTATTACAAAAGCAAGTGCACGCTATTTGTGAAGGGAATGGATTTTCTTTAGAAAAGCGCCCGTATCATCCGCATATTACTGTTGCTCGTAAATGGGTAGGAGAAGAAAAGTATGATTTAGAACATATAAAGGAAATGCCTGAAATATCATTTCAAGCGGATACGATTACTTTATACGAATCTCACGTGAAGGAGGCACCGAAGTATAAAGCGATTGCTGAAATAAAATTACAAAAATAGAATGTATGAAAACGTTTTTTATACAGGTGAATATACTATAGAGAATAATGTGTTACTGTATAGGGCTTCGCTGGTAAGAAAAGCCTTATCATTTGCAGCTCGTTTCATTTTAACTTTAAGAATGATGGTGATTTTTTTATGTTGAAAGTAAAACGTCCATTTGAGGCCTATTTAGATGAAATGAATAAAATTACAATTTTGCTCCCACATGCGTATGGAACAAGTCGGACATTTCGTTTACAAGAAGGAAGTAACGTGAAAGATTTACCGATTGCTCATACGATTGCGCTTCCGGATGCAACGAAGTATGAGTGCTTTATAGAAGAGCCGCTAGATGTGGGGAAGTATTATACAGTACGAGATGAACGGAATGAAGAAACAGATTTACAAATAGGTGCTGTCATAAGAACAGCGATTTTTGATGAAAAGTATTATTACGAAGGTAGAGATTTAGGGGCCGTGTATCAAAAAGAAGCAACTACATTTAAAGTATGGGCTCCAACTGCGAGGCTTGCGAAAGTAAGGATTTATAAAAGTGATAAAGAATATAACGATTATGAAATGTACAGAGGGGAAAATGGGGTATGGGCTCATACGTTACAAGGCGATTTAGCCGGAGCAAAGTATACATTTCTTGTTTGTATTAATTTAATATGGAATGAAGCAGTGGACCCTTACACAAAATCAGTGACTGTAAATGGGAAGTACGGCGTTGTTATCGATTTGGAAAAGACAAATGTAACAAAAAGAGAGCAATTACCACCATTACAAGCAATGACAGATGTCATATTGTATGAACTGCATATTCGTGATGCTACTATTCATCAGGGCAGTGGAGTGAGTAAAAAAGGAACATATAAAGGGCTAATGGAAGAAGGAACAACAGGGCGAAATGGGACGTTAACAGGTTTGTCTCATATAAAAGATTTGGGTGTTACACATGTTGAACTATTGCCTTTATTTTGTTTCGGTGGTGTAGATGAGGCGAATCCTTCCTCTGCATATAATTGGGGTTACAATCCATTATATTACAATGCGCCTACGGGATTTTATGCTACAAACCCTTCCGACCCGTATAACAGGATCATAGAGTGTAAACAGTTGATTGAAACATTTCATGAGCACGGCATTAGGGTGATTATAGATGTTGTATATAATCATGTGTATGAAAGAGAGTTATCATCATTTGAAAAGCTTGTCCCAGGATATTATTTTCGTCATGGTGAAAATGGTATGCCTTCTAATGGGACGGGAGTCGGAAATGATGTAGCATCTGAACGGAAAATGATGAGGAAATTCATTGTAGAGTCTATTTTATATTGGCTTACGGAATACAATGTTGATGGATTCCGGTTCGATTTAATGGGTATTTTAGATGTTGATACAATAAATATAATAGAAAAAGAAGTGCGAAACATAAAGAAAGATGCATTGTTATTAGGAGAAGGATGGGATTTACAAACACCACTTCCTGGCGAAGAAAAAGCAACGTTAAATAATGCAAAGAAAATGCCGTATATTGCGCAATTTAATGATCAATTTCGTGATGGGATAAAAGGGAGTACCTTTCATATAAATAAACGTGGTTTTGCATTTGGTGGGCATGTAGACTGTAATCATTTGCAGTATATAGCATCAGGAAGCCTTTTGAGTATGAAAGAAACAGGTTTGTTTCTAGAGCCTGTGCAAAGCATTAACTATGTAGAATGTCATGACAATATGACGATGTGGGATAAATTAATGCGCAGTAATGAAGAGTCAGAAGAGATTTTGAAAAAACGTCACCTGCTAGCAACTGCAATGGTGATTCTGTCGCAAGGTATCCCTTTCTTACATGCTGGGCAAGAGTTTTATCGTACGAAGCAAGGAAATGAAAATAGTTATAATGCAAATGATGAAATTAATCAATTAGATTGGGATCGAAAAGAGAAAGAGAAAGAGACCGTTAACTATATAAAAGGTTTAATTGCGATTCGTAAAGAGCATGGAGCATTCCGATTACAAAACGCAGACCTTATAAAAAAGTACATGACTTTTTTGCAAACATCTCCAGAAGTACTGGCATACCATCTAGAGCATGCAGAAACGTTTGGACCGTGGAAAGAGATTGTAGTTTTATTTAATAGCGGTTTAGAAGCTAAAACGGTGCAACTTCCGAAAGAAGAAACATGGCATGTGTTAGTAAACGAAAAGCAAGCGAAAATAGAGCCAATTTCTTCATTTAGAGGAAAGGAACTTAGGCTGGCTCCAATTAGCACGTATATATTGACGATAATGTGACAAATCGCTACTTGACGATGAGAATGTAATAAATGTAGAATTGACAAAGGTGACGATTTTGATAAGTTGTCATTCTAGGACTGGTTTTGTAAAATAATAGAGAGTTTTTGGCTTATGCCAAATTTTCTTTTCATTTACAGTAAAATATATATGAATCCACAACATGTGTAGAAATGTTGCGGTTTTTCTTTTCATAACTATAAAAGATAAGGATTTGTTAACGGGTAATGAATATGGAATGGTTGGAACAATTATTAGGAAAAGAGTGGAGTCTTGTACCGGCTGGTGGAGTAACGGGCGATGCATATATTGCGCAAAACGGACAACAGAAGTTATTTTTAAAGCGGAATACATCGCCCTTTTTAGCGGTATTGTCAGCAGAAGGAATTGTTCCAAAATTACTTTGGACAAGAAGGGTAACAAACGGTGATGTAATTTCTGCTCAAAAATGGCTTCCGGGACAGAAGCTAGAGCCAGAGGATATGAAACTAGAACGTGTTGCAAAACTTTTGAAGAAAATACACTCCTCTAAAGCACTTGTACAGATGATTCAAAGACTTGGGAAGCAGCCGCTTCACGCACAAGAGTTATTACAACAACTGCAACTCGTTTTAAGAGGAGATATAAGGGATGATGAAACAATTCAGCAAGGGCTTCAATATTTAATGGATTCATTAAAAGATATTGAATACAATGAATTCGTTGTATGCCATTGTGATGTAAACCATAACAACTGGCTATTGTCGAATGAAGATGAGTTGTTTTTAATTGATTGGGATGGAGCTGTAATTGCTGACCCAGCTTTAGACCTTGGTATGTTATTATATTGGTACATTCCGCGCCATGAATGGAGTGAGTGGCTCGGTTATTATGATATTGAAATGGATGAATCGCTGTTTAGGCGTATGAGATGGTATGTGATAGCACAAACGATTTTGTCGATTCAATGGCATACAACAAAAAAGCAGCAAGCAGAAGCTGAATATTGGCATCAATATTTACAGCAACTACTTGCTTCAGAGTAATACTTAAGAAAAATTGTCCATTCCAGCAATCCACTGAGTAAGTTGTTCTTGATTATTGGAAATGTGGTTGTCCAAATTAGAGGAAGATTTACCCGATTGACTATAAGAATATACATCGTTTAGCATTGTTTTAGCGTCACTACTTATATTATCGTTTGCGAGTAACGATTGAATGAGACGCTCTAATTGCTCGCATTCAGAAACTGTCCCGCAACAATCACTTTGGTGATTGACTAAAATATCTTTCAGCACTTCTAATTGATGTTGTTGATTAATTGGCATGAACGGATCATCCTTTCGATTGTTTTTCTCTTCTCGGAATGTAAGAGAAAAAGCTGCTTCGTCATGGAATGTTTAATGCTGTATGTAGTTTTTATCAAAATGGTACATCTTATACTTGAAAGAAACGGACCGAGTGCTCGTACGTACTTGGTTTTTTGTTTGATAGATTGATTAAAACAGAAAGAAGGAATTATTCCTTTAAAATAGTTTTGTAAAGAGAGGGAGACATCTATGCGTTTAAGACATAAACCGTATGCAATGGATCGAATTAATGAGTATTCTCACATCGTAATTGGAAACCCAGAGGAGCGCGCTGGTAACTGGAAAGAAGTATTTGGAAATGAACAACCAATTCATATTGAAGTAGGTACAGGTCGTGGCCGCTTTATGTATGATATGGCAAAAGCGAATCCACATATTAATTATATTGGAATTGAAAAATTCACAAGTGTTGTTGTAGATGCACTTGATAAATTAATTGAAGAAGAAGTACCGAACTTAAAGTTAATTAATAAAGATGCTGAAGATTTAACAGTTTTCTTTGCAAAAGGTGAGATTGATCGCGTTTATTTAAACTTCTCAGATCCATGGCCAAAGAAACGTCATACGAAGCGTCGTTTAACGTATAAAACGTTTTTACGCAATTATGAAGAAGTGTTAGTAGAAGGCGGAGAAATTCATTTCAAAACAGATAACCAAGGTTTATTTGAATATTCTATTATGAGTATGGCTGAGTACGGTATGTTACTAACTTACTTAAGCTTAGATCTTCATAACAGCGACTTTGAAGGTAACATCATGACTGAATACGAAGAGAAATTCTCTAGTAAAGGTCATCGTATTTACCGAGTAGAAGCAAAATATCGCACAGAGCCTATGCAGTAATGCGTAGGTTTTTTTGTATCTAAAATAATCAGAATTTTATGTTAGTATTGAAAGAAAAGGGGGATGAAAAATGGAACAGTTACAAATTGGAGATATAAAAGTGACGTGGCTAAAGGGCGGGAACACACATTTAGATGGAGGAGCAATGTTTGGCGTTGTACCGAAAGTACTTTGGTCACGTAAATATAAACATAATGATACAAATCATATTTATTTACGAACAGATCCGTTACTTTTGCAAACGAAAGACGGTAATATGCTCATTGATTCTGGAATAGGAAACGGTAAATTGAATGAGAAGATGAAGCGAAATCAAGGTGTAACGGAAGAATCAACGGTTTATGAATCATTAGAAAAACTAGGATTAAAGCCTGAAGATATTCGCTACGTTTTAATGACGCATCTTCATTTTGATCATGCATCTGGTTTAACGAAATGGGAAGGTGATCAACTTGTACCAACGTTTCCGAATGCGAAAGTTTATGTAAGTGAAACAGAGTGGAATGAAATGAGGAACCCAAATATTAGATCCCGTAATACGTATTGGAAGGAAAATTGGGAGCCAATTGTAGATCAAGTTGTTACGTTTCAGCAAGAAATAAAAATTACGAATGAAATAAAAATGGCGCATACAGGTGGTCATAGTGATGGACATGCAGTTATTGCTTTAGAAAGTAAAGGGGAAACGATGCTGCATTTAGCAGACCTATTGCCGACGCACGCACATCAAAATGTATTATGGGTAATGGCTTATGATGATTATCCGATGACATCGATTGAGAATAAGCAAAAGTGGATGAAGTACGGCGCTGAAAAAGATGCATGGTTTACGTTTTACCATGACGCATATTACCGTGCAGTAAAGTGGAATGAGGAAGGGCATATTGTAGAAAAGATAGAGAGAAAAACGAGTATAGAAGCATAAAAATAGGAGGTTGTTCCAGAATATTTGTTGGAGCAGCCTCTTTTTAGCGTCGGCTTTTGCCGGTAATTCGATAAAATGGGGTAATCGCTGATATAAATCGAGTTGCGCCGATAAATTTCAATCACTATCTACAATTAAAAAATAAGAGGTTCACCTAATGGGAACCCTCCTTTTTATGCTGCTATAACCTCTAAAACAGTACCTGTTTTAGCATCAACTAAAAATTCAAATCGTTCTTGTATATCATCTAACATTGTTGTAAGACCGCCGCGATAAACTTCGTATGCGACATCATATTTTTCAAATGTCTCTGGAACCATATGTACCCAAGAGCCAGTAATTTCACCTTTATGACTTAATGCTTGTTTCACCATTTTCAATGCTTTTTCTGAAGAAATATGGGATTGTTCTTGTACTTTGTTTGCAACGAAATAACCAGCTGCGAACCCAACGCCAAGACCTGCTACTAAACCTTTCCAGCTCATATATTCACCTCAATTCTATAAAATAAAAATAGTGTACCGATAATAATTATAAAGCAAATACAGTTAAAAAAGAAGAAACTAGAAACATTTCGAAAATTTCGTTACAATAAAAGAGGTATTCTACTAAGGTTTGAAAGAAGGGGACTTCGTGAATAAAGAGACATTACAATTATTTCGTACGTTAACAGAATTACAAGGTGCGTCAGGTTTTGAACATGACGTACGCCGTTTTATGAAGCAAGAATTAAGCAAATATGCTGATGAAATTGTACAAGACGGTTTAGGTAGCGTATTTGGTCTGAAAAAAGGGGACGAAACTGGCCCACGTGTTCTTGTAGCAGGTCATATGGATGAAGTAGGTTTCATGATTACGCAAATTACGAAAAACGGAATGCTTCGTTTTCAACCGTTAGGCGGCTGGTGGAGCCAAGTTCTATTAGCGCAGCGCGTACAAGTGATGACGAAGAATGGTCCTGTTATTGGGATTGTTGGGTCTATCCCTCCTCATTTATTAAGTGACGCGCAACGTGCAAAACCGATGGATATAAAAAACATGTTAATTGATATAGGTGCAGATAGCTATGAAGATGCGATTGAAATTGGTGTAAAACCAGGACAACAAATCGTGCCAATCTGCCCGTTTACGCCGATGGCAAACGAAAAGAAAATTATGGCGAAAGCTTGGGACAACCGTTACGGATGTGGCCTTGCAATCGAATTACTAAAAGAATTAAAAGACGAAACATTACCAAACACATTATACTCTGGAGCGACTGTACAAGAAGAAGTTGGTCTTCGCGGGGCACAAACTGCTGCAAATATGATTCAACCAGATATTTTCTATGCGCTTGATGCAAGTCCAGCAAACGATGCATCTGGTGATAAAACGCAGTTCGGTCAATTAGGAAAAGGTGCTCTTCTTCGTATTTACGATCGTACGATGGTAACACATAGAGGAATGCGTGAATTCATTTTAGATACAGCAGAAACACACAACATTCCGTACCAATACTTTATTTCACAAGGCGGTACAGATGCGGGACGTGTACATACAAGTAACTCAGGTATCCCATCAGCAGTAATTGGTGTTTGCGCACGTTACATTCATACACATGCTTCTATTTTACATGTTGATGATTATGCAGCAGCAAAAGAACTAATTACGAAGCTTGTAAGAGCAACGGATAAAACGACGTTAGAGACAATTAAGAATAACGCGTAAGGAAGAAGGGCTGAAGAGCCTTTCTTTTTTTGGATTGAAGAGATGACCCATCGGTGTGTGGTGGTGGTGGTCAGTGCCTAACATGTGCTCGAATGATGTGTTAAGACCGCGGGTAGGAAGAAAGAAGAAGCCTGTTTTTGTGTTTAGGACCAGTAATATTGTGGAAATCCACCTTCTTTTATAGGTAGAAGGGATTCCCCGGTGGTGTGTGATAGTGGTTGGTGCCTAATTCGTACCCGAAGCGGATGTTAGAACAAAATGATAAATTTTTATAGAGGTGAACGAAATGAAGGTAGTAGTTGGATCGAAGAATAAAACGAAAGTTGGAGCTGTGGAGAAGGTTTGGAGTGATGCCGAAATTACGTCTCTTTCTGTTCCTTCAGGGGTAGCAAACCAGCCGTTTTCAGATGAAGAGACGATGCAAGGAGCTGTTAATAGAGCGAAGCGAGCGCTTCAAGAAGGAGAAGCTCAAATTGGTATTGGGCTAGAAGGCGGCGTGATGAAAACGGAGTACGGTTTATTTATGTGTAATTGGGGCGCGCTAGCAACAAGTGATGGTAAAATATTTGTTGCCGGCGGGGCACGTATTACGTTACCGGATGATTTTTTAGCACCTCTTGAAGAGGGCAAGGAGTTAAGTGAAGTGATGGAAGAGTTTGTACAGAGAAAAGATATTCGTAGTCACGAAGGTGCAATCGGTATTTTTACAGATGATTATGTTGATCGCACGGAATTATTTGTACACGTTGTTAAGTTACTTGTTGGGCAATATAAGTATGACGAAAAGCAAGCATAAACCTTGCACCGTGCGCGATGTATGGTAGTATAAAGGAAAGATTATAACATGAAAAAATGCACTCGTTAGAGGAGGAAATATAGATGAAATCATTAGAAAGCATGGAGCAATTCCAACAATTAAAAAATGAAGAGAATGTAGTCTTTATGTTCTCAGCAGAATGGTGCCCAGACTGCCGTTTTGTAGACCCGTTTATGCCAGAAGTAGAAGAGAAATATAGTGATTTCTCATTTTACTATGTAGATCGTGATGAGTTTATTGATCTATGCGTCAAATTAGACGTATTTGGCATTCCGAGCTTTGTAGCGTACAATAAAGGTGAAGAAACAGGTCGCTATGTAAACAAAGATCGTAAAACACAAGAACAAATCGAAGAGTTCATTGAAGGTTTAAAATAAGGCAATTTGCCAATTGAATTGTAAAACAACCTCTACCTTCGCGGGGGAGGTTATTTTTTTGGAAGGGAGGAAAAAGAGATGAAGATGACAAGTAAAAAGATGAAAGACGAGTTAATGAAGAAATTATCTCGCCCGGAATGGGACTTTCAGTATGATAGCGAGAAAGAGGTTCTACGTATAGAACAGAAAGACTCGAAAAAAGGTATTAACGTGTCGCTTCCAGGCGTTGTGGCAAAATGGGAAGTGAATAAAGAAAAAGCAATTGAAGAGGTTGCCTATTACGTACAAGAAGCGTTAATTGCGATGCATAAAGAAGAAAATAGCGCAGCAAAAATTTTACCTGTTATTCGCTCTACTTCTTTCCCGAAACAAGCAGAAGAAGGAAATCCGTTTATTATGACGGATCATACGGCGGAAACACGTATTTACTACGCGCTAGATTCTAATAAAACGTATCGACTAATTGATGAGCGTTTATTACAAAAGTTAGAGCTTACAGAACAACAAGTACGTGAAATGGCATTATTCAATGCTCGCTCATTAGGTTATGAATTTAAGCAGGACACAGTAGCAGGTAATACATTCTACTTTTTAAACACAAATGATGGGTATGATGCGACTCGTATTTTAAACGAATCGTTACTACAATCGATGCGTGAAAAGATTTCTGGTGACATGGTTGTTGCTGTTCCTCACCAAGATGTATTAATTATTGCTGATATCGTCAACGAAATCGGTTATGATATTATTGCACAAATGACAATGAAATTTTTTGCCGAAGGGCATGTTCCGATTACATCACTTTCATTCGTATATGAAGATGGGGACTTTGAACCAATCTTTATTTTAGCGAAGAATCGGAAGAAGACAGATGGAAAAGAGAAAGGATGAACGAAGTGAACGTTTTTTACAACCTTGAAGGAATTGGTGACACTTTAATTGTTGCCTTACAAGATATTACTTTAGAGAACCGTACTTTTGATCGCAAAGGAGATGTTGCTCGCGTATACGATCGTGAAAGCAACGAAACAGCAGGATTCAACATCTTTAATGCATCTTCTTACTTAGAAGTAACAGAAACAGGTAACCTTACATTAACGAAAGAACTTGTAGAAAAAATCAACGAAATTTTAGCGAAGAACGGCTTTGGAGAAACAGTAGAAGCAGATCTTTCTCCAAAATTTGTTGTAGGTTATGTAGCGGAAAAAGAGAAACATCCAAATGCTGATAAGCTAAACATTTGTAAAGTAGAAATCGGTACAGAAACATTACAAATCGTATGTGGCGCACCGAACGTTGATGCAGGACAAAAAGTTGTCGTTGCAAAAATCGGCGCTGTAATGCCAAGCGGTATGTTAATCAAGCCAGCTGAGCTTCGCGGTGTTCCTTCTTCTGGAATGATCTGCTCTGCACGTGAATTAGAGCTTCCAGATGCTCCACAAGAAAAAGGTATTCTTGTATTAGAAGATAGCTTTGAAGTTGGACAAGAGTTTAAATTTTAATTGATGTTAAGAAAAGAGAGGCTGTCCTTTTGGGTGGCCTCTCTTTTTGTTTTTTATTTTTTGTAAATCGATATTCTATGTCGAATCGTTAATATATTTAGAGTTACGATAGATAAATTTGAAAAATCGTTAATATTATGAGGATGTCACCTTTTTCCACAAAATCTATATTGTATTTTATAAACAATCTAGTTAAAATTTAGAAAAATAGAAGGGGATAGACGTATGAAACAACAACTAAAAATCGCAGAACTTCTGAAACGAATTGAAACTTCAAAACAGCAAGATATCGAGTTAGGTTCTTATGAAATCTATTTGTTTAGTGAAAATGAATTAGAAAAAGGACAAATCGGTTATCGATATGATAAACATAAAAATTCATTAATAAGTGAAGAACACGGAAAATGGAAAGAGAAATGGATTGTTATCGGATATGAAACAGATATGGGGGATCCAGTTTTTGTAAATGCGGCTGATGATGCTTATCTAGTTTATACTGCAGAGCGTGGTACAGAAACGTGGCAACCCGTTCATATTGGAAATATGGATGAGATTATAAAACAATTATAAGAAAAACTTTGAGACCGGTGCAAAGTGATGGGAGAAAAACATGAAGTATATAAAAATAATGAGCATGATTGCATTCATTGGCATATATATGGGAGGTTGCTCACAAGAACAACCGAAAAAAGAGACAACATCTTCTATAAAAGAAACAAGCGAAGATAAAAAGAAAGACGCACCGGTAGAAAAACAGCAAGAAGAACAAGAAAAAAAAGAAGAACCGCAAGCAGTTCAAACGAATGAGCAAGTGGAGCAAAAGCAGGAGGAAGTGCCGGCCGAGGAAAAGAAAGAGGAAGCTACGCCAGTGCAGCCAACTGAGCAACCAGTACAAAATAATGAACAAAAAATAGAGAGTAATGAAAAGCAAGGAAAGTTTCTCGTTGTTATTGATCCAGGGCATCAACAAAAAGCAAATTTAAATTTAGAGCCGATTGGGCCAGGAGCAACAACGCAAAAATATAAAGTGACAGATGGTACAACTGGTGTTGTGACGAAAAAAAGAGAGGCTGTCCTTGTATTAGAAATGGCTTTGATATTAAAGGAAAAGTTAGAAACAAAGGGAATACAAGTATTAATGACGAGAACGTCACAAGATGTTGATATGAGTAATAAAGAACGGGCAACATTTGCGAATGATCATAAGGCGAATTTATTTTTACGTCTTCATGCAGATGGTTCTGAAAATCCGAATCAAAGTGGGTTTGCTGTATTAACACCGTCAGAAGGAAGTCCGTATACGAAAGAGATTTATAAGGAAAGTCTTCAAATCTCTCAAACGATAGTAAATAAAATGAGAGAAAATCATCAAGTGAAAGTAAATGGAATTAAATTCAGGGATGATCTTTCTGGATTTAATTGGTCCAAAGTACCTGGTGTACTATTAGAACTTGGGTTTATGTCAAATCCTGAAGAAGATAAGAAATTATCTGACCCGCAGTATATAAATTCTTTATTGCAAAGTGTAACGGATAGTGTAGATGAATATCGGAAGAGTAAAGCTTAAACGCAGTCTTACATGTAAGGGTGCGTTTTTCCATATGAAAACACTCGTAAATTAGAATATTATGGATAAATATGACATGCTTAATTTTACCTGCACTTTTTGCCGAATGCTGATACAATAAAGGATGTTACTATTTAGTAGAAAGAGTGGTAAGCATGTTAGATTGGATGAAAAAGCTGTTTAACAAAGAGGAAGAACAAACAGCGATGAATAAAGAAGTACCAGAACGAATTGAAAGTCAGCCGAAAATTCCTCGTGTAAACCACTACACTGAAGCAAGAGAAGCACAAATGGCAAGTAGGAATGCAGGTAAATGCCGTTTTCCATTAGTACCGGATAATGGGTTCGATGAAGAGGATGTTATAGAAACAGGGCATTTTGAAGAACAACCTGTTCAAGCTGTAACATATGAAAATCAGCCTATTCAAAGAGGAATGAAAGTGGAAAGAAGTAGACGACAGTATGTGGAAAAGGTAGTTTCTACATATGAAGAACCGGAAGTGCAATATGAACCGGAGCGAGAGTCTGTCGTTAAAAAGGCACCTGTATCGTCGCAAGAAAGTAACCGTAGACCATTTCGTCCAACAGAAATGATTTCACCAATTTACGGATATAATCGTCCTTCTGTAGAGAAAAAGGAAGAAAAGCAGGAGGAAGTAAAGGAAAGAGAAGATCTTGAAATATCTGTAGAGGGCAAAGCAGTTGTTGATGCATGGTTAGAGAAAAAAGGGTATACATTATCAGATTTCTCAGAAGGACAAGCAACGTCTTCTTCGCCTAGTCATGAATCAGTTGGTCAACAGGATAAAAAGGAAGAAAAATCAGTTGTTGATCAATGGCTAGAGAAAAACGGTTATGAAATTGAACGCCAAGAGCCTATAGTAGAAGAAAATGAAGTGGTTCAAGAAATGAGTACACCGCAGGAAGTTTCAGCGGATGAATTACTTCATAAAACAGTAGCTGAGCAGATGGAAAGTGCTAAGCTAGAAAAAGATGTAGTGGTGTTAAACGAAAACAATCTACAAGAAGAATTAGTAGCTTCTAAAGTAGAGCACGAGGATACAATATTATCAGAAGAAATTAAACGTAATACAGAAATAGAACAACCTACTATTGAAGTAGAAAAGCAAGATCCAGAAGAATCAGTGATTGTCAAAGCAGAAGAAAAACTTGAAGAAACAATCATTGTGGAAATACCGGAAGTAATTGCGGAAACAGAAGAGTCAGAAGAAGTAGAAGTAATTGCAGAAGCAGAAGCGCCAGAAGAAGTGGAAGTAATTGTGGAAGCAGGAGCACAAGAAGAAGTGGAAGTAATTGCGGAAGCAGAAGAGTCAGAAGAAGTGGAAGTAATTGCGGAAGCAGAAGCGCCAGAAGAAGTGGAAGTAATTGCGGAAACAGAAGAAGTAGAAGAAGCGGAACCTGTAGCACTTGAGAAAATGCAGCAAGAAATGTTGTTAAATGAAGAAATTGAACAAAAGAATGAGTTCATACATGTTGCTGAAGCTGATGAACAAACGAAGAAAGATGTTCAAAGCTTTGCGAATACTTTAATTGCGGAAGAACAACGAGTTGTAGAAGAAGCACCGATTGCAGAAGAAAAATCAGTTGTAGAAGAAGCGTTGATTGCAGAAGAACAACGAGTTGTAGAAGAAGCGCCGATTGTGGAAGAACAACGAGTTGTAGAAGAAGCACCGATTGCGGAAGAACAATCAGTTGTAGAAGAAGCACCGATTGTGGAAGAACAATCAGTTGTAGAAGAAGCGCCGATTGTGGAAGAACAACGAGTTGTAGAAGAAGCGCCGATTGCGGAAGAACAATCAGTTGTAGAAGAAGCGTTGATTGCAGAAGAACAACGAGTTGTAGAAGAAGCGCCGATTGCGGAAAAACAACCAGTTGTACAAAAAGAAGAACCAAAACGTGAGAAAAAGCGTCATGTACCATTTAATGTTGTTATGTTGAAACAAGACAGAACGAGATTAATGGAAAGACATGCGGCTAGAACGAATGCAATGCAAGCTTCTATGAGTGAACGAGTAGAGAAGAAGCCCGTACAACAAGTGGCAGTAGACCCACAAGTGGAAGAGAAACCAGTGCAACAAGTGGCAGTGGACCTACAAGTGGAAGAGAAACCAATGCAACAAGTAGTGGTAGACTCACAAGTGGAAGAGAAACCAATGCAACAAGTAGTGGTAGGCTCACAAGTGGAAGAGAAACCAATGCAACAAGTAGTGGTAGACTCACAAGTGGAAGAGAAACCAATGCAACAAGGGGTAGTAGAACCACAAGTAGAAGAACGCCCAGTGCAGCAAGTAGTGGTGGAACCACAAGTGGAAGAACAACCGATGCAGCAAATGGTAGTGGAACCACAAGTAGAAGAACAACCAATGCAGCAAGTAGTGGTGGAATCACGAGTGGAAGAACAACCAATGCAGCAAGTAGTGGTGGAACCACAAGTGGAAGAAAAGCCAGTGCAGCAAGTGGTAGTAGACTCACAAGTGGAAGAACGTCCAGTACAACAAGTAGTGGTAGAGCAAGTACAAAAGCCAATTTCGAGTACGGAAGTACAAGAGAAAGCATATGTTGTAAATCAAAGAGAGAACGATATGCGAAATGTATTGCAAACACCACCGACATATGCTGTTCCGCCATTAACGTTGTTGTCAATTCCACAGCAAGCAGCGTTAGATAATACGGAATGGTTGGATGAACAGAAAGAATTATTAGATACGACGTTTAATAATTTCCATGTTGGCGCACATGTTATTAATGTGTCGCAAGGTCCGGCAGTAACTCGTTTTGAAGTACAGCCAGATCCAGGTGTGAAAGTAAATAAAATTACAAACTTAAGTGATGATATTAAGTTAAGTTTAGCTGCGAAAGATATTCGTATTGAAGCGCCAATTCCAGGGAAGAGTGCGATCGGAATCGAAGTTCCAAATAAAGAGAGTAAGCCAGTATTTCTTCGTGAAATTTTAAGAAGTCCTGTGTTTACAAAGAGTGAATCACCGCTTACAGTTGCGCTTGGACTTGATATTTCAGGCGATCCGATTGTAACGGATATTCGAAAAATGCCACACGGACTTATTGCGGGTGCAACAGGTTCTGGTAAAAGTGTGTGTATTAACGCAATTTTAACGAGCATTTTATATAAAGCGAAACCGCATGAAGTGAAGTTAATGTTAATCGATCCAAAAATGGTTGAGCTTGCACCATACAATTCTGTCCCACATCTTGTAGCACCTGTTATTACGGATGTAAAAGCAGCGACAGCGGCTTTAAAGTGGGCAGTTGAAGAAATGGAGCGTCGTTATGAATTGTTTGCGCACGCTGGTGCTCGTGATTTAACTCGTTACAATACGATTGTAAGTGGGCGAGAAATTCCAGGAGAGACATTACCTTATATCGTTATTGTCATTGACGAGTTAGCCGACTTAATGATGGTAGCACCTGGTGATGTTGAGGAAGCGATTTGTCGTATTGCGCAAAAAGCACGTGCGTGTGGTATTCATTTATTAGTTGCGACGCAGCGTCCATCTGTAGATGTTATTACAGGTTTAATTAAGTCAAACATTCCAACGCGTATTGCGTTTACAGTATCATCTCAAGTTGATTCGCGTACGATTATCGATATTGGGGGCGCGGAAAAATTACTTGGCCGTGGTGATATGTTATTCTTAGGAAACGGTACGTCTAAACCAGTTCGTGTACAAGGTGTATATGTATCGGATGATGAGATTGAGAAAACAGTTGATCATGTGAGAAAGCAAATGAAGCCGAACTACTTATTTAAGCAAGAGGATTTATTAGCGAAAACAGAACAAGCTGAGTCGGAAGACGAATTGTTCTTTGATGCATGTCAATTTGTTGTAGAACAAGGGGGAGCGTCCACATCTTCTGTACAGCGAAAATTCCGCATCGGTTATAATCGCGCGGCACGTCTCATTGAAGAGATGGAATCGCAAGGGATTATTTCTGAAGGAAGAGGAACGAAACCGAGAGATGTCCTTATTTCTGAGGATGAATTCGCTGCTATGCAGGAAACAAATGTATAGTAAATGGTTTTGCTGTATACTAATAGAAAATGTTGGATAGTAAAGTAGGGAGTAAAGCGACATGAAAGAAATTGAATTAAAATTAAAAGGTGAAATAAATAGACTAACAAATAGAACATTTAAATTTGACGAACGTGTTGGAGAAGGTTGGTTCTCTGCCGTTTACTTTTTAAAAACTAGAGAAATCATTGAAGAATTTCGCCCGAAAAGTGTTGTAACGATGCAATTTTTCCAAAAGGAAAATGCAGTTCTATGCGGAACAGATGAAGTAATTGCATTGCTACAAACATTCGCTAAAAATCCTGAGGAACTTGAAATTAACTCTTTAAAAGATGGCGATAATATTAGTCCATTTGAAACAGTGTTAACAATTCATGGTCCTTATGAAAATTTCGGATTTTTAGAAGGTGTCATTGATGGGATTTTAGCTCGTCGTACATCGGTTGCGACAAACGTATATAACGTTGTCCAAGCTGCACGTAGTGTAGATAAAGAAAAACCAGTTATTTTCATGGGAGACCGTGACGATCATTATACACAACAAGCTGGTGACGGTTATGCAGCATACATCGGAGGTATGAGCGCACAAGCGACGCATGCGATGAATGAATGGTGGGGCAGAAGTGGTATGGGGACAATGCCTCACGCATTAATTCAAATGTTTAATGGTGATGTTGTTGAAGCGGCAAAAGCATATCATAAGAAATTCCCAGAAGATGAATTAGTTGTATTAATTGATTACAATAATGATGTCATTACAGATGCACTTCGCGTAGCGCGTGAATTTGGATCAACATTAAAAGGTGTACGTGTAGATACATCTCGCACAATGATAGATCAATACTTCATTCGCCACCCAGAAGTACTTGGAACATTCGATCCACGTGGTGTAAACCCATCGCTTGTATTTGCACTTCGTAAAGCACTTGATGATGAAGGATTCCAGCATGTAGACATCGTTGTAACTGGTGGATTTGATGAGAAGCGTATTCGTGAATTTGAAGCTCAAAACGTGCCGGTTGATATATACGGGGTAGGAAGTAGCTTATTAAAAATGAATATTGGCTTTACTGGTGATAACGTAGAATTAAATGGAAAACCAGAAGCGAAAGCTGGCCGTAAATATCGTCCGAATCCACGTCTAGAGCGTGTTCAATTAGAAAAAAGAGAAGATATGTAAAAGAGAGAAAAACTGATAGGTGATTGACCCTATCAGTTTTTCTGTTATCATAGTATAGCGGCTTCTTTTTTGCTATAATGGATTTGTTATGGACATAAAAAAGAAGTACGTACGAGTTTATCCTGATAAGTGAAGGGAAGAATAACTTCACTACATCAAAAATGTATGATGATTACCAAAATAAGAAAAGATTCATATACTGTCTTATAGATAGGCCGTTGTATTAGTTCGAAATGTTGGAGGTTCTTTAAGATGACAGTTTACCATTTTGTAGGAATTAAAGGAACAGGAATGAGTTCATTAGCGCAAATTCTTCATGACATGAAGCATACTGTTCAAGGGTCTGATTATGAAAAGCGTTTCTTTACACAAACAGCGTTGGAAAAGCGTAGTATCTCAATCCTTCCTTTTGATAAAAGTAATGTAAAAGAAGGACAAGTGATTATTGCAGGAAATGCATTTCCTGATACGCATGAAGAAATCGTAGCAGCAAAAGAATTAAACATCCCAGTACATCGTTACCATCACTTCTTAGGTGATCTTATGAACCAATACACAAGTGTTGCTGTAACTGGTGCACATGGAAAAACATCAACAACTGGTTTGTTAGCCCATGTAATGCAAGGTGCACACCCTACATCTTACCTTATTGGAGATGGAACAGGGCATGGGGTAGAAAATAGTAAGTATTTTGTATTTGAAGCTTGTGAGTATCGTCGTCATTTCTTGTCTTACAATCCAGACTATGCGATTATGACAAATATTGATTTTGATCATCCGGATTACTTTACAGATATCAATGATGTATTCAGTGCATTCCAAGAGATGGCATTGCAAGTGAAAAAAGGCATTATTGCATGTGGAGATGATGAAGAACTTCAAAAAATTCAAGCGAAAGTACCTGTTATTTTCTATGGATTTGGAGAAGATAATGATTTCCAAGCACGTAACATTCAAAAGAGAACAGATGGTACTATTTTCGATGTATTCGTTCGTAATACGTACTATGACACGTTCAAAATTACAGGATACGGCAACCACAGCGTATTAAATGCATTAGCAGTAATCGCGCTTTGCCATTATGAAAACGTTGATGTAGAAGCAGTTAAGCATCAGCTAACAACTTTTGAAGGCGTAAAACGTCGCTTTAATGAAAAGCCGATGGGAGAGCAAGTTATTATCGATGACTACGCACACCATCCGACAGAAATTAATGCAACGATTGAAGCAGCTCGTCAAAAACATCCAGAGCGTGAAGTTGTCGCTGTATTCCAGCCGCACACATTCTCACGTACAGAAAAGTTCTTAGATGAGTTCGCTGAAAGCCTAAGCAAAGCTGACCAAGTATACTTATGTGATATTTTCGGATCAGCGCGCGAAAACAAAGGTGAATTAACAATCGAAGATCTGCAGAAGCGTATTGACGGTGCAGAACTAATTACAGATACAACAACGGATGTATTAAAGAAACATAAAAACGGCGTTCTAATTTTCATGGGCGCAGGAGACATCCAAAAATTCGAAGCAGCTTACGTAAAAGAAGTTCAAGTTGCAGAGAAGTAATAGAAAAGACGCATAGCTGTGGCTGTGCGTCTTTTTTTGTTGTGTAGTATTGTTGTCGAATTTGGTCGGTAAGTCGATATATTTTAAAAATCGTTGATATATTGAGGGGTATTTTCTAATTATAAGTGTTAGAATAATAAGAAAATTAAAAGGAGCTAAAAACCATGTTTACACTCCGAGTAGACGAAGAAATCGAACTACAACTATTAGAAAAACATCATAAAGAGGAACTATATCAATTAATAAATCAAAACCGTAACCATTTAAGAAGATGGCTTCCTTGGGTAGATGGCATGAAATCTGCTGATGCTTATGATGAGATTTGTCCGATGTGGTTAAAGAAGTTTGCAGAGGGAGACGGTTTTGAAAGTGGTATACGTTATAAAGGAAAGCTCGTTGGGATGGTAGGTATTCATCCAGTAAGTTGGGGGAAGAAAGCAGCGAGTCTTGGGTATTACCTTGCAGAAGATGCTGGCGGGAAAGGTATTATGACGCGTAGCGTGAAGGCTGTACTTCACTATGCATTTGAGAATTTAAAATTAAATAAAATGGAAATTAGATGCGGTGTTGAAAATGTGAAAAGCCGCGCTATTCCAGAGCGTTTAGCGTTTAAGTTAGATGGTATTTTAAGAGATGAAGAATGGTTATATGATCATTTTCACGATATCGCTGTATATAGTTTACTAGCTTCAGAGTGGATAGAGATTCAAGATAAGTAAGAAATGTTATAGGTATATTCTTTAAGAAGGTCATTCAGAAATGGCCTTTTTTTATGAACTAAAATGGAATTAATGGTATAATTTAGGATAGGAGGTGCGTGTATGAATTTTCCAATCCACAGAAGTAAGTCAGTAGTAATTTTTGTTTGTCTCACGTTAGCCTTTATGTTTGTATATCCACTTGTCATGATTGTCACAAATAAATCCCAGTGGATGTCAGCTTTAATTGGGATGGGTTTATGCCTTATTGTAAATGTGCCACTCGTTTGGGAGGTATTTATTAAAAAGCATAAAGTAGAAAATGGTGTATTAAAGTACGGCATTTTAAATGATGATGTTGTATTAAAAGATATAAGAGTTGTTCGTCAAGTTGGAAAATACCTTGAAATTACGACGAATGCATACAAAGTACATATGGTTGCAATGCCGCAAGATAGGAATGAATTTTTGGCGCTTATCGAGAAAGAGAATCCAAATGTAAAAATAGAAATGGTAGGCAAGATATGAAATATGTAAAACCATTGTTTTGTTTGGAAATTTTGTTTGTGCTTGTTGGCTGCACTAAAGTATATACGAAATGGCATCTGCCTTTATATGTTCCGATATTAATTGGTACTATTGCAGTGGCGCTTTTATATTATTTTCATTTTCAGCAAACAAAAAGCGAGAAAAGTAGCTCTATGTAGTTAGGAGGATTAGAAATGAAAAAAGTCCTTATGTTATTTTTACTTTTGCTAACCGCATCCGTTCTTTTAATAGGATGTAGTACGAAGAAGGAAAAGGCAGATATGAACTTAGAAAAGGCACAAAAAGTTGAAATTGAATCACTTACTGATTCAAGTGAGAAAAAAGTAATTACCGATAAGAAAGAAATTGAAAAGCTGTTTGAAGTCATGAAAATGGATAAGTGGGAAATGCAATCGGCTCCTTTAGATACTCCGCAAGGGAAAACATTTACAATGTATCAAGAAGATACACCAAAATTATCGGAGTCGAGTAAAGATAAAAAAGAGTTACATGAAATTGGTGTGATGACAGTATATAAAGATGTCCCGTATGTGGAAGTTGAAATGAAAAATAAGAAAATGAGTTTTAAAGTGCCAGAAGATGTGGCAAAAGAGTTATTAGAGTATTAAAAAAAAACGCTCGGAGAAAATCCCGAGCGTTTTTTTTTTATTTTAAGTTCTCTGGGTTTAAAGCTTCTAGTTCAGGTACAACGAAGCGTCCGTCTTTACGGATTAGTACGTCGTCGAAGTAAATTTCGCCGCCGCCGTATTCAGGACGTTGAATGCATACTAAATCCCAGTGAATGTTCGAGTTGTTGCCGTTCCATGCATCGTCGTAAGCTTGTCCAGGAGTGAAGTGGAAGCTGCCATCGATTTTTTCATCGAATAGGATATCTCCCATTGGATGTAAGATGTATGGGTTTACGCCGATTGCGAACTCACCAACGTAGCGTGCGCCTTCATCTGTATCGAAGATTTTGTTAATGCGTTCTGTATCGTTTGCAGTTGCTTCAACAATTTGGCCGTTCTCAAACTTAAGTTGTACATTTTCAAATGTATAACCGTTGTAAGGAGATGGTGTGTTGTAAGAAACCGTACCGTTAACAGAATCACGAACTGGTGCAGAGTATACTTCACCGTCTGGAATGTTTAAATGACCTGAGCATTTAATAGCTGGAATGTCTTTAATAGAGAATGTTAAGTCAGTTCCAGGACCAGTTAAGCGAACTTTATCTGTTTTATTCATTAATGTAACAAGGCTATCCATCGCCTTATCCATTTTACCGTAATCTAAGTTACAAACTTCGAAGTAGAAATCTTCGAAAGCTTCTGTGCTCATTTTAGCAAGCTGCGCCATAGAAGCATTTGGGTAGCGAAGAACAACCCAGCGTGTTTTTGGAACGCGGATGTCTCTATGAACTTTCTTACCAACTGTTTGAGCGTGAATTTGCATTCTTTCACTTGGCACGTCAGCTTGTTCGTTAATGTTATCGCCAGAGCGAAGACCGATATAAGCGTCCATATCTTTCATTACGCTTGCTTCATACGCAGCGATTTGTTCGAAATGTTCTTCAGTAGCACCCATTAATAAAGAGCGATCTACTTGATGATCTTTTAAAGAAACGAATGGGAAACCACCAGCTGCATATGCTTCTTTTACAAGTGCAGTTACAAGTTCTTTTTGTAAGCCAAAGTTTTCAATTAATACTTTTTCACCTTTTTGTAAGCGGATAGAGTAGTTAATTAAATTGTATGCTAACTTTTCAATGCGTGGATCTTTCATATGTAAAGCCTCCCTACTAATTATGTATCCTCCCCTATTGTAACCTACTTAGTGGAATTTGTTGAATCATTTATGTTAAAGTTGACGAATAAGTATGAAAATTCTAATGAAAAGATAGGGATTAGAACGAAACGGAAAATGATTGTATAATAGGGGAAAGTATGAAAAAGATAAAGGAAGTGATGAAATGCAAGTTCTTTTATATGTAAGTGCAGCTATTATCGCGGTTGCTTTCGCTGTATTAGTAGTGTATGTATGCAGAACGTTGTTATCGGTTCAGAAGACGTTAGAAAACGTTGCAAGCACGTTAGAAGGTTTAGAAAAGCAAATGCAAGGGATTAGCGTAGAGACGGAGCAATTATTACATAAAACAAATGCGTTAGCTGATGACATCCAACAGAAATCACAATCATTAAATAAAGTGGTATCGGGTGTAGATGGAATTGGAACGACAATCCATTCTTTAAATACGAAACTTCGTAATGTATCAGAGTCTGTTACGGACGAAATTGAAAATAATGCAGATAAAGTAGCGCAAGTTGTACAGTGGAGTAGCGCAGCAATTGAAGTATACAATCATTATCGTTCGACAAGACAAGAGAAAAAGGTTGAAAAAGAAGAGCGTAAACTAGAAAGACTTGAGAAGAAAGCTGAAAAGAAAGAGAAGCGTTCTAGACTTCGTATGAGAGGTGAATCGTGATGAATATGACAAAAGTTGAAACAATTGAAGAGCTTGAAGTACTAGTAGAAAAAAACGAACCTTATGTTCTTTTTAAACATAGTACGACATGCCCGATTAGTCATGGTGCCTATACAGAATTCCAAGCTTATTGTAGTGAAGAAAGAGCGGTACCAGCGTATTACTTATACGTACAAGATGCGAGAGATGTTTCGAATCGTGTTGCAGAACAGTACAGCATTAAACATGAATCTCCGCAAGTTTTATACATAAAAGATGGGATGGTAGTATGGAATACATCTCATTGGAATATTAAAAAAGATGCTTTAGAAGAGAATATTAAATAAAAAGAAGCAAGCGAAAGGTGCTTGCTTCTTTTTTTTGTTTTTGTTGAAATATATTTAATGGTAAACTGTTAATAGTTCAAACTAAATAACTAGATTGTTGAAAGTAGGTTTTAAGTAATGAAGAAAATGGCATTATCTTTCGCGGTCGTAAGTCTATTACTAGGAGCTTGTAGTAATGATACGATTAGTAAGAAGGATGAAGTTATACAGAAAGATACGAAAGAAAAAAGCATGATCCCGAGAACTGCTGTTTCTAAAGATTATTATAGAACTGTAATCCCTTTAAAAGAACAAAAGGTTATAAATACAGCTAATATAAAAACAAATTCTAAATTAGATTTAGCAGAGTATGAAAATGGTTTAATGAATATTGCAAAAGAGCAATTTGATACAGAAAATCATGTGCTTCAATTAAATCAGTATATTCCTGAGAAGTTAGTTGATGAACTAGTCGCCAAAGTAGAAGCACCCGTTTTGACAAATATTATAGAACAAGACTATTTCGGGAAGCAGAATTCAAACGAACTAAGTTTATCTGGTGTTATGATTGGTTTAGCTATGTCTTCAAGCGTATCGAATGAAGAAGCAATGTCTAAGGGGACCGAAGTTGCCAAGCAACTTATTGAAGCTATTCATAAAAATGACAAGTATAATAAATCCCCAATTACGTTTGCTATCTTTAAGCAAGAAAGTACAAGTTCTTTAAAAAATGGTACGTATATTGCTAGTGCTACCGTTCAAAAAAATGATACGAATCTTGGAAATTGGAATACGATTGAAGAAAAAGCGTATTCATATCCTTCTGATGAATTTACACAAGCACATGGAGAAGATAATACAAAAATAAATAAATTTGCTGAGGCAATGAAAGGTTTTTCTCCTGGAGACTTTATCCCAGTAAATGCTAAGGTTTCTTATAAGAAAGATCAAATGGATACATTAAATATGAATATTGTTATTAAATATAACGGTAAAACAGAATTAATGGCCCTTACCCAACTGGCTGCTCAAAGTATGTTAGAACAATTACCGAAAGGTGCAAAAGTGCAATTACAGATAAAGTCCGAGAATAAAATCGAGGCAATTGTTATAAAAGAGAAAAACAGCGATAAACCGTTTGTTTCCTTCTTGTAAAAAAAGACAGTGTTTAAACTGTCTTTTTTTATTTTAAATGAAAGTGTACGTTGTTTGTTGAGAGGGGATTTGAAAATCGTATATATATCAGCTATAAAGTAACATATAAGAATTTGAAAGAGCGCCGCGTTATACGCGTCATATTTCCGCTGTGCCGATTTTAAAGAAAGAAACCTATTTACCCCTGGCGTTGTCGATATAACGCATTCTACAGGACGCCGTGATCTTCTATTGTCAGTTGTGAAGTACTTCCAGATCCAGCGCATCAAATGACTATCATTGTCGATTCTTGTTGGTAAGTCGATATATTTGGAAAATCGCTGGTATATTTCGAGCTGCGATCGATATATTAAAAAAATCGCCGATATAAATTTCATTTACTATCTTACTGCTTAAAATAAGGTTTCTACTTATGAAACATCTATATTTTTACAAAAAATGCCCTTTTTTTTATAAAAAATACGAAAATACGAGAAAAGAAGCGAATTTTTTCGAAACTTTTGCGGGAAAATATTGTATGAGCCTGCGTTTTTATCGTATCATTAGTAAAAGGAAGAACTCGGGACGATTGGTGGCATCTGCAAATAGAGTTGATGTCTTTTTTTCATTCAAGTAACCGATACATAAAAATAGATAACAAAAATAGAAGGAGTGTGCGATGAGATGAACGTAACAATCTATGATGTAGCGCGCGAAGCGAACGTTTCAATGGCTACCGTATCACGCGTTGTGAACGGTAACCCAAATGTAAAGCCTACAACAAGAAAGAAAGTATTAGAAGCAATTGATCGTTTAGGATACCGCCCAAATGCGGTAGCACGTGGACTAGCAAGTAAGAAGACAACTACAGTAGGTGTTATTATTCCTGATATCTCAAATACATTTTATGCAGAACTTGCTCGTGGAATTGAAGATATCGCAACGATGTACAAATATAACATCATTTTAAGTAACTCTGACCAAAACAAAGAGAAAGAGTTCCATTTATTAAATACGATGCTTGGAAAACAAGTAGACGGAATTGTTTTCATGGGTGAAGATATTACAGATATTCACATTGAAGAATTCAAAAAGTCTCCAGTACCAATCGTATTAGCAGCGTCATTTGATGAGCAAAATGAAACGCCATCAGTAAATATCGATTATACACAAGCAGCTTACGACGCAATGAAGCACTTTATTGAGCAAGGACATAAGCGTATCGGTTTCGTCTCTGGTCCTTTCATTGATAAAGCGGGAAGCGCGAAGAAGTTACAAGGTTATAAACAAGCTCTAGAAGAAGTAGGTATTTCATATGATGAAAATCTTGTAATCGATGGAGATTACACATATGATTCAGGTATCGAAGCTTTCGAAAAGCTTTGGAGCAGTGATGAGAAGCCAACAGCGATCTTCGTATCTTCTGACGAAATGGCACTAGGTGTAATTCATGCAGCACAAGACGCTGGATTAAACGTACCAACTGATGTAGAAGTACTTGGTTTCGATAATACACGCCTTGCATTAATGGTACGTCCACAGCTTTCAACAGTTGTACAACCAATGTATGATATCGGTGCAGTAGCAATGCGTCTATTAACAAAGTATATGAACAAAGAAAAAGTGGAAGATCACACTGTTATCTTACCTCATCGTATCCAATTTAGAGATTCAACGAAGTAAGTATAAAAAAGCTCACAGCATTTGCTGTGAGCTTTTATTCATATTCAGGGTAGTATGCTTTTACTACGGTATCTACCGTTTCATTTTTCTTAACGTGTAAAAATCTTGCGTACAATTCTTTTCCCGTTTCAAATGGTGTATCGTCTAATTCAAACACATGCAATACTTTTCGAAACGTCCACGTTACTTGCTCACCGTACATATTATCGTACGATTCTTCAGGGTGTATAGCTATCTTTTCACCTAATTCGTGAGCTTCCTCTATACTGTTTGCTTTAACAAGAATAATACTTTCTTCAAAAAGTGTATCGTGACTCTCTTCATAATGCTCATCAATTTTCGTAGGATCAGGCTCACCAGAATGAACAGATTCAAACAATAATTTTACAGCGTACATTTGGGAAATCTCCTTATGCCGAATGTTTCATTTTATAAACAATACTTGCTACAAGTGAAGCTGGTATTGTAAAGACGTTACTTTGATGATAGAGTATTTGGGATTCTTCATAAGACATGTTGTCATATAGTTCGTTTTGTGAGGCATTCATTTTCTTCTGTTTTTCTTTGAGCATCTTCATATAGTTATACTGTATTGGGACGAGAATGATGAAATAGGCTAATACGATTAGTGAAATCCAAATCATTATGAACACTCCCTTATAAAGAATATTTGTATATGATAATTATATCAATTAATGGAAAAAATAACCATTTTTAATTGGGGGCTAATTTTCTTCTAGAAATGCGAACAGTTCCTCTTGGTTGCTTAAATTGCAATCAATACATGTTTGTGCAATACATTTTAACCCTTGTAATAATGCCTCTATGTGCAAAGTATCGTACTGAATTGTATTTCCCTCTATCATCGTTTCGTCTTTTTCTAAGTTCATTGATATTTTTAGTACAGCTTTATTGCTTTGTAGATTTACAACTTCGATATAAAAAAACTGTTTGTTTAAGTCAATCGTAACATAATCGAATCGTTCGACTAACTCTAAATCCCCTACAGTAGTATATTCCAAATGAACCACTCCTCATTGTGTAAGTGTATGTTGTAATGCTTTCGCTACAGTTGGGGGTATTCCTTGTTATATGTCACATAAGTGCAAATTCAACTATTATAGGGCAATGTCATGTATAATAGAAAGAAAAGGTTTGTGAGGGGGGAGAAAAGATGATCGTTCTTTGGATAATTACGCTTTGTATGACTGCTATTTTTGCATATATGACGTTAAAACAAAATGGCTTAAAGCGATTTGTTCCAGGAAGTATTCTTGCAGGAATTGCCCTTATCACGTATGTAATTTCTATTTTTATTGAAAGTGTATCAGTGGATATGAGCACAAGTTTAATGTTTATGGGTATTACACTATTTGCAGGTAGTATTATGGTACTTATGGTTGCTGGTATTATTTTATTTATTCATATGAATTCGGAAACGTTATAGTATATAGAAAAGGCATGTCCCCTCGGGACATGCCTTTTTATCCGTTCAATTATGCTCTATCTTTAGAAGAATTTTGTTGTTTTAATAAGTCGCGAATTTCGCCAAGAAGTTCTTCTTCTTTTGTTGGTTCTGGAATTTCTTCCTCTTTTTCTTCTTCTCTTTTAGATGTTAGTTTGTTGAATACTTTAACAAACATAAAGATAGCCGCTGCAATAATTAAGAAATCAAAAATAGTTTGGATGAAGTTACCATACATAATAGATGACTTACCAAATGTAATTTTTAAATCTGTAAAGTCAACGCCACCTAATACCATACCAAGTAATGGTGTGATGATATCTTTTACTAAAGAACTAACGATTTTACCGAATGCAGCACCGATTACAACCCCGACAGCTAAATCGATTACATTCCCTTTGAATGCGAATTTTTTAAACTCGTTCCACATGTGTTAATCCCATCCTCTCCACGATTCATTATGAAATTTATAATTCCTATCAACATATTCTATAGAAATTTGCGAGAGAAATAAAGGGGAAATGGGAATGAAAGTAAATTCTGAAAAATGTATCCGTTTTAATTTTTATTTACATCATCTAGTAAAGATTGCAACAGTTGCTGCGTTTTTAATCCTTCCAAACCATCTACTAATGGCTTTGTATCTCCGTGTACACAGTCAATAAAATGATGAACAGCATCTTCAAAACCGCGCTGTTTTAACGTCGTATCCCATGATGGTGAACCGCTTTGTGAAACAGAGTTTTCCTCTTCAACTTCAAATGTATTCATATTTTTTACACGAATGATTTTCCCTGTCGTTACAAGTTCAATTTGTTCTAAATTTGTACCGGCATGGCGGTGCATCGCTGTAGAAAGTAACAGTCCACTTGGAGTTGTATATGTATGATGTCCGTAAAGAAGTTCATTCTTTTCATTGATTTGCATCATATTGTGAACGACGTTAAGGTCATCATTAGCTAACCAGCGAGCAGTATCTACAATATGTAAGTAATCATCTAACATCGTAAAGTCGTACGTATATGGCCCGACTTTATTTGAACGGTGTTTTTCAATTCGAATCCACGAAATATCATGAGCTTGCTCTTTTGCCGCAACGTACATAGGAACGAAGCGGCGGTTAAATCCGACCATTAACTTTCGATTGTACTGTTCGCTCAATTCGACTAGTTTCTCAGCTTGTTCCACTGTAGCAGCTAACGGCTTATCTACATAAACATCGATTCCTTTTTTCAGAAGTTCAGAAACAATCTCATAATGCGTAGCAGTTGAACTATGAACGAAGATTGCATCACATTCTGAAGCTAACGTTTCAATAGAATGAAAGTCTTGAATACGGTATTGCTGGCAAACTTGTTTCCTTTTCTCCGCGTTAGGTGTAAACGCCCCTACAAAATTCCAATCTGTTTCTTTTGTAAGTGTTGGAAGATAGGCTTTTTGTGCAATACTTCCAAGTCCAATCATCCCAATTTTAGGTTTGTTCATTCTTATTCCCACCCTATTAATATTGATGTAACGGCTTAAATGTAGCATAGGGCGGGGGAGGAAGGCAAAAATTAGCTTTTACTTATGTCCTTCTAACAAAATCTTCTCTATCTCTTTAAAGTTATGAGCGCGAGCGTGCTCTAGCGGGGTAACCCCATCGTTGTCTGGAATATTTACATCTGCACCGTGTTCAATAAGAAGGCGAATGACTTGTTGTTGTGTTTCATTTCCGTTACTTAGTACGATGGCTTCCATTAAAGCTGTCCATCCGAGGTTATTTACATGGTTTACATCGATATTTGTTCGTGTGAGGAGTTCTTTTATAATATTAATATAGCCATGTTCTGAGGCTGGAATAAGAGCTGTACCGCCGTATCGATTCGTAAGCGTTGGATCAGCCCCAGCATCAATCGTTAGTTTTAAAATATCCAAGTAACCCTCAGCACCAGCGTAAAGAAAGGGATTGTTTTGCATATCATCTTGGATATTTACGTCGGCCCCCGCATCGATAAGCGCTTTGGCGGTTTTTACATCATTTTTGTATGTAGCAATCATAAGAGGAGTACGTCCTTTATTGTCTGTTATATTTATGTCAGCCCCTTTTTTGAGTAACGATATAACAGTATTCGTTTCTTGTTTCTCAGTAGCTGTTAGTAGCGCGGTCTCCATGTTTGTCATCTCCTTTTTAACTTCTTGTTCTTGCGAGCATCCTTGCAAAAAAATTACACAACATATCATGCTTAATGTTTTTTTGAACATGGAATCTCAACCTCCTAATTTCAACTGTAAAATAAGAACATTAAATTTTTATAAACTGACGCTAAAATTACTATAAAATCGCTTGAGTATTTGAACATATATTTTTATGCTTATTAGTAATAAGGTTTGATAAAGTGAGGATGTAACATATGTCTATTAAAACAAGGTTTTTATTTTCTTATATCGCTGTCATTTTCGTTTCTATTACGCTCATATTAGTTGCAGGATTTTTAATCGTTTTTTCGATAACAGGTGATTTGGAGTCAGTGAAAAATTTCTATAAAAGTTCTTACATTCAAAAGCCACTTACACCAGAAGAAGAGAATGCGTATATTGAGTTGAAGTCGGCAGCAAAGAAACATCAATCTCAACTATTAGATGAATCGTTCGTTTCATCACTTGAAAAAGAAGGGGTGAAAATAGTTGTAAGAAAGGGAGAGACCATTTCTTATACTACAAAAGTATTTGAAAGTGTATCTTTAAAAGAAGCTCTTCCAAAATTTGAATCAGCAAATATTAATAGTCGTGGTACAACGGAACTAGGTGATACATTTTATCGATATGTAAAGTTTGATTTTTATTTTCCTCAGGAAGAAGAGGGGAGTATATTTGTATTAAAAAAGCAAAGTTCATTTGTAGATCTTACACAAAAATTATTTCCGATTTTGTTTGTATCACTTTTACTGTTAGCCGTGTTGCTTATTGGATTATTAAGTTATCTCGTCTCAAGAAGTGTGATAAAACCAATCTTTGTATTGAAAGATGCGACTGAGAAAATTAAAGACGGAAATTTAGATTTTCAAATACCAGTTACATCCCACGATGAGATAGGGCAATTGAATCAAGGATTTGAAGAAATGAGAAAGAAATTAAAAGAGTCGATAGAGATACAAACACAGTATGAAGAAAATCGAAAAGAGCTCATTTCAAACATCTCTCATGATTTAAAAACACCGATTACCTCAATTATCGGATATGTAGAAGGAATAAAAGACGGGGTAGCAAATACACCAGAAAAAATGGATAAGTACTTAACGACTATCCATACGAAAGCAAGGCATATGGATACACTCATTGATGAATTATTTTTATTTTCAAAGCTCGATTTGAATCGAGTTCCATTTCAGTTTGAAACGGTTGAATTAAATATGTTTATGCAAGAATTAATAGAAGAGATGCAGATGGATTTAAGTAAAGAAGGTATAGAAGTTAACTTACAATTACATGCATCACCACTATATGTAACGGCTGATTGCGAAAAGATAAATAGAGTGATATCAAATTTAATTCATAATAGTGTGAAATACATGGATAAAGAAGAAAAGAAAATTACTGTAACAGTATGGAGTGATAACAATAAAGTTATTGTGAAAGTAATGGACAATGGATCAGGTATCGAATCTGATACACTTCCTTATATTTTTGAACGGTTTTATCGTGCAGAGCAATCGCGAAATTCTAGTACAGGTGGAAGTGGACTTGGCTTAGCGATAGCGAAGCAAATTGTTGAAGAACATGGCGGGAATATTTGGGCGGAAAGCGAGCTTGGGAAAGGCACAAGTATTTTCTTCTCATTGGAAAAAGTAGAGAAATGTGGTGAGTAATTTGAAAAGAATTTTACTAATAGAAGACGAAGTAAGCATTGCAGAATTACAGCGAGATTATTTAGAAATTAGTGATTTTCAAGTTGATGTAGAACACTCTGGAGAAACAGGTTTACAAATGGCCCTGCAAGAAGACTACGATTTAATTATTTTAGATATTATGCTTCCAAAGATGAATGGATTTGAAATTTGTAAGCAAATTCGAGCTATAAAAGATATTCCGATTTTACTTGTTTCAGCAAAAAAAGAAGATATAGATAAAATTCGCGGGCTCGGTTTAGGAGCGGATGATTATATAACGAAACCGTTTAGCCCAAGTGAATTAGTCGCAAGGGTAAAAGCCCATATTTCTCGTTATGAAAGATTGTCAGGAAATGTAAGTAAGCAACGCGATACGTTATATATTCACGGAATTTCTATTGATCAAAGGGCGAGAAAAGTTTTTATAAACAATGAAGAAATTGCGTTTACAACGAAGGAATTTGATTTATTAACATTCTTTGTAACGCATCCAAACCAAGTATTAAATAAAGAACAGTTATTTGAACGCATTTGGGGATTAGACTCTGCTGGTGATTTAGCCACTGTTGTCGTTCACATTAGAAAATTACGTGAAAAAATTGAAAGAGATCCCGCTCACCCACAATATATTGAAACAGTGTGGGGAGCTGGTTATCGTTTTAATGTGTAGGGAACCTGCCGAGTAATTGGCAGGTTTTTTTGTATGTTATTCGAACAAAAAAGAAAAATAGGAAATTCATGTTAAAATATAAAGAGGAATAAAAAATAGGAGAGCATGAGAGGGAGTGCTACATTTTGGGGGAGACATTAAAAGATAATAAATCAAGCAAGGTTTTAAAAATTGGAACTAATATCATACTTATCTTATTAATTATTGGTGCAATACAAATGTTTTTTGATGAAGATTATACGAATGATCATTTCGGTGGGTTATTTATGATGGTCTTTTTTGGAATTAAAATAATTTCTAGTTTTATGGTAAGTTTAAAAGAAGGAGATAAAAAGGCAGTATTACTCAATGTGGGTGTAGTTGTTATTTCTTGTGTTCTTTTAGTTGTTTTTAGTATGAAATATTTCTTCTAAAAATTAAGCTCATAGTCATATAGAGACTTTGAGCTTTTTGTCATTGTTTAGACTTCCTTAATAATAACAGTACTGACGTAATAATTTATAAAATACTTGAGTAGTAGAAGTAAACTGAGCAGCTTCTTCCAAAAAAGGATAATGGTTGCTGTCCTCAAATGGAACGAATATAGAATTACGTATACCCTCATGCAACTCGATAGAGTACTGAATCGGGCATTGCACATCGTGTCGTCCGCACATAATAAGGGTCTTTGTATTGATAGAAGGTAAATACTCTCTTAAATCAAATAAAGGATATTCTTTATTGAAAGCGTTCATCCGGCTAGCAGACATTATTTTTGTGATTGGTTTATCAAAATAAGAATTGTAGTTTTCTGGTTTATACAATGATAATTTTGTTCTCTTCGTAGATAGTTCTTTCCGTTCTTCATTTGTAAGGTGAGGGCTTTTTAAGTTTTCAATGAGTTGTTGCATATAATGAAACTGAGGATGTTCCGGATGATAAATACAAAATGGTGTTTCGGTATAGTTACTTGCTGCGGCTCCGGCCACGACTAATGATTGTAAGGATTTTGGATATGTGATTGCATATAAAATTCCAAGCATACCGCCAGTTGAATGGCCAGCGAAATGCCATGTGGAAAATTGCAAAGCTTCTTTAATTGCTTCTAAGTCGTGAATCGTTTCAATCATACTTAATTCTTTTTCAGAATTGGCTTTTGCTGAGTTACCAGCGTCTCGTAAATTAATGAGGAATACACGATGCGTAGAAGTGAAAACATCTGCAAAGTAATCACCAGTTTCATTAAATTGTGAATAGTGATGTGTAATGCAAAGTGGTTCGCCACTGCCTTTAGTAAAAAGCTCGAATGTGCCACGTTTCGTGTGGATCATTTGTTGTTTCCACATAATATCACGACCTTTCCTCATGAAAATTGGGCCAGACTGTGACTAAATGAAAATATATCAGCGATTATTGGAATATATCGGCGCAACTCAAAATATATCAGCGATTATCAGAATATATCGGCGTAACCTGAAATATATCAGCGATTATTAAAATATATCGACTTACCGATAGAAACCGACAATAAATAAAAGGAGGCTATTCAAAAACGAGCCTCCTTTTCGTTTAGTACAAAGATTTTGTCATATTATTCCGAATAATTTCAAGGGATTTCGCTACAGTTAATGCATTCTTTTCTTCAATTTCTGGTTTACGGGGGATAGGTTTATACATGTTGTCTGGATCTTCCCATGTGAGGGGAAGTTCTGTTTCTGCTTGTCCTTTCCAAGCGTCAATCCATTCTGGAGGGAGATAACCTGAGATGTTTTGGATGTTGTTCATTTCGAGCCAAATGAGTGCCCAAGCTCTTGGGACGACGCGCCAGTGGTCATAACCACCACCGCCGACAGCGATCCAACGACCTTCGCAATATTCGTTAGCGATTTCGCGAGCAAGCTTCGGTATTTCACGATAAATTTTCATCGTTGCGCAAAGGTGTGTAAGTGGATCGTAATAATGTGCATCGGCTCCATTTTGCGTTAAAATAATATCCGGTTTAAAGTATGCGGCAACTTCTTTTACAACTGTTCGATAGGATTCTAGAAACGATTCGTCTTCTGTAAAAGCATCGAGTGGAACGTTAAAAGAATAACTATAGCCATTACCTTGTCCGCGCTCATTTACAGCGCCAGTTCCGGGGAATAAATAACGCCCCGTTTCATGTAAGGAAATGGTACATACGTTAGGATCGTCGTAAAAAGACCATTGTACCCCATCACCGTGATGAGCATCTGTATCAATATATAAAACACGTAAACCGTATTTTTTCTGTATATATTTCATTGCGATGGAACTATCGTTATAGATGCAAAAGCCAGATGCCTTGCCGCGGAAACCGTGATGTAAGCCACCGCCTAAATTAAGCGCGTGTTTTACTTTCCCTGAAAGAACAGCATCGACAGCAGTTAACGTACCGCCAACAAGTAACGCACTTGCTTCGTGCATATTTGGAAACATCGGTGTATCTTCTGTTCCGAGTCCATATGTCATCGCAATCGATTTTTCTAACTTACCTTCTCCAGCACGTTTTACCGCATTTATGTACTCCTCTGTATGAACGTAGGCAATCTCTTCATCCGTAGCCATCCGTGGCGGGATGACTTGAGAGGGTGAGATAAAACCGCTCTTTTGTAATAAATCATACGTAAGTGTGACGCGCAGTTGGTTAAAAGGATGATCAGGGCTAAACGAATAGCCCCGAAAGTCATCCGAATAAATAAACGCGCTACTCATGCTTGCATCCCCATGATGTTTGGCCATAATACGCGGTAGCCTTCCGCTTCAAGTGCATCAATCACCTTTAGAGGATTCATCGTTTGAATGCGGAAAACGAGTACTTTATCATTCTCATCTTTTGCTGGGTAGACGAGAACGCTCACGATATTTATTTGCAAATCACTAAAAATAGCAACGACTTTTCCAAGAATACCAGGTTCATTTTTTACTTGAATTTCAATTTGTGAACTTGGTTGATGTGCTCCTGTTAATTTCACTAACGTGTGCAGTACAGTGGATTCAGAAATGATTCCAACTAACTTTCCAGCCTTTGTTACAGGAAGGCACCCTATTTTATTTTCAAAAAATAAGGTAGCAATTTCCTCAACGAAATCAAGAGGATGGCAAGTCATAACAGGTTGTTTCATAATAAGGTCGAGCGGTTGTTTCAGCATAGCGAGTGGAACTTGTTCATCAAGAATTGATGGACTTGCATCTCTTACATCCCGATCAGAAATAATGCCTACGACATGATTATTTTGATCGACAATTGGAATGTGCCGAATGCCTTTCGTGCGTATCGTTCGGATTGCTGTTTCGATTGTATCGTTTGGGTGTAGTGTCACCACATCTTGATTCATAATTTCTTCTACAATCATTCCAGTTGCCCCCTTTATTTAGTACATAAAACGATTGTGAAAACGTAGACGATCAAATGCTTGAATAGAATCCGTATCAACGCGTTTACCGATGCGGACCATTAAACAGTTAGCGGGATGCGAGCAAATTTCAGGATCATCTGTAGCCATCCATTGTAAGCCACCAGCATTCATCATCTTTTCCATTACTTTTCGATATTCCCAAACGTTTAAGCCTGTTTGTTTTAAATCCCAGTGCCAATAATATTCAGTCGTCAATATAATGTAATCTTCCATATAATCGTCCATCATTGAAACCTCTAACAAGTTCTTTCCGACAGCGCATCCGCGGAAGGCTGGGACTACTTCAATTGCCCCGAGTTCAATTAAGTTTTCGATTTTTCCTTCTGACCATCGTTCGAGCGGATCAGGATATAAATATGTAACATATCCAACGATTGTTTGGTCATGTCTAGCAATAATGAGACGAGCTTCTGGTAATTTAGAAATTTCGACAATTGCTTTGTACTGCTGCTCGGCAGGACGAAACGCAACTAAATCTGGATGAAATTCATACATTTCTAAGTTATGTGTAGAGACAGGACCTTCAATAATTAAAGTGCCTTTCGCTGTTTTTAAGTTTCTAGCATTATATATTTTTTTATGAATCAATGTATTGCTCACCACCTTGAGGGTTTGTGAATCTATTAATATCGTACTTTATAATATATGCGATGTGAATCGAATTTTGTCATTAAAAATTTGTCTAAAAATCAACAAATATACTGAAAATTTTAAATAATGTCATTATAATAGATAATAGAATACATAGGAGGGGGATGTAAAGTATGAAAGTAGAAACGCTTCCTGTCATTAAAGGAGAAAATAATTTGCCGAATTATGATGAGGCATACGCGAATTTTAACTGGGAAGAGGTTAATAAAAACTTTACTTGGAATGAGACAGGCCGAGTAAATATGGCGTATGAGGCAATTGATAAGCATGCAAAATCCGATCGAAAGAATAAAGTAGCTCTTTATTATCAAGATGGATCGCGAAAAGAGAAATATACATTTAAGGAAATGAAGGATTTTTCTAATAAAGCAGGAAACGTCCTGAAAAATTATGGCGATGTAGAAAAAGGCGATCGCGTTTTTATTTTTATGCCGCGTTCCCCAGAGTTATATTTCGCACTTCTTGGTGCAGTGAAATTAGGGGCAATCGTTGGACCGCTATTTGAGGCATTTATGGAAGGTGCAGTTCGCGACCGTTTAGAAGATAGCGAAGCAAAGGTGTTAATTACAACGCCTGAATTGCTAGAGCGTGTACCATTAAATGATTTACCAGCTTTAAAAACAGTCTTCCTTGTTGGAGACAATGTAGAAGAAGGCGGTAAAACTGTAGCGTTTAATCCTTTATTTGAACAAGCTTCAAAAGAATTACATATCGAATGGTTAGGTCGTGAAGACGGTTTAATCCTTCATTACACGTCTGGTTCTACTGGTAAGCCAAAAGGTGTGCTTCATGCACAAAACGCAATGGTTCAGCATTACCAAACGGCGAAATGGGTATTAGATTTAAAAGAAGACGATGTATATTGGTGCACAGCTGATCCAGGCTGGGTAACGGGAACTGCTTATGGTATTTTCGCACCGTGGTTAGTCGGAGCATCAAATGTTGTTTTAGGCGGACGCTTTAGTCCAGAAGCGTGGTATGAAGCACTGCAAGATTACGGTGTAACAGTTTGGTATAGCGCACCAACAGCTTTCCGTATGTTAATGGGAGCTGGACAAGATGCAATTAAAAAATATGATTTATCACAAGTGCGACACGTATTAAGTGTTGGTGAACCATTAAATCCAGAAGTAATTCGCTGGGGTATGAGCGCATTTGGACTTCGTATTCATGATACGTGGTGGATGACAGAAACAGGTGGACAAGTTATTTGTAACTACCCTTGTATGGAAATCCGTCCAGGTTCAATGGGTAAACCAATTCCGGGTGTGAAAGCAGCGATTGTTGATAATGAAGGAAATGAAGTGCCTCCATACACAATGGGTAACTTAGCAATTGGTAAAGGTTGGCCAGCTATGATGCGCGGAATCTGGAATAATCAGCAAAAGTATGAGTCTTACTTCATGCCAGGAGACTGGTACGTATCAGGTGATTCTGCATACATGGATGAAGATGGATACTTCTGGTTCCAAGGACGTATTGATGATGTAATTATGACGTCAGGTGAGCGTGTTGGACCATTTGAAGTAGAAAGCAAATTAATTGAGCATGCTGCTGTTGCAGAAGCTGGTGTAATTGGTATTCCTGATCCAGTTCGCGGAGAAATCATTAAAGCATTTATCGCGCTTCGCGTGGGATACGAGCCATCTGAAGAGTTAAAAGAAGAAATTCGTCAATTTGTAAAGAAAGGCTTAGCAGCTCATGCGGCACCAAGACAAATTGAATTTAGAGATAAATTACCGAAAACGAGAAGTGGTAAAATTATGCGCCGCGTATTAAAAGCGTGGGAGTTAAACTTACCAACAGGTGACTTATCAACGATGGAAGATTAAGAGAGAAAGGTCTGAACGAAACAACGTTCAGACCTTTCTTTTTTATTCCCTCTTTAACCTACATAGAAGTTAAAGAGGAAATAAAATGAAAACAGAAAAAGAAAAAATGATACTAGGAGAAATATATATACCGACTGATCCAGTTTTAGTACAAGAGAGGGAGCGTTCTCGTATATTAACAAGAAAGTTAAATGAAACATTAGAAGTAAAATTAGAATAACGTAGTGGAATCGTAAAAGAACTATTTGGGACAACTGGAGACAATACGGTTATCGCATCTGGCGCCGTTGTAACGAAAGATGTGCCAGATCATGTAGTAGTTGGCGGAAATCCTGCAAAGGTTATTAAAAAAATAAAATAATATTTGAACGAAGCACCTTCCTCGTCTGTATACATTTATGAAAGAATAGATGAGGGAGGCTTTTATATGTCTAATAAATTACTTCTTACTTTTGCTTTAATTGGAATTATAGCCGTATTTTCTTGTGGTCTGTTATTACCGATGCCGATTGGATTTAAAGTTTCAATGATCACAGCTGGAGTCATGATGATTGTGATGTTTTCCATCATTATTCCGTTTGATAGAAAATATATAGTACGGAAAAAAGGATATAAAATTGATTTTACAAAAACAAAAGTGTATTTTCGTTGGAATGTATTTGATACGATTTCGGCTTGTCTTGCAGTGTATGCATGCATATGTGTGCAAGCATTAAATATTTTAGTTTCAACCGGCCAGACAATTCAAAACCCGTACGTTCAATTTTTTACGAATCAATCACAAGTATGGATTATTGTCGCAAGTTGCTATTTAATTTCCCGCATTTCGTTAACGTTAAAAGGAATAAAGGAGATCAAAAATCATGGCGCAGATTGGGATTGAGGAAGAGCTCATGCTTGCGTATCAAAGTGGAAATAAGCAGGCTGGGGAAAAACTATACGTTTTAATTAAACCAGCGCTATATACATTTCTGTATCGCTTTAATCGAGATGAACAGCTGAGTATCGACCTTGTGCAAGATACGTTTTTGACGTTAGAACGAAAGAAACATATGTATGAGCCTGAAAAAGGAAAAATAAAAACGTATTTATTTCAAATCGGTTATCGTCTTATGATTAATAAATTAAATAGGAGAAAAAAGTGGCGTACGCTTTTGCCGTTTTTAGTGCCGATTCCGGAAAAAGAATTTTCTCACGAAGATCGGCTCACAGTAAGGGAAGCGATTTTGAAAGTTCCTGAAGAGCAAAGAGCGGTCCTGATCCTTTCTTATTATCATGATATGCAGCAAAAAGAGATTGCAGAAATATTAAACATTCCGATTGGAACAGTGAAATCGAGACTTCATAACGGGATAAAGAAATTGAAACAATTGCTGGAGGTGGATGAAATTGAGCGAAAATCCCTTTAAGAGTGAATATAAATTAAAACAGCATTTAGATAGTGACCATGTAGAAGTACCGGACTTTCCAAAAACGGTAAGTCGCTTCGATCGATTAATCGGATTTCTTGGTTCTCCGGCGAAAGATCCTGTGGAGGCGACGATAGGAAATGATTTATCAGTTTTGTTTCATGTATCGTTGCTAGTTGGAGTTCCGATTCTTTCTCTTATTACGATACTCTTTGCGACGTTGTAAAGGATTGGCAAGGTGAGAAATTCCACCTCTATTTGACACGCCTATATAAATGATGGTATAAAGAAAAGTATATGAATAATTGAGCGTGGAAAGGGAGAAGTAGTGATCATTTCCCTGTTTTAGAGAGCTGATGGTCGGTGGAAATCAGCACATAGATGATCGCGAATTACGCCCCTAGAGCATCTTTTTTCGATTGAATTGTATTCAAAAGGGAAAAGACGGTGCTAAGCCGTTATGTAAATAAGGTGGTAGGCTTTTTTGGTCTGCAACTAGGGTGGTAACGCGATAATCAAAATCGTCCCTTATTTGAAGGGGCGATTTTTTTATGTTTTCAACCTTCACGCCAGTAATGAACTTAAAGGAGAGTATGTAGGATATGGGTATTTTACAAGATCTTGAATTTCGCGGTCTAATTAATCAGCAAACAGATGCTGAGGGCCTTGAGCAATTACTAGAAAAAGAAAGCGTTAAATTATACTGTGGTTTCGACCCGACAGCGGATAGCTTACACATCGGTCATATGTTACCAGTATTAATGTTACGTCGTTTCCAATTAGCTGGTCACCAACCAATCGCACTTGTTGGCGGTGGTACTGGTATGATCGGTGATCCAAGTGGTAAAAAAGCAGAGCGTACATTAAATACGAAAGATACAGTTGCTTACTACACAGAAAGCATTAAAAACCAACTTTCAAACTTCTTAGAGTTTGAAAACGTGGACAACCCAGCAACAATGGCTAATAACTATGACTGGCTTGGTAACTTAGATGTAATTTCATTCTTACGCGATATCGGTAAAAACTTCGGTTTAAACTATATGTTAGCAAAAGATACAGTAGCATCTCGTTTAGAGACTGGTATTTCATTCACTGAGTTTAGTTACATGATTTTACAATCATACGACTTCTTAAACTTATACCAACACCATAATTGCCGCCTACAAATCGGTGGTAGTGACCAATGGGGTAACATTACAGCTGGTCTTGAATTAATCCGTAAATCAGAAGAAGATGCGAAAGCATTTGGTTTAACAATTCCACTTGTTACTAAATCTGATGGTACGAAGTTTGGTAAAACAGAAGGCGGCGCAATTTGGTTAGATCCAGAAAAAACAACTCCTTACGAGTTCTACCAATTCTGGATTAACACAGATGACCGTGATGTTGTTAAATACTTAAAATACTTCACATTCTTATCTCATGAAGAAATTCTTGAGCTTGAAAAGCAAGTAGCTGAAGCGCCAGAAAAACGTGTAGCACAAAAAGCATTAGGTTCTGAAATGACAAAACTTGTTCACGGTGAAGAAGCATTAGAGCAAGCAATTAAAATTTCAGCTGCATTATTCAGTGGTTCTGTAGCAGAATTGACTGCAAGCGAAATCGAGCAAGGATTCAAAGATGTACCATCTGTAGAACGTACTGCAGAAGATACAGTATTAATCGACTTACTTGTGGAAAGCAAAATCTCTCCATCAAAACGTCAAGCACGTGAAGATGTAACGAACGGCGCAATCTACGTAAACGGTGAGCGTACACAAGCATTAGACTACGTTGTAACAGAAAATGACCGCATCGAAGGTAAATTCACAATCATTCGCCGCGGTAAAAAGAAATATTTCTTAATTCGTTACTAATTAGAAACGAATATAAAACAAATAGTACCCCGAATTGTAGGCTGAAAAGTTTATGATTCGGGTTTTTTTATGTATGGATTTAAATCGCCGGATCTTTTCTTTTAAATAGAATATAAAGAATTAATATGAGCATATAAAGTAAACTAATTAGCATAACGATAAATGCCGCGGGATAAAATTTTGCTGCATATATAAAGAAATCGATTTGATAAATATCTTGGTAATTTGAGACAGTACCTTTAAAGTAATTGGTAAACTTAGCGCTATATTTCCATTCATCAGGATAATCTATTAAATTACTCCCCTGATACCAACTCATAAGTGCTGAAGTAATAAATAGCATACATGCACTGCCTAACTGAACCATTTGATTTATTGTCAAAAAGAATCCACCTCCTATTTTATGGTTATTATAGCGTGCATTCATATTCCTGTAACCTTTTTGTTGTAATCTCCTTTTCGAGTTCATACGGAAATCACATGTAAGCGGTATGATAAATGTATAACAACTAGAAAGGAGTGGTAAAACGAAATGTCACTAGAAGCGCTCATTATTTTTTCTTTGCTAAATGCGGGTCAGCTTGCAGAGAATTCGAAGGTGGATATACATAAAGAGCAGAAAGATGCTTATGTATATGTTCAGAAAGAGGAAAATAAATAATTTTATTTTATATATAAACGAAAAAAGCCAATCCACAGGATTGGTTTTTTTTTCGGAGAGGTAATTTCTATCCTTGTGATTCAGTATTTTGTTTCTCGATTTTTTAAATGATCCTGAACCATTGTTAGGGAACGGGAAAGGGGTTTATCTGTTCTAATTCGTGTAACGACATAATGCTCTACCATGAATATTACTTCATCTTGTACTAATTCTTCTAATAGCATTTTTATTTTTTTGAGGTTCTTTAAATGAAGAGGGATCGTGGTAAATTCTTCTTTCAAAACAAGTAGCTTCTTTTCTCATCTGTTTTTTGTACTTACCCATTTCTATATACACACCAGCTTTTTTATTTTTGGCCTAATTATATGTGTTTTATAAAATAAAAAAAGCCCAGGCCCCTTGATAAACAAGGTTCCTAGGGCTTTTAATAATACTCTTTTCAGAGTACCGAGATTAACGAGAGTAGAACTCTACGATTAATGCTTCGTTGATTTCAGCTGCTAACTCAGAACGCTCAGCGTGACGAGTGTAAGTAGCTTCTAATTTATCAGCATCGAAAGTTAAGTATTCTGGTACGAAGTTGTTAACTTCGATCGCTTCTTTAACAACAACAAGGCTGTTAGATTTTTCGCGAACGCTGATAGTTTGACCAGGTTTTACACGGTAAGATGGGATATCTACGCGAGATCCATCAACTGTGATGTGACCGTGGTTTACTAATTGGCGAGCTGCACGACGAGTGCGAGCTAAGCCCATACGGTAAACTAGGTTGTCAAGACGAGCTTCAAGAAGGATCATGAAGTTTTCGCCGTGCTTACCAGGCATTTTACCTGCTTGGTCAAATGTGCGACGGAATTGACGCTCAGTCATGCCGTACATGTGACGAAGTTTTTGTTTCTCTTGTAATTGTAAACCGTATTCTGAAAGTTTCTTACGTTGGTTAGGACCGTGAGGACCTGGTGCGTAAGGGCGTTTTTCTAATTCTTTTCCTGTGCCGCTTAGAGAGATTCCAAGACGACGAGACAGTTTCCAAGCTGGACCTGTATAACGAGCCATAGTTGACTCCTCCTTTAAAAATGTTTTTATTTACGTAAAATAAAAACAGACGTAATCGATATTTACGGGCATTTTGTTTTCATGTACCTTCGCTCCAGCAGCAGGGAGTTACGAGATACACCTCCGTAGAGGAACAAAATACAAACGATAAACTCACATTACAAGGCTGCCTTTTTATTTTACACAAACGCTATTATATCTTTTACCCAGAGTTTCGTCAAGCGAGTACGTTTTTGTTTTATGCATATAAATTTTGGAAATTAACAAGAAGGAATTTAAAAAGATATAAAAGAAGAGATAGAAACACAAATAAAACGCTTACATAAAATATGGTGAAAACGTTCATCAAATTTTTGTTGATGAATATGCGGCAGTAAAAACATAAAAGGGGATGTTTTTATGAAAAAGAAGCATATGGAGACAGCGTTAATTCATCACGGTTATACATCTGAGGAACATAAAGGAAGTTTAACACCACCTTTATTTCAAACGTCTACATTTACATTTGAGACTGCACAGCAAGGTGAGGCGAGTTTTGCGGGAGTAGATCCATCTTATATTTACTCAAGACTTGGAAATCCAACTGTAAAATTATTTGAAGAACGTATGGCGGTGTTAGAAGGAGGAGAGGAAGCACTTGCTTTCGGATCCGGTATGGCAGCTATTTCAGCAACCTTAATTGGTTTTCTAAAGGCTGGAGATCATATTATTTGTTCAAATGGATTATATGGGTGCACGTACGGTTTTTTAGAAGTGTTAGAAGAAAAATTTATGATTACGCATTCTTTTTGTGATATGGAAACAGAGGCTGATATTGAAAATAAGATTCGCCCAAATACAAAGCTTATTTTCGTTGAAACACCGATTAATCCGACAATGAAATTAATTGATTTAAAACAAGTGATTCGGGTTGCAAAGCGAAATGGCTTACTTGTCATTGTTGATAATACGTTTTGTTCACCTTATTTACAAAGGCCGCTTGAACTCGGCTGTGACGCGGTTGTGCATAGTGCGACAAAGTATATCGGGGGTCACGGTGATGTTGTAGCAGGGGTAACGATTTGTAAAACGAAAGCGTTAGCTGAAAAAATTCGCCCGATGCGAAAAGATATCGGCGGTATTATGGCGCCGTTTGATGCGTGGTTATTGTTACGTGGATTAAAGACGTTAGCGGTAAGAATGGATCGTCATTGTGATAATGCAGAAAAAATTGTGTCGTTCCTAAAAAATCATGATGCGGTAGAAGGTGTTTGGTATCCAGAAGGGGAACTAGCATCTCGCCAAATGAAACGGGGCGGCGGTGTGATTTCTTTTTCAGTAAAAGGCGGGAAAGAAGAGACGCAAGCGTTTATCAATGACCTTCACTTTATTACAATTGCGGTAAGTTTAGGAGATACAGAAACGTTAATTCAGCATCCAGCGACGATGACGCACGCTGCGATTCCAGCTGAGCTAAGACAAGAAATGGGCATTTATGATAATTTAATACGTTTATCTGTCGGTTTAGAATCATGGGAGGATATTGCTTCTGATTTAGAGCAAGCGTTAAAGAACATATCTACGGTCAATCAATAAAAAAGAGCTAGCTATCGGTTTTGTACGTGATGTACTCAATCGATAACTCGCTCTTTTCCTTTTACATATGTGTTAGGAGTGTTTCCACAAACTTTTCTAAATAGCGCTGATCTACTTCGTCAAAACGATTTTTTTCAGGGCTATCGATATCAAGTACACCGATGACAGTTCCTTCTTTTACAATCGGTACGACGATTTCTGAATTTGAAGCACTGTCGCAAGCGATATGTCCTGGGAATTGGTGAACGTCTGCTACAAGCTGCGTTGTTTTCGTTTCAGCTGCAACGCCGCAAACGCCTCGTCCAAATGGGATGCGTACGCAAGCAGGCATTCCTTGGAATGGTCCAAGAACAAGCTGATTTCCTTCTGTTACGTAAAAGCCAACCCAATTCACACGATCTAAAAATTGGTTTAATAATGCGGACGCATTTGATAAGTTTGCGACTACGTTTGATTCGCCAGTTAATAATGCATCCAGTTGTTTAATTACTGTCTCATATTGCTCTTCACGAGATCCTGCATAACTTTCTTTAGTAAACATGGAAACAGCTCCTTTTTTATCGAGATGTGTAAAATATTAGCAAAACACGATGTATTTCACATGACTTTGTCGATAGAAAATTAAAGGAATTTGTCTTAAAAGTCAAGAAATTTAAACTATAGCTGTTCAGTGAGAGGAAGTGAGCGCATGAAACAGACGAAACAAAAAGTAATTGATGCGGCAATATCGTTGTTTAATACGAAAGGTTATGATGGAACCTCGGTGCGAGACATTGCAAAGCGAGCGGATGTGAATGTAGCGAATATTTCATATTATTTTGCTGGAAAGCAAGGTTTATTAGAACGGCTTATTACTGATTTTTTAGAAGGATATATTCATGTGATTGAAATGTCGTTTGAACAGAGAGAGTATTTGTCAGCTAAAGATGTGATGGTGCAAATGGTGCGCGGAATTTTACGATATCAATTTGAAAATAGGGAACTGACACGTTTCTTCTACCGAGAGCTTTCGCTTGATACGACATTAATTCGTGAAGTGATGACCGTTTATTTTTCTAAAGAAAGATATTATATAGAGCAAATAATTAGACAGGGACAAATGAAGCAAGAGTTTAGAAAGGTATCTTTTACAATGTTTATGACGCAATTAAAAGGCATGATGAATATGCCGTTTTTATATCCGCAATATATATCAGAAGTACTGCATTCTTTTCCGTCTGAAACATTTTTCTTAGAAATGTACACGAAAGAAATTGAACAATGGATGGAACAAACATTATGTATAACGAATATGTATTATGAATTGCCAAGAGCCGTTCATATGTGAAAAATCCCCACCTAACGAACTGAGGTGGGGATTCTTGTGCTTTCTTTTCTTTGCCATAAATTGTTGCATAATAGCGCGATAATTGTTAATGAGGCTCCGGTAACTTCAATTTTGTCGACTGTATAACCTCGAAAGATGGAACCGATAAGTGCAAGGACAGGAACTAAATTCATAAATAATATGCCGTTAATAGATGAAATATAGCGATTTCCTGTGTTCCAGCAAAATACAGCGATAACCCCTGCAATAATCGACATATATAAGAGTTCAAAACGAACGCTCATAATTGTAGAGAGTGACGGTACAGTAACGACGTTTGTGTAAGTGAAGAAAGTGACAATAACGATGAGTGAAATTGAGCCGAATAAACAAGTTAACGTCGTATATCGAAGTGGTGACCAAGATTGAAAACGAGCACCACCGTTCGTGTAAATGACCCAGCAAGTAACGCCGCATAGCATAAGTATATTTGTTGAGACGTGACTGGCAGCTCCAAATAATAAGTGAATATTTCCTTTTGAAATGACAAGCATAACACCGATTAGTGCAACGAACATACAAAGGAATGTGTAGTTTTGTGGGCGTTTGTTTTTTGTTATCCACTGCAATAATAAAGCGATGAGTGGCATAAGAGACTGAATCATAGCCGCATGGATGGCTCCAGAAGGTCCGGCAAGTTGTTGTCCGTAGAAAACGAGAAAACCATATCCAGCGAAACCGACTGTTCCGTAAAAGAATAACGAAAGTGTTCTCTTTTCTAAGCGGAGCGACTGTGTCCCTTCGGTAATTAATAACAGAATAAGAAAAATAATAGCTGCTGATCCGTATCGGATAGTTGTGAAGAAGAACGGATCGATAAACTGTAAGGCGTTTGCCATTACAGGAAACATAAATCCCCAAGCCGTTACGGCAAGTAAGCATAGGAGGGATCCGAGTAGCATTTGTTTTTTGTTCAAGAGTATCTTTCCCCTTTACATTTCGTTATAGTAAGTTGATGAAATAAGTATAAAGAGTAATTGTTTATAGAAGGAAATACCGATTTCTTATGACAGTTATAACTTTTTGTTAGAGGTGTGTACGATGGATTTAGAGGCAGTACGATCGTTTATTGAAGTAAAGAACACGCGAAGTTTATCAAAGGCAAGTAAGCTTTTACATATTTCTCAACCGGCGCTTAGTAAACAAATTCAAAGGTTAGAAGCGGATTTAGAGGTTACTTTACTCAAGCGTTCCGCGCAAGGAGTCGAATTAACAAGTGCTGGAGAGTTATTTATAACAAGAATGTTACCGGTTTTGGAACACATACATGAAGTGAAAGCCGAAATGAAGAAGTTTCAAGAGAAGCGGAGCATTTCTATAGGCATATTGCCAAGTTTAGCAGCACATTACATATCAAAATGTAAAGATATATTAGGTGACGGGTTCGAAGTAGAATGGAGAATTGAGCATACGAAAGTACTAATGGGACTCTTTAAAGAACGGAAGATTGAAGCGATGTTCATTGATTCAGTAGTAGAAGGCGCTACATGTATAAAAGAAATGCGAGAAGAAAAAATTGTTTGTGTCGTTTCAAATGATCATCTTTATAAAGAAAAAACAGTAATCCGAATGGAAGATTTTCAAAATGAAAAGTTAATCGTATATCCAGAAATCTGTGATGTAAGGAAAATGATTACGAATATGTTTCAAGGGATAGGTGCGAAACCAATCATTGCATTTGAAACTTCTTATGCAGAACCGATGCTTGCGATGGTCGGTGCTGGACTTGGTATCACGTTACTTCCAGAAATGTCAGTAGAGCAAGCGGTAAAGCAAGGGAATGTGCATGCGATTTCTATTGAGCCACCACTTGTGCGGAAAATTTATTTCGCATCTCATATGGAAGAAGGCCCTTTGTCCCGCTATTTGCCGGGCAGTAAGACCCCACCTCAAAATTCAGCGAAAGCAAAGAAGTTAGGTGGGGAATCAACTACCCGTAAAAGCCCGATTGGTGAGGGCTAATAATCAGTGGGTGGGAAACAACCCCCACTGATTAAAGTTTCACTTTATTGCATTTATTTGATGATGAGAGATAATCCAAATAGAATATTGAGAAAGATTACAATTGCATTGAAAGAAACATGAAATTTTAAAAAACTAGGTCAAAAACAAGCCATTACATGGTATGATTAGTACATTGTTAGTTGTTAAATATAGGGGGATTCCCTTTTTATACATAATGCCTTCCATTTCATAAACGGAACGGACAAAAAAAGAGATATAACTAGGAGGCTTTTTTGCATGGATTCTATCCTGACGATCGTTATCATTGTAGTAAGCTCTATTCTAGTGCTGCTCATGATAGAGCTTGTGATAAGAAATCGTTCATATAAAGATATTGAGGCACTGGAGCAGTGGAAACAAGAGATAAAAGATAAACCTGTGGCAGATGAACTAAAGCGGGTAAAAGATTTAAATATGACGGGTCAAACAGAAGAGCTGTTTGGCAAATGGCGTGAAGAATGGGATGAAATTGTATCAACAACCCTTCCGAAAGCTGACAAAGATTTAGCGCAAGCGCGAAAATTCGCCTCGCAATTCTCCTTCCGAAAAGCAAAGCATGCGATGAATGAATCCATAAGTGGTTTAGATGACGCTGATAATCGTATTACAGACATTTTAAATGAATTACAGCAATTGTTAGAAAGCCATGAAAAAAATAGCTCGGAAATTGAAGAGTTACGTGATACATATCGTAGTATGAAGAAGAGTGTTCTTGCCCATAGACATATGTATGGAGCAGCAGAGCAGAAAATTGAAGAGATGCTAGATGCTGAATCTAATAAATTTAAAAGCTTTGAAGAGGCAACAGATAATGGTGACTATTTAAAAGCGAGAGAAATTGTTATTAGTTTGGAAGAAGGTTTAGCAGATTTAGAAATCATTATTCACCAAATTCCAGATTTATTGGTAGAGTGTCAAGCGACGTTACCAGTTCAGCTGGAAGACTTATTGCACGGACATAACGATATGGTAAGACAAGGTTATGTATTAGAGTATTTGGAAATCCCTAAAGAAGTTCGCGATATGACGACACAACTACACACATGTTTAATGGATATACAGGAGCTTCATATAACGGAAGCGACTGAAAAAGTAGAAAACTTAAAAACGCGTTTAGATGGTTTCTATGATCAGCTGGAGCAAGAGGTGCATGCGAGACATTATGTGGAGCAAAAAACACTTTCTGTTTATGAAGATTTAGAAGAAATTCGCACTGAAACGATTGAAACAAAAGCAGAAACACAACTTGTGAAACAAAGTTATCAGTTACAAGATAAGGACATTGAGTCTCAAAAAGTAATTGAAAAGCAAATGCACATTTTAACGAAACGTTTTGAAATGCTACAATTACGCGTTGCTGAACAAGATATTGCCTTCTCTATTATTCGTGAGGAATTAGAAGAGGTTTATGAGCAATGTGAAACATTGAAAGTACTTCATGCAGAATATAAAGAAATGCTGCAAACGATGCGTAAAGAAGAATTTGAAGCGCGTGAGAAATTACAAGAAATGCGAAATATCATTTTCGAAACGAAACGATTTATGCAAAAGTCGAATTTGCCAGGTCTTCCAGAGAGTATTATGGAAGATTTAAAAAGAGGACAAATGGCAATGCAAGCTGTATATGATCAATTAGAAGTGAAGCCATTAAATATGAACGCTGTAAATAGCAGTTTAGAAGAAGCATACACAACTGTTAATGGTGTAGCTGAAATGACAGAAGAGTTAATTGGACAAGCGTATTTAGTTGAAAAATTAATTCAATACGGTAATCGTTACCGTAGTCATGATGAGAGTCTTGCAGAGAGCTTAAATTATGCGGAGAAATTATTCCGTGAATATCAATACGATGCAGCTTTAGAACAAGCGGCTTCTATACTAGAGCAACTTGAACCTGGCGTTGTTCAAAAAATAGCTGAATATGTAGACAATGAACAAACCCTTTCATAAAGGGTTTGTTTTTTTGTGTAATTTTGAGGGCGATGTTGCTATAATGAATAGCGGAATACAGTAAGGTTATTCGTTTTAAAATAAAGTGAAACTGTAATCAGTGTGGGCATCCTCGCTAATTATTGTCCTTCACAATCGGGATAAAATGGAACCTTTGAGTAGTCTTAGCGTAATTACACGTATTTGTGATATGATTATATGATGTGATAGCGCTGAAAGGGGAAGAACGATGATCTATTTTGATAATAGTGCGACGACGAAGCCATATCCAGAAGCTCTTCAATCGTACGTAACGGTTGCTGGAAAATATTTTGGAAACCCTTCTTCTATTCATTCGCTTGGAGGAGAGGCAGAGCGTCTATTAACACAATCAAGAACGATTGCAGCGCAACTTCTTCACGTTAAACCTTCTGAAATTATTTTCACATCAGGTGGAACGGAAGGGAATAACCTTGCGATTAAAGGGATAGCGATGAGGAATCGTTCGCGCGGTAAACATATCATTACAACAAATATTGAACACGCGTCTGTGTTTGAAGCATATAAACAGTTAGAAGATCTCGGTTTTGATGTAACATATTTACCGGTTAATGAGCATGGTGTTGTATCGGTAGAGGATGTAAAACGAGCACTTCGTGAAGATACGATTCTTGTGTCAATTATTCACGTGAACAACGAGACTGGAGCGATTCAGCCTGTTGTTGAAATTGGAACGTTATTATCGAATTATCCGAAAATAAGATTCCATGTGGACCATGTACAAGGGATAGGAAAAGTACCGCTTGATTTATACGCTTCTCATATTGATCTTTGCTCAATATCTGGACATAAATTCCACAGTGTAAAAGGAACAGGTCTGCTTTATATACGTGATGGCGTAAGGTTAGATCCAATTTTATCAGGTGGTCAACAAGAGCTGAAGTATCGCTCTGGTACAGAGAACTTACCTGGCATTGTAGCGATGGTGAAAGCACTTCGCATGACAATGGAACAAGTGAAAGAAAAGGTAGCTCATTTGCAAAGTTTACAAGCAGAGCTTGTCCGTTTCTTTAAAGAGATGGAAGATGTAACGATCAATACGTCGCTTGCATATGCAGCACCGCACATTTTAAATGTATCATTTGTTGGTTTAAAACCAGAAGTGGTCGTTCATGCTTTAGAAGAACACGGTGTATATGTATCGACGAAGTCTGCTTGTTCTTCAAAAGCGAATGAAGTGAGCAGAGTATTAGTGTCAATGGGAGTACCGCATGCCGCTGCTGCAAGTGCGATTCGTATTAGTTTGGCACCAGAAAACACGATGGAAGAAGTAAAACAATTTGAAGGTATTGTGAAACAAACAATGCCAAAATTATATGAAGTGATGAGGTAAAGGAATATGATGACATATGAATATATTTTAGTTCGTTACGGAGAGATGACGACTAAAGGTAAGAACCGTTCTAAATTCGTAAGCACATTAAAAGATAACGTGAAGTTCAAACTGAAAAAGTTCCCAAATATTAAAATCGATGCAACACATGACCGTATGTACATCCAATTAAATGGTGAAGATCATGAAGCGATCTCTGAAAGATTGAAAGATGTATTTGGTATTCATAAGTTTAACTTAGCGATGAAAGTACCATCAGAATTAGAAGATATTAAAAAAGGTGCATTAGCAGCTTTCTTACAAGTAAAAGGCGATGTGAAAACATTTAAAATTACTGTACACCGTTCTTATAAGCATTTCCCAATGAGAACGATGGAATTATTACCTGAGATTGGTGGGCACATTCTAGAAAATACAGAAGATATTACAGTAGATGTTCATAATCCAGATGTAAATGTACGTGTAGAAATTCGCAGTGGTTATAGCTACATTATGTGCGATGAGCGTATGGGAGCTGGCGGTTTACCAGTTGGCGTTGGCGGAAAAGTAATGGTACTTCTTTCTGGTGGTATCGATAGCCCGGTAGCAGCTTACTTAACGATGAAACGCGGCGTATCTGTGGAAGCAGTTCACTTCCATAGCCCACCTTTCACAAGCGAGCGTGCGAAACAAAAAGTAATCGATTTAGCACAAGAGTTAACGAAATACTGTAAACGTGTAACACTTCACCTTGTTCCATTTACAGAAGTGCAAAAAACGATTAATAAAGAAATTCCATCTAGCTATTCAATGACAGTTATGCGCCGTATGATGATGCGTATTACAGAGCGTATCGCAGAGGAGCGTAATGCACTTGCAATCACGACTGGTGAAAGTCTTGGACAAGTAGCAAGCCAAACATTAGATAGTATGCATACGATTAACGAAGTAACAAACTATCCAGTTATTCGTCCACTTATTACGATGGATAAATTAGAAATTATTAAAATCGCTGAAGAAATTGGCACATATGAGATTTCAATTCGTCCGTACGAAGATTGCTGTACAGTATTCACACCAGCAAGCCCAGCGACGAAGCCGAAGCGTGAAAAAGCGAATCGTTTTGAAGCGAAATATGATTTCACACCATTAATTGATGAAGCTGTAGCGAACAAAGAAACAATGGTATTGCAAACAGTAGAAGTAGTGGCGGAAGAAGAAAAATTCGAAGAACTTTTCTAAAACCATAAATTACCATATCTAAACCGTGTATGAAGTCATGTTATTTATCACACTCTATACTCACAAGGAGGTGATATAACATGGCACGTAGCACAAATAAATTAGCGGTTCCTGGTGCTGAATCAGCATTAGACCAAATGAAATACGAAATCGCTCAAGAGTTTGGTGTTCAACTTGGAGCGGATGCAACATCTCGCGCTAACGGTTCTGTTGGTGGCGAAATTACTAAACGTCTAGTTTCACTAGCTGAGCAACAATTAGGCGGTTTCCAAAAATAATCCCATATACGATGGCTTAGAAAGAGCGGGTTCTCCCGCTCTTTCTTTTTTTGTGTTGTGTCGCTATTTGTCGGTAAGTCAATATCCTTTGTCGAAACGTCGATATATTCCAAAAATCGTTGATATATTCCAAGTTGTGTTCGATATATTTAAAAAATCGTCGATACAATTTCATTTACCAATTCGACAGAACTAAAAAATTTGTCAAAAGAAGAGGGTTCAAAATAGACAGAAAATTCTTTATTATATAAGGGAGGCATAAAAAAGGAGGATGTTTATGAAGAGAGAACAATTGTTGGCACCGCCGTCTTATAATTTAGTTTCTGAAATAGAGAAATATACAGGTGATAAAGAGAAGCTTGCTTTAATTTGGCAAGATGATAAAGGGAATAGAAGAGAAGTTACATACGCTGAGTTAATGCAAGGTGCGAATAAAATTGGAAACGCTTTTATAAAGAGTGGTCTGCAAAAAGGGGACAAGCTCCTCATTATGATGCCGCGTTTAATTGAAGCGTACATGACGTATATCGCAGCGATTAAAGCAGGATTTGTCGTAATTCCAAGTTCGGAAATGTTGCGTAAAAAAGATATTGAATATCGAATCGGGCATGGTGAAGTAAAGGCAATTGTAAGTTATGAGCCGTACATTGGCCAGTTTGATGATATAGAAGTGATGGAATCTCTTCGAAAATTCGTTCTGAGCGAGCAGTCAGTAGATGGATGGATCAATTTAAAAACAGCGTTAGAAACAGAAAGTGACATGTTAGAAATGGCGAAGACAGATAAAGAGGACATGGTCTTTTTATCTTACACGTCAGGAACGACAGGAAATCCAAAAGGTGTTGTTCATACGCATGCGTGGGCATACGCTCATTTACGTACGAGCGCCCCAAATTGGCTTGGAATTGAAGAGAATGATGTTGTATGGGCAACGGCTAGTCCAGGCTGGCAAAAGTGGATTTGGAGCCCGTTTTTAGCAACTCTAGGCTCTGGGGCAACAGGATTTGTGTACAACGGTAAGTTTGAACCGAAAACATATTTAAATTTATTAAATGATAATAAGGTGAATGTGCTTTGTTGCACGCCGACTGAGTATAGATTAATGGCAAAAGTAGAGAATTTAAGTGAGTATAATTTAGAAGCGTTACATAGCGCTGTATCCGCAGGTGAGCCGTTAAATAGAGAAGTCATTGAGACGTTCCAAAAACACTTTGATATTACAGTAAGAGACGGCTATGGGCAAACGGAAAATACATTACTTGTTGGTATAATGAAAGGGATGGATATTAGACCAGGATCAATGGGGAAACCAACGCCAGGCAACCACGTTGATATTGTAGATGAGGAAGGTATGCCGGTAAAGGTAGGAGAAGTTGGTGATATTGCAGTTCACATTGAAACACCAGCCCTCTTTAAACAATATTATAAAGACGATGAACGCACAGCGATGCAATTTCGCGGTGATTATTATATTACCGGTGATAAAGCGAAGAAAGATGAAGATGGCTATTTCTGGTTTGAAGGGCGCGGTGACGATATTATTATTAGCTCTGGTTATACAATCGGTCCGTTTGAAGTAGAAGATGCGCTTGTAAAACATCCTTATGTAAGAGAGTGTGCGGTTGTCGCAAGCCCTGATGAAATTCGCGGAAGTGTCGTGAAGGCATTTATTGTATTAAGAGAGAATATAGAAAAGAACGAAGAAACATTAATTCCAATACTCCAACAACACGTCAAAGAACTCACTGCACCATATAAATACCCTCGCAAAATTGAATTTATAGATGAACTACCAAAAACAATTTCTGGAAAAATTCGCCGTATTGAACTTAGAAAACAAGAGATGGAGCTACCCTCAAAATAATTTTGAAAACAGTGAAGGAAATAGTTGAATGAAATGGAAAACAATGATAATATAAAAACGAACACAAGTTCGATTTTATAAACTTAAAAAAGAGGTGTCCGTATGATTTTAGGTATTAATCCTTACTTAGTTTTAGATGGTAGTGGGCAAGAAGCTGTACAGTTTTATAAAGATGCGTTAGACGCAAAAGTAGAAGTCATGCAAACTTTTGGTGACATGCCTGAAAATCCAGAATACCCGATTCCAGCTGAAGCGAAAGAGCGCGTTCTACATGCTACTTTAAAAGTTGGTAATACGGAACTTATGATTTCTGATACATTCCCAGGTCAAGGGCATGCAATTGGATCTCAAGTAACAATCGCAATTCAAATTAGTAACGCGGAAAAAGCGAAAGAAGTATTCGATAAGTTACAAGAAGGTGGAGAGGTTATCATGCCACTTCAAGAAACGTTCTGGAGCCCAGCATACGGACAAGTAAAAGATAAATTTAATATTGAATGGCAAGTTACAACGTCTACTACTGAACAAAAGTAATGTTTAGAAAAGCACCATGTTTTGAAATGGTGCTTTTTTTTATACAATAAAACAAAGGAGATGGGATATATGGGAGAAATTTGGTACGGCGGCATCATTTACACGATGAGGGAAGAAAATGAAAAAGTGGAAGCTATTTATGTTGAAAATGGCAGGATCGTTGATATTGGGAGTAAGGAAGAGTTAGAAAACCGATATGCTGCGATAGAATTGTACGATTTAAAAGGGAAAACAATGATTCCAGGTCTTGTTGATAGCCATATGCACCTTATTGGGCATGGAGAGAGGTTACTTCGTCTAGATTTATCAAATTGCACATCGTATAGTGACATGCTTACTCTCGTTCAGAAGCGAGTAGAAGAAGCACCAAAAGGCTCTTGGATTATTGGAGAAGGCTGGAATGAAAATAATTTTACAGATACGAAAGATGTTCATGCAAAAGATTTAGATGCGATTTCGAAAGAACATCCGATTTTATTAAAGCGCATTTGTCGCCACGTCACATGGGTGAATTCATACATACTGCAAGAAGCGAACATAACAGAAGCGACAAAAGATCCGAAGGGTGGAAGAATTGGCCGAGATTCATCCAATATGTTAACCGGGCTTTTATATGAACAAGGACAAGAATTAATAAAACATGTTCAGCCTGAAATTGATGAAGTCTACTTACAAAGCGCTTTGCAAACAGCGATTAAAGATTGTTGGCAATATGGACTCGTTGGTGGGCATACGGAAGATTTAAATTATTACGGTGGTTTTAGAAAAACGCATAATGCGTTTTCTCATGTTATAAAAGAAATGCCATTTAAAGCGCATTTGCTCGTTCACCATGAAGTAGCGCATGAGCGAAAAGAATATGAAAATGAGCACTATATTGAATTTGGGGCGATGAAAATTTTTTCTGATGGCTCTTTTGGCGGAAGAACAGCTTTATTAAGTGAACCATATGAAGATGCGAAGGAAACAAATGGGGTTGCAATCTTCTCGCGTGAAGAGCTTGCAGAGTTAGTGAAAAAAGCACGAGACTTACATATGCCAGTTGCGATTCATACAATCGGTGATTTATCGCTCCAGTATGTTATTGATGCACTTGAACTATATCCACCAGCAGACGGATTGCGTGACCGCATTATTCATTGTCAGCTTGCCCGTGAAGAGTTGATTGAAAGAATGAAAAACTTGCAAGCCATTATTGATATACAACCAGTCTTTCTTTCATCGGATTTTCCATCAGTCATTGAAAAACTAGGCGAGCATCGTCTTCGTTATGCGTATGCTTGGAAGACGTTACTGGAAGCAGGATTACACTGTAACGGTGGCTCAGATGCTCCAATTGAACAAGTAAATCCATTTCTAGGCATATATAGCGCTGTTACACGTAGAAGTTTTATTGACGGCGTATGTTATATGCCAGAAGAAAGATTAACGGTATATGAGGCTGTTTCTTTATTTACAACAGGGAGTGCCTATGCAATCGGAAAAGAAGCGAAGCGAGGGCAGATTACAAAAGGATATGAAGCAGACTTTACGATAGTAGACCGCAATATTTTTGAAATAGAAGCAGAAGAAATAAAAGAAGTACAAGCAGCAATGACTGTAATAGATGGCCGGATCGTCTATAGAAAAGATGAGTGAAAATATATCAGCGATTTTCGGAATATATCGACCGCAACTTGAAATATATCAGCGATTATTGGAATATATCGACCACAATCCGGAATATATCAGCGATTATTAAATTATATCGACTTACCGACAAGAAATGACAAGAATAGTGACTGATAGCGAGAGAAATAAATAACCGCCGAATTATGGAATTCCATAATTCGGCGGTTATTTTCATGCTATAAAAACGTTCTCTGTACTTTTTCCCAGAAAGAATTGTTTTTTAGTTTAACTGTTTTAATTTGTTTATCGCTTAAGCGTACAACAGCTTTTTCCACTTGTTTAATGCTGAGCGCTTCATTATCCATACCGATAACAGGATAATCGTTACCGTCTGGTCTTAGTTTTAAAGTTAATGTACGTTCGTGATTTAAAATGAACGGTGAACCAAGTGTACGGTATGTGTTGTTATTTAAAGATGCTAATTCACTTACTTGGAAGCAAGGGATGAGCGGATCAACAACTGCACCGTGCAATGATTTATTGTAAGCTGTACTTCCTGTTGGGGTAGAAACAACTAAACCGTCACCTCTAAATGTTTCGAAATATAAATCATCAACGTGAACATCTACAACGAATGTTTTAATAATGCTAGAACGTAATGAGAACTCATTTAAACAATGGAAAGATGTACCGTGATCTACATCTACCTGAATTGTTGGATATTTTCGCACTTCAATTTCATTTTTTGTAATTTCTTGAAGGGCTGTATCAATGTGATCAAGGTGGAAATCGCAGTAGAACGAAATTTCATCTTTCGTAGAAATCCCTGCGTATAAACAATCTTCTCTAAAACCAGTTTTACGAACGGCTTGTAAGAAAGTTGCATCATCTCCAACACTGACGATAGCGTTTGCATTTTTTGGATGATCTAATATGGTAAATCCATTCTCTTCTAAAATACGATAGATTGGTTTCATTTTTTCAACGAGCGTTGCTTTGTCATCACCATAAAAGAAAAATAAATTGCGACGATCTGCCATTATGTATCCCTCCACTGCAGTTAAATTTTCTGTTTTTCGTGCTACATATCATTAGAGTCCGTTCCCTGATGATATGTTCAAATAATATATTTCGATATAAATTGTCAAAATACCTTTTTATTTTTAGAAAAATTTTTATATTCAATCTTATGGAACTCTGTTTAATGATGAATAAAGTTGTCGATAATGGGTACGGAGTGAAAGGATGATACGTATGAAGTGGCTCGCAATTGGAATAATAATTCTTCTCCTTTTTATTTTGTTTATACTATTGTCGAAAATAAAGCTTAAGGTGACATTTTTATATTCAGAAATGGAAAAGCAATGTTTGCTTCAAGTGAAAATATGGATGATTCGATATACATTTGATGTGTTGGAAAGAATTGAAAAACAGCAGAAGAAAACAGGACAAAAAATCGAAAAAGCTGAAGAGGACGGCGGACTAGATAATAAAATTATGGCACAACTTGATAGCATGGGGGAACTGATAAAAAAGCTTCAAGAAGTTCATACTATTGTTAAAGATTTTCTCAAACGAGTGAAAATCAATGGTTGGAAATGGCATACGCAAATAGGAGCAGGCGACGCAGCTAGTACTGGAATTGTCACTGGATATGCATGGGGGACAAAAGGAATGGCTGCTGGAGTTGTAGGACAATATATGCATATTGTCGACGTACCAGAATTTGAAATTACTCCTGTTTTTCAAGGGAAAGGATTTGCATCAAGATGTGAGTTAACAGCATCTTTTCGTATATTCCGTACTATAAAAACAGCGGTGAAATTACTCGTGTTTATGAGAAGACAAAGATCTGGTACGACAGAAAAATCTGTTCAAGCATAGGGGGGATATAGAATGGACCATCCAATTCAAGGTTTAATGACAACTGCAATGCAGCATTTAAAACAAATGACTGATGTAAATACAATTGTTGGTGACCCAATTAAAGCGGCAGATGGAAGTGTAATTCTTACTGTTTCGAAAGTTAGTTTCGGATTTGCTGCTGGTGGAAGTGAATTTGGTAAAGTAGAACATTCAGGCCGTCATCCATTTGGCGGTGGAAGCGGTGGAGGAGTTTCTATTAATCCTGTTGCTTTTCTTGTTATAAATGGAGAAGGTGTAAAAGTGTTGCATTTAGATAAGCAAACACATGTCATCGATAAAATAATTGAATTAGCGCCACAAGCTGTTGATAAAGTGAAGGAAATGATGGATAAACGAAAAGAAGACGATCCTGAATTTCAAATTTAACGAACAAAGAAGCTGATCAATAGATTAGCTTCTTTAATTTTTTTGTAAATAAAGCGATTTTATTTGCATTATCGATAGGGACAAACTATCATTTACATTGTACATATTTTGTTTAAATAAGGGAGGATTCTCAAGTGGCAAACGTAACTTTTAAAGGTAATCCAATGACTTTAGTTGGAACAGAAGTTAAAGTTGGCGATCAAGCGCCAAACTTCCAAGTATTAGCAAATGACTTATCTCCAGTAAGTTTAGAAACATACAAAGGCGAAGTAAAATTAATTAGTGTTGTACCTTCAATCGACACAGGTGTGTGTGATGCACAAACACGTCGTTTTAACCAAGATGCAGCAGGTATTGAAAACGCAAAAGTATTAACAATTAGCGCTGATTTACCATTCGCTCAAAAACGCTGGTGTGCAGCAAACGGTTTAGAAAATGTTGTTACACTTTCTGACCACCGCGACCTTTCATTCGGTGAAGCTTACGGCTTAGTAATGAAAGAACTTCGTTTACTTGCTCGTGCAGTATTCGTAGTAGATAGCAATGACAAAGTAGTTTACGTAGAATACGTAAATGAAGGTACAAGCCATCCAAACTATGAAGCAGCATTAGAAGCAGCAAAATCTGCGAAGTAATGTGAAGAAAATGACCTCTTATAAAGAGGTCGTTTTTTCTCATATATTGCTGCGTAATGGTACCAATATATGAGAAAAAACGTTATATCATATATAATTAAAAGGGGAGCTCTTGACAGGAGGTCGCTTTTTCTTTTTGGAAAAAATCACTTTGTGGTATGATATAAGTTATGTGTAAAAGAGAGAAGGAGGAATGTACGTGAGTCAGACAGTGGAAACATTATTTTCTATTTTTGATTCTTCTGCGGTAGTTTTACGTAAAGAATTAGATGTAACATATTTAGAGGCGCTTGTAGAAACAGGGGATAACTTGTTTGAAGGAGCGATTTTACAAGAGGAATTATCCGAATCAGCAATTGAAAGGCTGAATCGTGAATATAGTACGTTTAATGAAGAAACATATAAAGGTGAAGAAATTCGTAAAGCATTTCAGTTAGCCATTCTAAAAGGAATGAAAGAAGGCGTACAAGCGAATCACGAAATGACGCCTGATGCAGTTGGTATGTTCATGAGCTACTTATTCCATAAATTTATGCAAGGGCAAAACGAAATTACTGTTTTAGATCCTGCAATTGGAACAGGTAATTTAATGACTACTGTATTTAATAGCGCCAAAGAAGAACTAGCAATGAGTGGATTTGGTGTAGAAGTGGATGAAGTGCTAATTAAACTTGCTTTAGTAAATGCGAATTTACAAAAGCATGCAATCGAATTCTTCCATCAAGATGGACTAGCGCCACTTTATATCGATCCAGTTGATGCAGTTATTTCAGACTTACCGATTGGTTATTATCCAAATGAGATCGGTGCAAGTGAATATAAGTTAAAAGCAGATGAAGGAATGTCGTATGCACATCACTTATTTATTGAACAAAGTGTGAAACATACGAAAGAAGGCGGATACTTATTCTTCTTAGTACCAAACTTCATTTTTGAAAGTGATCAAGCACCAAAATTACATGCATTTATTAAAGAAACATGTTTTATTCAAGGACTATTGCAACTACCTGTTTCCATGTTTAAAAACGAGAAAAATGCAAAAAGTATATTTGTTCTCCAAAAGAAAGGCCCTAGTGTAACGATGCCAAAACAGGCGTTATTAGTGGAGTTACCTAAATTCTCCAACATGAAGGCGATGGAGAACATTATGGACCAATTAAATACTTGGTTTGCAACGCATAAATAAGGCTAGGTATATGTAACAGGGTTAGTAATTCATGTAGTACAGTTTTATATGATATGTCATATTTTTAAATATATACAAGATTTAACTGAATTTTTTTGAAATCTGTAATATATTTTTTTTCTTGGTGTTACAATTTTTTCACTTGAAATATATGTCGTACGATGTTTAAATTAAAATCGTGAGTATAAAATTTGCTAATGATGAAACGTTTTCATATTTAGTAAATTTAATTAGATAAAATCGAGCGGTTTGTGGAAACATCCACACAACTACCAAGAGAAAAAGGGGCGAAAGACTAGATGTCAAAAATCATCGCGATTAACGCAGGAAGCTCTTCCTTAAAATTCCAATTATTTGAAATGCCAAGTGAAACAGTATTAACAAAAGGTTTAGTAGAACGTATCGGTTTAGAAGATAGTATCTTCACTATTACTGTAGATGGCGAAAAACAAAAAGAAATTACAAACATTCCAGATCACGCAGTAGCAGTTAATATGCTTCTTAAAAAATTAACTGAAAACGGAATCGTTAAATCTCTAGACGAGATTGGCGGTATCGGTCACCGTGTTGTTCACGGCGGCGAAAAATTTGCTGACTCTGTTTTAATTACTGATGAAGTATTAGCTGATATCGAAGAATTAAGCGATTTAGCACCACTTCATAACCCAGCAAACATTGTTGGTATTAAAGCATTCCAAGAAGTATTACCAAACGTACCAGCAGTAGCAGTATTCGATACAGCATTCCACCAAACAATGCCGGAATCTGCATTCCTATACAGCTTACCATATGAGTACTATGAAAAATTCGGCATCCGTAAATACGGTTTCCACGGAACTTCTCATAAATACGTAACTGAGCGTGCGGCTGAACTATTAGGTCGTCCACTTGAAAGCTTAAGCTTACTTTCTTGTCACTTAGGCAACGGTGCAAGTATCGCAGCAGTAGAAGGCGGTAAATCTATCGATACTTCTATGGGCTTCACTCCACTTGCTGGTGTAACAATGGGTACACGTTCTGGTAATCTTGACCCTGCGTTAATTCCATACATCATGGAAAAAACAGGCCAAACAGTAGAAGAAGTAGTTAACGTATTAAACAAGAAGAGTGGTATGCTAGGTCTTACTGGTTACTCTAGTGACCTACGTGACATTATTGCGAAAGAAGAAGAAGGCGACCACCGTGCGAAAGTAGCACTTGATGTATTCGTAAGCCGTATCCACAAATACATCGGTTCTTACACTGCTCGTATGAAAGGTGTAGACGCAATCATCTTCACAGCTGGTGTAGGGGAAAACAGTGCAATTATTCGTGAGCGCGTATTAGAAGGCCTTGAGTACATGGGCGTATACTTCGACGTAAAACGTAATAACGTATTTGGTGAAGAAGCATTCATCAGCTTCCCACACTCTCCAGTAAAAATTATCGTAATTCCAACTGACGAAGAAGTTATGATCGCTCGTGACGTACTACGTCTTGGAGATATTGGTTAATATACTATATGAAAAGAAAGACGAGATCCTATAGGATTTCGTCTTTTTTCTGTTGGAGATATTTCAAAATTCCATCTGGATATAGTGCTTTCTCTTTTTGAATGAATGCTGTAAAGGGAATCCATTTCGCATACGATACTGTTTGCTCATCTTGTATATTTATTTTTTCCATTTCATATAGTGATGTGTCTAATAAGCATAAAGAATATAGCTGAATGATTTCATGACCAATTTCCTCATCTAGCTGAAAGATGTTTTCTAAGCAGCCTAAATAATTGGTGATTTCCACTTCTGTATGAAGCTCTTCTTTAAATTCACGGATAACGGTATGTGCTGATTGTTCGCCAAGTTCAATTGAGCCGCCAAGAGGTCGGTAATACATTTCATCGCCTGTATGATATTCTTGTACGAGAAGGCGACCGTGATGTGTGGCAAGACCGAATGCTTTTGCACGTGGATACATATAGAATCACTCCTTATTTATTTTGTATAAGGATGATTATAATGTATTGCTTGATAAAAAGTGTCGTGTATTTAAGCGTGCGGTCTAATTGAGATCCCATCAAATAAGTCATTCCAAAATCCTTCATTGTATTGGTATACATCCATAATAGGGCATTTTATAACGCAAATATTTTGTAATCCCCAATCTTCTTGGGTGACAGTTGTTACATCCGCAGGAATCAGTAATAGGACGGAGAATTTATGTTTGACTAGTTGAGATAAAATTTGTTCCAGAGATCGTGCTTCTTCGTATGTTCCTCCAGTCCGAATAAACAATATGGATTTTTCTATTTCAATTGTAGTTAGAAAACGAGTAATTCGATGCTCATAATTTAGCTTGATTTCTGAATAAGAAGGCCAAGAAGTTGGTGTGTTTACATCTGTTTTAAAATCGTGACAGGAGTCGATTTCATATAGGTTGTCCCTTAGTCTTAATTTGGCAGCATCATCCCAAAATGAGATGAAGGATAAGTTTTCGAAATGTAAAAAACGGTCAAATCGATTTTGTAATAATAAGTTCACTTTTTCTAATGAAGGGCTTAACATAAAATCAATAACGCCAAAAAATGGTGATAATCCGAATTGATATAACGCCCAAGCAGGCCAACAGTTTTGTCCTAAGCTGAATACGGCATTATATTCTTTTTTTATATTGGATAGATTCATGTGATTCATCTCATCCTTTTTGTTAATATTTTATGTCATTAAAAAATGGTATGTGAATGAAGATAGACAAGCAAATTTGCAAAGAATAAGCGGAAATATGTTACAATAGAAAAAAATCGAACGAGGTGGTTGTTACGATGCGATCGAAGCGAGAACAAGCCATTTTAGACAATATAAAAGAATGGGAATTGCAATTAGTTGAGCAAGAGGCGACTGATTTTCAAAAAATGTTTGATAAATGGGTACATAATACAATTGCAAAATTGCCTGAGAAAAAACGAAAAGATTTCTTTACGAAAGCAGATGGATGGCTCTTTCATTTGCATGCATTGATCCAAAGTTCACAATCACAGTTAGATGCGCGTAATCGTATTTTAGGAACATCGAGATTATTTGATGAATCGATTGAGCAACTAGAAGATTTGAAAGCATTATCTATTGATCAATTAACATACATAGCAGAGCAGCAAACAGCACGTCATCGCCTATATTCATTCGTGCAAGGCGGAGCAACGGGTGCTGGAGGTTTATTATTATTAACGGCTGATTTTCCGGTTATGATCGCATTAAATGTGAAGGCTGTCCAACTTATTGCAACGTCATTTGGGCATGATGTGAACAAGCCTTATGAAATGATGCTTGCATTAAAGGTATTTCATGCGTCATTACTACCAGGAAGACTTCAGCAATACGCATGGTACAATTTATTGCAAGAGCTAGAGCAAGAAGATTCATTCTTCTATGAAGGAGATGAAGCAGTGTTACAACCAGCTTCTACTGAAGTTGTGTTAAAACAAATTTTGAAAACATTTTCGATTTATGCTCTTCGTCGTAAATTATTCCAAGGTATTCCGGTAATTGGGATGGCAATTGGATCTACAGTGAATTATCGTTTAACAAGAAACGTTACTGAATTTGCCAATAGATTTTATCAAGTGCGCCACATAGTTGAAAAAGAAAAGAGAGCGTAAAAAAAAGCGAGAGGCCGAAGCCTTTCGCTTTTTAATTTGTTGCATGTTTTTTTGGCATTGGAACAGATACTGGTTGCTTTTCTGCTGTTTTTTCTGCTTTTGGATAATAAATTAAATCCAATGTTTTTGCCTGTACAGCAATCGAAAGAATAGTGAAAGCAATTTCTGTCCAATTTAAATAATATAATGAAAGCGCAAGAACAATCGCGTCAAAGACGAAGAAAATTTGCCCAATTGTAAAGCGAGTTCGTTTACTTATTACAATTGTTAAAATATCGTCTCCACCGGTTGCACCGCCAAATCGCAATATAAAACCGAGTCCAATACCAGCTAACGCACCGCCAACTATTGCAGCTACAAATAAATTATTTGATAAATCTACCGTAAATGGAGAATAATTTTCCATAAGAGAATAAAATACTCCGAATGAAATCGAACCTAGAAATGAATAACCAACCATTTTTCTACCTAAAAATGAAGCACACAGTAAAATAATTGGGATATCCATGATTACAGTTGAAATAGATGGTGAAATATCATAAAAATTTTGGATGAATAGTGCAATACCTACAAAGCCACCTTCTGTTAAGTGGTTTTGGAAGTGAATGTGATATAGCGCTGCTGCTAAAATAAATGAACCGATTAAAACCATAAAAACTTCTTTAATAATTTGTCGACTTTGGATGTTCCTCATCGTTATTCCTTCTTTCCGTAGTTAGTAGTCCTTTTTGTGTTGTAAACTAACTACGAGCTCACATGTAGCTTTCAGTTAGTTTACGAAAAAACTAACTACGCTATATGTCGCTGAAGAAATAACGAATAATCCTCTCGTCCATCAATTCTCCCTACCTTCGTTTTAGTTTAAGTCTTAAAAACGACTAAACAAAACGTGGAGTAGGATTCTTCATTTAGCAATCCTGCTCTTCTTTGTTTTGTTTAGTTAGTAACAATTAAGTCCTAAACAAAACGCTATGTGTAAGAAGAGTCTTTTTTTTGCCAAATTATCCTTCGGGCAATCATAATTTCCCCACTCTCGTATTTTTTTCGCTAGACTAAAGTATCTAAGCTGAAAAATACGCTACGTGTATGATTCGTCAATACGATGCCACATGCTCCTTCGAGCGATCATGATATCAAAATCCCTTCCTTCAAGATTTATATTATTATATCATACTTTCAAAAAATGTATGCGGATGGAAACCGACAATAAACGGAGGGAATCTACAAAAATTGTTATGTTTAAATATTTTTGTAGAAAAGCCTAAGTTATTTTGCGGAATTGGACAGTTTTTAACGGTTTGTCCAATAAGTAAGAAAAAATGAGTTTTATTCAGTTGTATTCTTTTCATCACTTTTATCTTTAAAAAACGCATCCCAGCTAATCACACTTAAAAAAGTTAAAGCGATAATAATGAAAGCGCGCATAAGCTTTAGACCTCCTTTTGTACATAGTATATGAATGATTCAATTCAGAATGTGTCATTTTTTTACAAGTCTTAACTATTATGAGAATATATTAATATAGATAGATAAAGGAGAGATTGAAGGTATGCTAAAAGACATGTTCAAAAGAAAAGAATTAACATGCGTTTCATGTCAGAAAAAGATTCAATATGAAGAAGAGCTAGTTGCTTTTGTGAAACTGCCTAAGGAGAGAAATCTGTTGGTAGGTCCATTTGATGTATGTTTGGCAAAAACAGCACAAGAGATATATTGTAAATCGTGTTACGACAAAAAAGCATGACCCAAAGTAATTGAGGGGCATGCTTTTTTCATTGGTGTGCTTTTCCCTCAGATACATTTTGAGTGAGTCGATACCAAAGCCAAAGGTCATTAATAATGGAAGCGAAATCGGCAATTTCTGAATTAAGTTTGCAAGAAATTTCGAAGTCTTCTTCGTTATTTAAATGATGTTGCTTTGCATTTATATAGTGTTCCAGTTCTTTTATACGATCAGGGATTCTCCCGCGAATTTGTTCCCATTTTAATAAAATCGCATGTTGCATTTTTTCGGGGATATCTTCCCAGTCTTCTTGTAAATGTGGAATTTCAATTCCTAGATGTTCATTGTATAAGAAATACTTTTCCATAAGTTCACCCCCGTTTTCCTGCTTATATTGTACATAAAAACAGAAAGAAGTTCGACGAAATTGTTTGAAAAAATTTGAAAATGACTCTTGATACATTTTGTAAAAGGTGTTAAAGTGTGAATTATTATAAAAGAAAATGAATATTTATTCTTTAGGGGGATGCAAAATGGAGAAGAAAAAAGTTGTATTAGCATATTCCGGAGGTCTTGATACTTCCGTCGCAATTAAATGGTTACAAGAGAAGAATTATGATATTATCGCGCTTTGTTTAGACTTAGGGGAAGGTAAAGACTTAGCATTTGTAAAAGAAAAGGCACTTTCAGTAGGTGCAATTAAATCATATATGATTGATGTTCAAGAAGAATTTGCAAATGAATATGCATTGATGGCGATGCAAGCACACACGTTATACGAAGGGAAATATCCTCTTGTCTCTGCATTATCTCGTCCGCTTATTGCGAAAAAATTAGTAGAAATCGCAGAACAAGAAGGAGCGACTGCAGTTGCACACGGATGTACAGGGAAAGGGAATGATCAAGTTCGTTTTGAAGTTTCTATTCAAGCGTTAAATCCTTACTTAGAAGTAATTGCACCTGTACGTGAATGGAAATGGTCACGTGAAGAAGAAATTGCCTATGCAAAAGAAAACGACGTACCGATTCCGATTAATTTAGATAGCCCGTTTTCAATCGATCAAAATTTATGGGGACGCAGTAATGAATGTGGAATTTTAGAAGATCCATGGGCAGCGCCGCCAGAAGATGCATATGAGATGACATTGGCATTAGAAGATACACCGAATAAACCAGAATTTGTAGAAATCGGGTTTGAAGCAGGCGTACCAACTACTTTAAATGGCACTGCATATCCACTTTCAGAATTAATTAAAACGTTAAATGCGCTTGCTGGAAAACATGGCGTTGGACGTATCGATCACGTAGAAAATCGCCTTGTTGGTATAAAATCGCGTGAAGTATACGAATGCCCAGCAGCAATGACATTAATTACGGCGCACAAGGAACTGGAAGATTTAACACTCGTAAAAGAAGTAGCGCATTTTAAACCGATGATTGAGCAGAAAATAACAGAACTTATTTATAACGGTTTATGGTTCTCTCCTTTAAAACAAGCGCTGAATGCTTTCTTACAAGAAACGCAAAAGAATGTAACAGGTACAGTGCGTGTGAAATTATTTAAAGGCCATGCGATTGTAGAAGGACGTAAATCTGAGTACTCTTTATACGATGAAAAGCTTGCAACATATACTGCCCAGGATGAATTTAATCATGATGCAGCAGTTGGATTCATCTCATTATTCGGTTTACCGACGAAAGTATACAGCCAAGTGAATCAAAAGAAGGTGGAAGCGTGAGCAAACTTTGGGGCGGACGTTTTACAGAAGAAGCGGAAGCGTGGGTTGAAGAGTTTGGAGCATCTATCTCCTTCGATCAACAATTAGTAAATCAAGATATAAAGGGTAGTATTGCACACGTAACGATGCTAGCAAAGCAAGGCATCGTTACGAAAGAAGAAGCAGAGAAAATAAAGGTAGGGCTTCAGTATTTATTAAAAGAAGCGAAACAAAATAAATTGCATTTTTCAGTTGAAGCTGAAGATATTCACTTAAACATTGAAAAAATGTTAATTGAACAAATCGGCGAAGTAGGAGGGAAACTTCATACAGGTCGAAGCCGTAATGATCAAGTAGCGACTGATATGCATTTATATTTAAAAGAAAAAGTAGAACATATTATAAAAGCTACAAAACAATTGCAAACGGTTCTTGTTCATCAAGCAGAAAATAACATTGAAACCATTATGCCTGGCTATACGCATTTGCAGCGTGCCCAGCCAATTTCATTTGCTCATCATATTCTCGCTTATTTTTGGATGTTAGAGCGTGATGTGAATCGTTATGAAGATTCGTTAAAGCGTATTAACGTGTCGCCATTAGGAGCAGGGGCGTTAGCTGGTACAACATTCCCGATTGACCGAGAATATAGTGCGGAGCTTCTTGGATTTAATGGAATCTATGAAAATAGTTTAGATGCAGTAAGCGATCGTGATTTCATACTGGAGTTCCTAAGTAACTCATCCATGCTCATGATGCACTTATCACGCTTTTGCGAAGAACTTATTTTATGGAGTAGCCAAGAGTTTCAATTTATTGAAATGAGCGATCAATACGCAACGGGAAGCAGTATTATGCCACAAAAGAAAAATCCAGATATGGCGGAACTTATTCGTGGTAAAACAGGCAGAGTGTACGGTAATTTATTTAGTTTACTTACAGTAATGAAAGGATTACCGCTCGCTTACAATAAAGACTTGCAAGAAGACAAAGAAGGAATGTTTGATACAGTAAAAACAGTAGAAGGCTGCCTTCATATTATGGCAGGCATGTTAGAGACGATGACTGTCAACAAAGAAAAGATGGGGCAAGCTGTAACGCAAGATTTCTCTAACGCAACAGAAATTGCTGACTACTTAGCAAGTAAAGGACTACCATTCCGTCAAGCGCATGAAATTGTTGGGAAGTTAGTGCTATACTGCACACAAAAAGGAATTTATTTATTAGATGTACCACTTGAAGCGTATAAAGAAATGAGCTCGTTATTTGAAGAAGATTTGTATGAAGTTCTTTCGCCGTATGCAGCTGTAAAGCGTCGTAACAGTGCTGGCGGGACTGGATTTGAGCAAATTGAAAAAGCTTTGGAGAAGGCGAAAGGATTAGTTGGAGAGTTTGTAGGAAGTTAATTGATAGGAAAGAAGGTACGCTAATCTTGATGGAGATAAGCTTACCTTCTTTTTTTTATAGCCCAAAATTAATCATACTTATGTCGATCTTCCGTAATTCGAATATACTCAATATCCATCAAATCTCGCAGCAATGCACCATTACTTAGTTCCACGCCGTGTTTCTCTTTAAAATGAGTACGAATCATATCTAGCATTTCGAGTTCTTTCCCATTCACATCTAAAATAATACGTTCAGAATCATCCATGTAGCATCCTCCTTTTTTAAACATATATATTTTGTCCGTCTATTTCTAAAAAATGTATGTTAACCTAAAGTTAGGAAATAAGAAAGGGATGGAAAATGAGACGTATTTATTTTGTAGGGTAACTAACTGTTACGATTTATTTAACCAATTATAACCATAGTTAATTAAATATATCAGTAAGCCCTGCTAGTCAAGTGATTGGCTAGTAGTGAGGGTTAACTGCGGGCAATCCCTAAAGCTGATTGAACTACAACGTGGCTAGAAATAGCGAGCGTGAATGTCGCGAAAGCAGAAAAAATCAATCAGATGATGCAAGGTTAAATCCTAAACATTAGAACAATGGGTCTTCCGCCTCGAATCATCTAAGTCAAAATGGATAAGATGAACGTTCAACGACTATCTCGTATAGCTGACGAGAGTACATCACAAGCCTATGGTGGTGGAAAAATCCTCTATCTTTAAGTAGATAAACATATAGTCTGCGCTCATGTGAAAACATGAGAAGTTCATAAGAGAACTGGCTAAGGAATTGCGCCCTTAGTTGAACGAGATAAATTTAATTAAATCTATCAAGTCTCATTGAATCTACCGAACCTATGCATGATGGTAAATGCAATGAGGTGAGAATAATAATGAAATTTTCACGAGTTAGTCAAGTATCAGAATTAACAGGTTTGCATCCGAGTAGTCTAAGGAGAATGCTGGTGGAACACGCTACGATTCAGAAGAACAAATCTTTCATTAAAGGAGTTACATTCTGATGATATTGGCGAAGAAAGTCAGACTAATTCCGACGCCTGAACAAGAAAAAGTGCTTAGAGACCATGCTGGCGCTTCAAGATTCGCTTATAACTATTGTAAAAGAATGAGTGATAGATACTATAAGCTATTTGGAAAATCTGTTTCACAGTTAGCTTTACAGAAACGATTTACAAAGATCAAGAAGCGAAAGAGATATGAGTGGTTAAAATACATCAATGCACAAGTTCCCAGACAGGCCTCAAAAGATTTTGATACGGCGAGAAAACATTCGTTCAAAAAGTACAAAAATGGTTATCACACTTCTTATAAATCCAAAAAAGATTTAATCCAAGGATTTTATGCCAATTATGAAAGACTGATTATAGGAAAGAAAGTAGTTCATATTCAGTCCATTGGGGAAGTGAAAACAAGCCAACAACTACCAAGAAACAAAAAAACATCCAATCCAAGAGTTACCTTTGATGGTCATCACTGGTGGATTAGTGTAGGGTTCCAAGAAGACTTTGAAGCACAAGAATTAACCGATGAGTCGATTGGTGTGGGTGTTGGTTTAAAAGAGCTGTTTGTAGCTTCTAATGGTATGAAAGAACGAAATATAAACAAAGATGCTAAGGTTAAAAAACTTTTGAAAAGGAAAAAGTCAGCGCAAAGAGATATGTCTAGGAGATTTAAAAAAGGTGTAAAAATTCAATCTGCTGGATATGAAAAAGCGAAAGCTGAGCACCTGCGGTTATCTAGGAAAATTACGAATATCCGAAATAACCATATCCATAAAGCAACAGCTAAATTGGTGAAAACCAATGAGGATGGTTGTGGAAGACTTATCTATCTCAAACCTGTTAAAAAACAAAAGACTATCGAAAGCATTTTCATTTCAAAAATTAAACTTCTTCTTTCAATGTTTATCATACAAGTGTGAGAAGTACGGCATTGAGTATGTAAAAGCTGATAAATGGTTCGCTTCAAGCAAGATTTGTTCATGTTGCGGAGTTAAATACGACCATTCAGTTCAACCAGAAGGACAGTGGAGTTTAAAGATTCGTGAATGGGACTGTGTTGGGTGCAATAGCCATCACGATAGGGATATAAATGCTGCGATAAATTTATCAAGATGGGTAAAATAAATGCTTGATAATAGGAGGTAACGATATTGCCTCGTGTGGAGTGTTATACCCCTCGTCCCTTTGGGGCTGCGAGAACACGATGGAGCACTAACTTGTGTAAATTTGATTGAATTGTATAGATTTAGTTAAGTTTATCGTATCGGTTAATTTTGTACACGCTAATTGTATTACACGTTGCATTCCCAAATATCTTTTCATTTGAGGATGTAGAAATAGTACACATCGGGATATTTATCTTTATTCTATTTGTAGTAGATTGCTGTATTTCGATATGGCTTTCGAAAAGAAAACATGTACAAGATAAAAAAGAAATGGAACGAAAAAAGAGAAAACGTTCATTTTGGATGATGACGTACTGTTTATCTTTAGTGCTTATTGCTGCTTTTTTTAGTGAACATATTCCATTAGAAAGATTAAATATTGGATTTGGAGCGTTCGTATTTGCATACTATTTTTTCATGCACTTTCTTCCTTATATGAAAGAAAAGCGAGGAGAAGAGGAAGATCCGCTTGTAGGAGAAACGAGAGAACAAGAGCATAAGAGAATAGAAGAAGACATAAAGAAGCTCGGGGAACAAAAATGATATTTGAAATCAAAAATCATATATGTTCTTTGCTTTATTACGCCGCCAATTGGCTATTTGTATGTTTTCTTATTTCGTAAAAAAATGACAGAAGATGCAAAGCAATCTTATTTAACGGTAGCTACGATCATGATGGCACTGTGGTCCTTAAAATTTCTTCCGCCTTATGTATTAGCAATTACTGTTGTTATTGTGGCTTGTCTTGTATTTATAGTAAAATATGTGAAATAAAAAACACCAAGCCCATGTGGACTTGGTGTTTTTATTTATAAATTAAAGCTCACCTTGCTCTTCATCACCACGAACAACAAGGACATCGCATTTCGCATAGCGAATAATATGTTCAGAGACGCTACCAATTAGGAAACGCTCAACAGCATTTAAACCAGTTGCACCACACATAATTAAATCTACTTTATGGTTTGGAGCGATTTCTTTTGAAATTTTAGATTTAGGATTACCGAATTCTAATACAGTTTCAATTTTTTCAAGGCCAGCTTCAAGCGCAGTTTTTTTGTAGTCTTCTAATAAGTCTTCTGCAAATAGATTTGCACGTTCAGCAATTGCACGGCTATAAGCTTCTACTGCTGAGTATGCTTTTACATCAACGATATGAGCAATTGTTAATGTTGCGTTGTTTCGTTTTGCGACTTGAATTGCTTTTTTAAAGGCTCTTTCTGCTTCTTTAGAACCATCCACCGCGATTAAAATATTTGTATATGTATTATTCATAGTAAATTCCTCCCAATCATTTTTATTACCGTTTACAACTTTATTATAAAACAAATTTTGGTAATATGCTTGTCGGAAACGTTACAGAATTTCGAAAACTCTGTTTTGATTCATTTTAGTTGTAATTGGTGCGAGAACTTGTTACATATGAAGTATAGCAATTTAAAAGGAGGCATGTTTGTGAGACACGCGCTCATTACAGCCGGTACGAAAGGTTTAGGAAAGCAAGTAACAGAAAAGTTATTGGCTAAAGGATATTCAGTAACAGTAACATATCATAGCGATATAGCAGCTATGGAAACGATGAAAGAAACATATAAAAATATGGAAGAGCGTCTACAATTCGTGCAAGCGGATGTCACGAAAAAGGAAGATTTACATAAAATAGTAGAAGAAGCGATAAGCCGTTTTGGCAAAATTGACTTTTTAATTAATAATGCTGGTCCATATGTATTTGAACGAAAAAAGTTAGTCGATTATGAAGAAGACGAATGGAATGAAATGATTCAGGGTAATTTAACAGCGGTGTTTCATTTGTTGAAACTTGTCGTTCCAGTTATGAGAAAACAGAACTTTGGCCGTATTATTAATTACGGATTCCAAGGGGCAGATAGCGCACCGGGATGGATTTATCGTTCAGCTTTTGCAGCAGCGAAAGTAGGACTTGTTTCATTAACGAAAACAGTTGCTTACGAAGAAGCAGAGTATGGTATTACTGCAAACATGGTATGTCCTGGTGATATTATTGGTGAAATGAAAGAAGCAACAATTCAGGAAGCACGTCAGTTGAAAGAACATAACACACCAATTGGTAGATCTGGAACAGGCGAAGATATCGCAAGAACGATTTCGTTTTTATGTGAGGACGATTCCGATATGATTACCGGCACAATTATTGAAGTAACGGGTGCAGTTGATGTTATTCATAGACATCGATAGAGTAAAATAAAGTGAAGTGAAGTTTCGAATAATTGGACAGTTTATCCTTTGTGCTGATAGGTGCGGATAATACTGTCCTTTAATGTAAGATTAAATCTATCGGAAAACTTGTATTATTTTTTTGTCAAATATTGAGATATTATGTTAAAATATAAGAGCATAGAAAGCGCTTTAAAAAATGATTCAGGGGTCATTTCATAACTCAAGGGGGAACTAATAATGCGTATCGGTATTCCAACAGAAATTAAAAACAATGAAAACCGCGTGGCAATGACGCCAGCGGGAGCAGTACATTTAGTACAAAATGGTCATGAAATTTTTGTTCAAAAAGGAGCAGGTTTAGGATCTGGCTTTACGGATGAAGAATACGTACAAGCTGGTGCAAAACTTGTTGAAACTGCTGAAGAAGCATGGAATCAAGATATGGTTATGAAGGTAAAAGAGCCAGTAGCAAGTGAATACGGCTATTTCCGTGAAGGTTTAATTTTATTCACATACTTACACTTAGCTCCAGAACCAGAATTAACGAAAGCATTAATTGATAACAAAGTTGTATCAATTGCATACGAAACAGTACAATTAGACAATCGTTCATTACCATTACTTGCACCTATGAGTGAAGTAGCTGGTCGTATGTCTGCACAAATCGGTGCACAATTCCTTGAGAAAAACAAAGGTGGTAAAGGTATTTTACTTGCAGGCGTTCCAGGGGTAAAACGCGGAAAAGTAACAATTATCGGCGGTGGTCAAGCTGGTACAAACGCAGCGAAGATTGCAGTAGGTTTAGGTGCAGATGTAACAATCATCGACTTAAGTGCAGAACGTCTTCGTCAACTAGATGACATTTTCGGTAACCAAGTAAAAACGTTAATGTCTAATCCATATAACATCGCAGAAGCTGTAAAAGAATCTGACCTTGTTATTGGTGCGGTATTAATTCCAGGTGCAAAAGCGCCAAAACTTGTAACAGAAGAAATGATTCAATCAATGGAACCAGGTTCTGTCGTTGTAGATATCGCGATTGACCAAGGTGGTATTTTCGAAACAACTGACCGTATTACAACTCATGACAACCCAACTTACGAAAAACATGGCGTTGTTCATTATGCAGTTGCTAATATGCCAGGTGCGGTTCCACGTACATCAACTCTTGCATTAACAAACGTAACAGTACCATATGCAGTACAAATTGCGAACAAAGGCTATAAAGATGCTTGCTTAGGCAATACTGCATTACTAAAAGGTATTAACACATTAGATGGCTATGTAACATTCGAAGCAGTTGCAGAAGCACACGGTTTACAATATGCTGATGCGAAAGAGCTACTTGAAAAAGCTCCTGCTTTATCATAATAGAAATACATGTAAGCCCCTCCTTTCGTAAGGAGGGGCTTTTTATTTAAATTAATTGTCTAGTTTCTTTATAATTTTCAATCCGAACATCATTGTAAAGAAAAGAATGCCGAACAAGTAATATAAGGCATACTCAACTCGTATCATCGAATTTTTGTCAGTGATATATAAAATAAATAGTATCGCAGAGCCGACTAAATGAGAGAGACCGAAAATTTGTGCCATAAGTTTTAAACTCATCTTCTCGATTCTTTCATCCATCTCAGGTAATGGATATTTCTCAGAAACGCTCTTTTTTTTCTTAAAGAATATTTTTTTTACTACTAATAGTATTAAATCTAAGAGTATGTATAAGCCAACGAATAGAAGGACAGAACTAATCTTTTCTTCGTCATTACTATTGAAATACAAAAAAGATGATCCTAACAATAAAATAGTAAGATGTGAGATGAACTTTTGATTAAAAGTATTTTTCATTCTTTTCCTCCCCAGTTTTATCTAATTGAAATAAATCTTCTACTTTACAGTTGAAAAACTCACATAATTTCAATGCTAATTCTAAACTTGGGTTGTATTTATTCTTCTCGATAGCGATGAGGGATTGTCTAGTAATTTGAACAGAGGAAGCTAATTGTTCTTGGGTGATGTCTCTAACGACGCGGAATTGTTTTACCTTATTTTTAATCAAATATACAAAGTCTCCTTTTTGTAAATTTGTTACATTCATTATATCCATTTTTAGGTAATAAGTAAATGAAACTTTACAAAAAGTAAACAAAACTTTACGTGAAATATAGCTTGTTATAATGTTATTTTTTGTGATAATTTGGAATTAAATGAAAAATAGAAGTCGAAAGAGGGAATTGGATGGGAAGCAAAAAGAGGAAGCAAAAGCAAGCTAAAAGACAAAAATATATAAAGAAAAAACAGGAACAGAACATACCTTTTTCACAAAAAGTAGTCATTATGATAGAGAAAACATTTCGGTATATTTGTATGGCTCTGTATGTAATTTTGTGTATGTATTCATTTGGAGTGTTTTACAGTTTTGAGATAACTCCTAATATTATTGAGAGTATTTTAGAATTTCTCCTTGTTGCAATAGAATTAGTCTTATTCTTTATATTTTTTGATACAGTATGGCCTAGTCATGAAAGTAAGAAAGATAAGCAAAGAAAAAGGAGCAAAAAATCTTCGTACGCTTCAAGCTCATCAAGTGGATTTGGTGACTATAGTAGCAATGATTGTAGCAGCTCAGGTGATAGTGGAGGTGACTGCGGAGGTGGTGGCGACTAAGTTAGTTTTTCAGAAGAACGACTAATGAAAGGATGAGACGAAAGATGGAAACTGTGAACTTAATAGAATTAACAAAGGATATTCAAGATCAACACAAAAACTTTGTTGTCTCAAATATAAATAATCATTGCTTACGAATCGCCGTATTTACTGGTGAATATGATTGGCACTATCATTCTAATTCGGATGAATTATTTATTGTGTTAGAGGGAGAATTACTTATTGATTTTGAAGATGGAGAAACAGCGGTATTAAAGCCAAATGATTCTATTTTAATTCCAGCATGCAAGATTCATAGAACGAGAGCATTAAAGAGAACGGTAAATCTTTGTTTTGAAAATATAGAGGCTGATACGATTAAAGTGGAGCAATTATGAGGGAATTATCTGTAGCTGAGTATAGACAAGTACTTTCGATTTTAGAAAGTGATACAAGAACCACGACTTTTGCTTATGCGGTATGTGATCAAATGATAGATGGTGAGGTTTTTGCAAACGAGGAGTTAACAGCAGGACTAATTCGTACAGCTAATGGTATTTATTATTTGTTTGGTGATACTTGTGATCAAAATTATAACGAAGATTTATTTTCGTATATAAAAAAGTCTATTGAAAAAACAGAGAAGAGATTTACATTATGCACTTCGAGTGAAGAGTGGGAAATGATGATAGAAGAGCGTTTTAGTAATGTACTTCGGAACATCACGCGAATGAAGTTTCAAAGCGTAACCTTTGAAGAGAGAAAACGAGATTGTAACAAAAATACATATGAAGTAAAACGTATTGATAGAAGAGATATAGAACGAAGCAGTGAATTTACAGAGGAGTACTACAAAGAATATTGGGGATCAAAAGAAACGTTTTTAAACGGTGGTTTTGGATTTTGTATAGAACAAGGGGGAATGATTGTAGCGGAATGTGTTTCGATATTTAGCGGGAATGGATTTGCTGAAATTGATATTGCGACGCATAAAACATATCAAGGGAAAGGATTAGCCCAAGCTGTTGCAACACGGTTCATTAAACATTGCATACAAAATGATATTACACCGTGCTGGGATTGTTATGTAGACAATATTCCCTCGCAAAAATTAGCTAGTAAATTAAGTTTTCATCATCCAGTAGAATATAGTTTATTTGTACGTAAGAAAACGGGGGGATAAAAATGAATGTAGAACTAACGAGATTTAAAGTGAAGCCGGGTAAAAGTCAGCGAGTAGATGAATGGATGCAGCTTCTGAATGACAATATGAAAGAAGTGCTTTTGACATTAAACGACGAAAAGATGTATGTAGAGACAATTTTCCGGGAAATAAGAGATGGAGAAGAATACTTATATTGGTATTCTGTACAAGGAGAAGCTCCTGTCGAAAATTCTCATCATGAAATTGATAAAAAGCACTTAGCGTTTTGGTATGAATGTATTGATGAAGAAGCACCCTCTGTTGATATGAAAACAGAAGTTGTTATGATTCAGGATATTGTGAAGGACGCGATGAAATAATAGAATAGTATTTTTGAGAGAAGCACATCAAAATAGATGTGCTTTTTATTTTGAAAAAAATTTAAAGGAAAGTTGTATTTAGATATCTTTAAGTGAAAATAAAGGGGGATATCAAAAATATTTTAGGGAAAAATATAATGAGATAAAAAACTTCGAAGCAAAAGAATTAGCGATATACGGTGTAGTTGTAACAGATAAAACAGAGGATTTACAAAGTTTACAAGGAGCACTATATATTAAGGCTGCTGTTAGAGGTGTAACAGTTGAGAAATATTAATTACAGTCTATTAATGTGAATAATCAGAAAATTTATGTTATACTATATGAAAAGGAGGTTAATATGAGGCAAATACATGGAGCAATTTATATTTACATAACAATGTTTTTCGTGGCAATATCCTATGGATTAGGGCACGTGTATTCGCATCCTATACTAACTTTTTTAAGCGGAGCATGTATGGCATTTGCGCTTCTTGTCCACCTTTTCTCAGTCTGGATCGTGAAATTTCAATTAAATATTAGTGAAATAGAAGAAGGCACTTTCTAAGTGGCCTTCTTTTTTTAATAATATTTTGGAAGCTCTTGTAGCAATTTTTCAATTTCGCATTCAGTTTCTTCACATATAGACAGTGTACGTAGTCTGAAAAATAAGCTACGTAAGAAAGATTTTATATTTCCATATAGAAACTCGTACGATTTAATATGTAGTGTTTGTTTTTGGACTGGTAATTGGGCTACTAAGTCATGAAGGGCTAATATGAGTACGTCTTCCTTTAGACCATTTTGTAGCATTGCGACAATTGGATAAACGAGACGTTCATCTTCTTCATATTTGTAGTAAATAGAATGGACACAAACTTTGTTTAATAAAGTTTGTAATATTTCTTCGTAATATAAAGTTTCCAGTTTAGGATTACGAACAAGTGCCTCAAACGTATCAGAAGCATGAGCAATACTATGTGCCCAGCCGTGGTCTGGAACATATCCGCGGAAATCATGCTCATTGTTCATATATAGAATTAATTGATCTTTTACAGTTAAAATATCATTCTGTGATAAGAAATTATGATTCGTATCGGCATCAATAATAAGTGCAATTAATAATGTTGTAAATGCACGGGTAAATACCGCATCTTCGTTATCCGAATGAATCTTATACAATAAATATTTTTCACCGCTGCTTTCTAATAATAGTCTCTGTAATTGCGTGTGTGAAATGTATTCCTTTTTGATGAGATGATAAAAAGTAGAGTAAATAAGTTTGTCTCTTAAATAGCTATCAGTATCCCCAATATGCTCAAGCATACTGGAACTTAAGGAATCAATATTGAGAGTACCATTGATTACGTAATTATTATTACGAATTTCTTCTAACTGTTGTTGTAACATATAAACCTCCTATTTTAGAAAATTCTGTATTTTAATAGTATAATAAGAGGAAGAAATAGGCAATAAAATGAAACTTTAATCAGTGGGGGGGTCATCCCCCGCTGATTATTAGTTGAACTAATCGGGCTTTTACGGACAGTTGATCCCCCACCTAACTTCTTTGCTTTCACCGAATTTTGAGGTGGGGGTCTTACTGCCCGTTAATGCGGGATAAATAAGTGCATTTGAATGGAGGGGCATGATGAAGAGAGCATTATTCTTTTTCATTAGTATTTTCTTTTTAGGAAGCTGCTCAATTTGGTATTTTACTTTTTCTAGCGAGAGCAAAAGTTGGACGGGACAATATAAAGGCCATATTAAGGATGACAGTGAAGATGGAATGTTTATATTTCAGTATAAGGGCGGAGATGGGAATACAGAATTTAAAAATTTGGAGATTTCTATTCATGGGACCTTTAGTACAATGACACAAACGTTAGAAGTTCATAAAGGAGCAAGAATTGAAATGAAGTCTTCTTGTGTAAGTTGCGCGCCGCTTTCTAAAGATGAACCGATAGAGATTGTGATTAAATGGGATGATAAGTATGAAGAGAAGATGGTGTTAAAGCGGAAATAGTGTAGGATAAGGAGTTAAGAATGAATAGGCATGTGAAAATTTCTATGTATATATTTTTTAGTGTATTGCTACTCGTATTATCAGCGTGTACTACAAAACAAGTAGAGGTAAAAAAAGTGCCTGAAGAAGGGTATATCGTAGTAAGAAATGATGCGGTATTTTTTGTCGGTGATAAAACGTTTCATACAAAAGTAGAGTTGCAACATTATATAGAACAACAAATGAATAAAGAGCATCCATCAGATATAGTGTTGAGTTTTAAGGATAAAGACGCATATAATCAATTGAACACAGGGGATAAAATAAAAGTATGGTCTTCTCAAACGCTTGAGAGTTATCCAGCAAAAATGATTGTAGAGAAATTTGAAATAGTAGAGAAATAAAAAAGGCAGCACTCACGCTGCCTTTTTCTTATTTTACAAATTGTAATTCTTTCGGGAATTTCGTTAAAATTTCTGATCCGTCTTTTGTGATATAAATATCATCTTCAATACGAACGCCACCTACGTTTGGTACGTAAATACCAGGCTCGATTGTGAAGACCATACCTTCTTTTAATGGAGATTCGTTACCAGCTTTTACATCTGGATATTCGTGTACGCTAATTCCAAGTCCGTGACCAAGGCGGTGCGGGAAGAAGTCTCCGTAACCTGCATCTGTGATAACAGAACGAGCAGCATTATCGATTGCGCCAAGTGTAACACCTGGTTTACATGCTTCAACTGCTTGTAGTTGTCCAGCAAGTACAGTGTTGTAAATGCGAGTTTGTTCTTCAGAAATGTCACCGAATGCTACTGTACGTGTAATGTCAGAGCAGTAACCGTCAATGATTACGCCTAAATCAAATAGTACGAAATCGCCGCGCTTCATTTTGTTTGCACCTGGAATACCGTGTGGAAGGGCAGAGTTTGCACCTGCTAATACCATCGTATCGAATGACATTTTATGTATGCCTTTTGTTTTTAATTCGTGTTCAATAATTGCTAATACTTCTAACTCGCTACGATCTTCTTTAATTGCATTTACACCAACTTCAACAGCATAGTCTGCCATTTTAGCTGCTTCGCGTAAAATAGAAAGTTCTTTTTCGTCTTTAATTAAACGAAGTTCACGAACTTTCTCCTCAGCTGATTTGAAAGCTGCATTTGGGAATAGTTTTGTTAATTCTTCGTAGCGCTCTACGTTTAAATGTTCTTTTTCAATTGCAACTGCATTTGCATTGATACCGCGGTCTTTAATTGCTTTTGCAATCATATCCCATGGTCTGTCAGTATCAGTAAATCCGATAATTTCATGTGCCCAGCCAGCATTACGCGCTTGACCTTCTTCCATTTTAGGACAAATTAAAATAGGCTCTTTGTCTTGGAATACAAACATACCAAGAAGTCTTTCGTGTGGTTCACAGTGGAAGTTTGTCATGTAGAAGACGTTTGGTGTAGAAGTTAGGAACGCAGCTTCTACGTTTTTTTCTTTTAGCCATTGCATTAAATTTTCTAATCTAGCATTCATTGATTGGCACCCCCGAGATATTTAATTACAAATATAACTTTACATCGGAGGAAAGTGTTATGACAAGTAAATAGATGTTAGAAAAGACAGGGAATTGAAAAATCATGTAGAATAAAAAGTGTGAATGTAATAAGGGGAGGAATGTAATAATGAAAGTATCTTATCATGGACATTCAGTTGTGAAAATTGAGACGAATGGAAAAGTCATTTTAATTGACCCGTTTTTAACAGGAAATCCGAAAACAGATTTAAAGGCTGAAGATGTAAAAGTAGATGCGATTCTTTTATCGCACGGTCATGGTGATCATGTTGGAGATACAGTAGAGCTTGCGAAGAAAAATAATGCGGTTGTTGTAGCGCCATTTGAACTAGCGACATTTTTAAGTTGGCAAGGTGTGAATACACATCCGATGCATATTGGTGGTTCACATGAATTTGACTTCGGCAAAGTGAAGTTTACACAAGCATTCCACGGTTCTAGTTATATTGATGAAGAAAATAAGACGATTACATATACAGGTATGCCAGCGGGTATTTTATTTACAGCAGAAGAGAAAACTGTGTACCATGCAGGGGATACCGCTTTATTCTCTGATATGAAATTAATTGGGGAACTACATAACATTGATGTAGCATTTTTACCAATTGGTGATAATTTCACAATGGGACCAGAAGATGCTGTTTTAGCAGCAAAATGGGTTCAGGCGAAAACTGTTGTACCGATGCATTACAATACGTTCCCAGTAATTGAACAAGATCCATATCAATTTGTAGAAAAGCTACAAAATTGTACAGGGAAAGTATTAGAAGCTGGAGAAAGTATTACACTATAAAAAAGAAACCCTTCATTTGAAAAGACAAGTGAAGGGTTTTTTATGTGTGTAGGGCAGCTTTTAAAGGTTGTAATTGTTTTGATGATTCTTTTCTTTTTGGAAGTGGTTGTTCAGGTGTTTCATTTAATTCCATTGCAACTTTTTTCCCGTCTACGAAAGCTAAAAATACAGCACCTACAACTTCTAATAATTTTTTCATCATCTATCCGCTCCTTTGTTTCATTTCTTGTCTTCATTGTATATTGAAGCGGCTGGACAAACTATCGAACGAGATGACAATACCATTACATTGTTGTAATGGAAGAAGTGGTGTAATGTAAGGCGTATTTTGTTATAAAAAAAATAGTACAGATATATAAAGAGAGAGTGTAACAGTTTTGAAAATATAGTATACTGAAAATACAACACATGAAGAATTTAGGGAAAAGAAAGTATGGTGAAACCATTTGGCTACCAAGCATAACCAAATTTTAGAACATATTAATAGCCTGCCAGTAGGGCATAAAATTTCTGTAAGGCAAATTGCAAAAGATTTGAGTGTAAGTGAAGGTACAGCTTATCGTGCAATTAAAGATGCAGAAAATAAAGGGTATGTTAGTACGATTGAACGTGTCGGAACAATTCGAATTGAACAAAAGAAGAAAGAAAATATTGAAAAGCTGACATATGCAGAAGTCGTTAACATTGTCGATGGTCAAGTACTTGGAGGCAGAGAAGGACTACATAAAACGTTAAATAAATTCGTAATCGGGGCAATGAAATTAGAAGCGATGATGCGCTATACAGAAGCTGGAAACTTACTTATTGTCGGTAATCGTACGAACGCACATCAATTAGCGTTAGAAACTGGAGCTGCGGTGTTAATTACGGGCGGATTTGATACGGAAGATCATGTGAAGAAATTAGCAGATGAATTAAAACTGCCGATTATTTCAAGTAGTTACGATACATTTACAGTTGCAACGTTAATTAACCGTGCGATTTACGATCAGCTGATTAAGAAAGAAATTGTACTCGTTGAAGATATTTTAACACCTATTGAAGAAACGTTATATTTAAAACCAAATGATACAGTGCAGCAATGGCATGCATATAACGAAGAGACGATGCACGGAAGGTATCCAATTGTTGATGAAAATAAAAAGGTATTAGGTATTGTGACTTCTAAGGATATGATTGGTGTTGCAAAAGAAACACCAATTGATAAAGTAATGACAAGGCATCCAATTACGGTAAATGGAAAAATGTCTGTCGCAGCGGCGGCACGTATGATGGTGTGGGAAGGTATTGAGTTACTTCCTGTTGTTGATGAAGGAAATAAGTTGCAAGGTATTATTAGCCGTCAAGATGTACTTCAGGCGTTGCAAATGATTCAGCGTCAACCACAAGTCGGCGAAACAATTGATGATATTGTAACGAATCAATTTATGACGCCGAAAGAAGCGAAAAATGAACATCTATATCAATTTTCAGTGACGCCGCAAATGACGAACTCAATTGGAACGTTATCTTACGGTGTATTCGCAACAATTGTGACGGAAGCAACGAATCGCGTTATTCGTGCGCAAAAGAAAAGCGATTTAATTGTTGAAAACTTAACAATTTATTTCGTGAAGCCAGTCCAAATTGATAATGTTGTATCGGTTCATCCGAAAGTATTAGAAATTGGACGTAAATTTGGTAAGGTTGATGTAGAAGTGCATCATGAAGGTAATGTTGTTGGGAAAGCATTACTTATGGTGCAGTTGATTGATAAATAAAAAGATGGAGCAGACCGCTTTGGTTTGTTCCTTTTTTTTAGAAGGTACAGTAGGGCGTTTTAAAATTTAGTTATCAACTGAATCCATTATGTTTTGAACTGCAAAAGAGAAAATTAAATCACGTTCTGTTTCATATTTATAAGTAGGGCATGCAATCACTTGAAGATGCTTGGACAATAATTGTGGAGGTGTCGAATGGGAGTAATATTTTTCTTTTTAGGTTTAATATCTGTAATTACTGTTCATGTGATAACTCATAGAATAATGGATTCAAATAAAAAGAAATTGTATGTAATAAGTTTGATTTTCGCTATTATTTTTTCCTTTATCCCTACAACTGGAGAAAATAATAGCGATTTTCTTTACTTTGGTATGCCAGCAGAAAATTTCATTTATTATGGCGGATGGGAAATTTCGTTTCATCCATTAGGCTTTTTCTTTAACTTTATTTTGTTTTATTGGATTTTGAAGCTGTTATTTAAGCTGCGTAAGAGTTTGGGTAGTGAAGTGCAAAAATAGCAGGATATGTTGGAGACTTTAGCTAATCTATATCAGGTTAGAGAATTGGTTGTTAGTCGATAGAAAAGCTTACACTACTAATTATTAAAGGGAAACTATGCTGCACTATATGTACTAGGGGGGAGAAGAATGGATTTTCACATTAAAGAGCAGTTATGTAAGCAATATAATTTAAATAGTCTTATGAAAGTTTCATTATTGCATGGAGGAGAAAATCAAACATATATATTCGAATCGGAAAAAAATAAATTTGTAGTTAGGCAGTATAGAGGAGGACGTTATACAGCCGAGCAAATAGAGGCTGAAATACACTGGTTAATAGCGATACAAAAACAAATGTTAGTACCAGAAGTAGTTGTAAATAAAAATGGTGGTTGGATCACATCTGTTAAGAAAGATGTGGGAAGTATCCAGTATTTTGTTGTCTTTAGGTTTATAAGCGGAAGTGAAATTTTAGAACCAAAGGATAAAGATTATGAAAAGCTTGGATCATTAATGCGAATGTTTCATGAAAAAACAAATGGAGTGCTCAAAAGAATGCCGCAAACTTGGAGAGGTTATGAAAGGCCTATATATAGCGAGAAAAAGACAATTCACGAGCCTTTACAACGTTTATTACATACTTCATTTTTATCTTATGCGGATAAAAATAAATGCTTGAGAATTGCAGAAAGAATACAAGAACTTACAAATTCAACTCAACTAGGAGAAAAACAATTTGTTCATGGCGATATGCATTTTGGCAATGTTCTTGTAGATAAAGAGGATTGGTATTTACTTGATTTTGATGAATGTGGATTTGGGTATAAAGAGTTTGATATTGGTGTTCCGAGATTGCATTTAATTGCTTCGGGACAGTTAGAAGAAGTATGGGGGAACTTCATGATGGGATATGGGGAAAATATTTCGGAAGCAGCCATTCGACTTGGGACCGCTTCAAGAATCTTTTATATGGCCGGAAAAATACCATTAAGACTTGATATTGAACCGATTAAAAAGAATCCCGGAAGTTTTATTCGGCGGTATATTCAGTATGTCGAAGAAGAATTATGTGGTGAGACAATTGTCTGATTAAAAAACAGAATATTAATTTAATTAGATCCTAGACTATGTTATAATTAAATTGTAAGAAAATGGATTACAGGAAGGTGGTATGCATTATGTCATCAACAGTACTCTTTTTTGGTAGTATCGCACTATTTTACTTTCTTGTGATGATACCGCTTCAATATTTATACTTACAAGGATTACATGAAAAAAAGAAAAAAACAGGATTATCTCAGCGAGAACTATATGAAAAAATGTCTTTTGAAGAAGAACAATTACATTTTCACGTACAAGGCAACCCATTTAATATACCTTCTGCTTTTGTCGCATATATGATTTTGAAAGTTAGAGGACGTAAAAAAGCATCACAATGTTGATGCTTTTTTACGTTGCTTCATAGCCTTCTGCTTCTTTAACTGCTAATGGTAAGAAATGTTTATATTGGCGAAATCCATTAAATACACTTGCACTACCAAATAGAACAAATAAGACACCAACGATAATACGAGCGGTTGAAAGTTCTAAAAAGAATTGGTTTATCCCGAAGAATAAGACGAATGAACCGAGTGCCATTGCAGATTTTCCGGAGAGCCAACCTTTCTCCATTGGGCGGCTTGTACGAAAGTATTTTGTTTTGTAGAAGAGATACAACATAAATGAGACGATAATACAGAAGACTAATACTGGCATAATACACACTCCCATCGTTTTGTGAAAAATAATAGTGGAGAAAAAAGAAATATCTAAACTTTCTAACTTTTATTATAAAGCAATTGTTCGCATGTATGAAATACTTTCCGTTATAATGAAGGATAAAGTGAAACTTTAATTAGTGTGAGGATGTTTCCACGCGCTAATGATTAGCCCGCACCAATTGGACTTTTACTGCACGTTAATGCGGAATCAAGTGAAGAAGTTGAATAAAAAGGAGATTATACATATGCATGAGCAAATTTTAGGAGCAATTAAAGAGTTTGATACGATTATTATTCATCGTCACGTACGTCCAGATCCAGATGCACTAGGTTCACAGGGCGGTCTTAGTACAATTCTACAAGAATCGTTTCCAGAGAAAAATATTTATACGGTTGGGTATAATGAACCGTCACTAGCATACTTACGAGTAATGGATGATATTGAAGATAGTGTATACGAAAATGCACTTGTTATCGTTTGTGATACCGCGAACCAAGAACGTGTTGACGATCAACGCTATACAAAAGGGAAAATGTTAATCAAAATTGATCATCACCCAAATGAAGATCCATATGGAGATATTACATGGGTAGATACGACAGCAAGTTCTACAAGTGAAATGATTTATGAGTTTTACAGTTATGGAAAAGATAAAGGATTACAAATAACAACAGAAGCTGCTCGCCTTATTTTAGCAGGAATTGTTGGAGATACAGGACGTTTCTTATTCCCGAATACAACAGCAAAAACACTTCGTTACGTAAGTGAGCTTGTTGATATGGGTGTGAAATTCACAGATTTATACAATGAAATGTATAAGACGAAAGAAAAGATCGCTCGTTTAAACGGCTATATTTTACAGAATTTTACGATGGTAGAAGAAGGAGCAGCTTACATTAAATTAACGAAAGAAGTATTAGAAGAATTTGATGTACTTCCTTCTGAAGCATCTGGTGTTGTTGGAGCGCTTGGTAATATTGATGGATTAAAGGCATGGGTTCTATTCTTAGAGGAAGACGATGTGATTCGTGTTCGCCTTCGTTCAAAAGGACCAGTGATAAATAAATTAGCAATGCAATATAATGGCGGAGGGCATCCGATGGCTTCTGGTGCAAAAGCATCTTCTTGGGAAGAAGCGGATCGTCTGTTTGCTGATTTACGTGAGATTTGTAAATAAGAGAGTATATATTAAAACGAAAAGAAGGAGTGGCGCTAAAGCCCTCCTTCTTTATTTTTCTTTCTCTATAGCAATGCTAATTTCAAGCACGGTATCGAAAGATATGGTGTCGACTTTAAAACGATATAGACGATCGTAATGTTTATACGTTTTATTTTCGATTGCTTTTTTGAGTAGGTCTTTATTTTTTGCGATACTTTGTATGTTTTTCGTTAAAAGATGCTGGAGGTCATTATGGATAGAAGTGGTCATATTTTCGAGTGTAAGGTTGTCTAAATCGTATTTTTCCCGATTTATAATTTTTATTTTAATCTCTTGAATGGTTAAGAGCCGTTTATTTTCTGTATTCAATTTTTCTTGATCTTCGAGAAGGACGTGGAGCTTTGCTTCTTGTTTTTCTATAATTTCTCTTTGTTCTGCTATTTTACTAGTTTGTTCTTCTTGAAAAACACCGTATATGTACAAAAAAATGAACCAGCTCAACACGCCCCCAACAGCAGCACCAGCTAAAACTAAATACCATCTTTTTGCTGTATTGGCACTTGGTACTCTCATACATGTTCCTGCGTTAGCCATTTAATAATAGTAAGACCGGTTTGCATACCACCCGTTGCGAAAAAAATAAGGAGAATTTGTTTTACGATATCTTTCATATCCCCGCCAAAAAAACTTCTTTCAAAGCTATAAAAGGTATCAAATGTTCCGCCAATCGCTGCAACGAGTGCCCAAATTCTTAAATTTTGGGCGAATTGATTAATGTAAGTTAGAGTTGGTTTTCCGATAAGAAATGCACCAAATCCACCAATTAATGAACCACCAAGTATAACCCCAAAGGCAATAAAATAACTAATAATAAGCAGAGAGAAAAAAGTATGTTCTCTTACATCCATCGTCATTCCCCTTTCTTCTTCATATATATGGACAAAGTATAAGAAGTATGTTTTGATTTCCGCTTTCCTCTTCACCTATAATAAAAGTAGTCAAATAGGTAAAGAGAGGGTACAACAGTGAAGTTTGTGCATTTACAATGTCAAACCGTTTTTAGTTTATTAAAAAGTGCTTGTAAAATTGATGAGCTTGTAGTCAGGGCGAAAGAGCTCGGTTATTCATCGTTGGCTATTACAGATGAAAATGTTATGTATGGCGTTATTCCGTTTTATAAAGCATGTAAGAAACATGATATACAGCCTATTATCGGTTTAACAGCTTCTATTTTTAGTGAAGAAGAAGAAAAGTCTTATCCGCTTGTCTTACTCGCTGAAAATGAAATGGGCTATCAAAATTTATTAAAGATTTCTAGTAGCATTATGACAAAGTCAAAAGAAGGTATTCCTAAGAAATGGCTTGCGCATTATGCGAAAGGGCTAATTGCTATTTCACCAGGTAAAGATGGGGAAATTGAACAATTATTATTAGAAGACAAAGAAAGTCAGGCTGAAGAAGTAGCTCGCACATATCAAAATATGTTCGGCAATTTTTATATGAGTTTGCAGCATCATGCGATTCAAGATGAACTGCTCCTGCAAGAGAAATTACCTGAATTTATGAGTAGGATAAATGTTCCAGTCGTTGCAACAAACGATGTACGCTACATCAATCAAAGTGACGCACTTGTTCATGAATGTTTATTATCTGTTGAAAGTGGAACGAAAATGACGGATCCAGATAGACCGAGGCTGAAAACAGATCAATATTATTTAAAATCATCAGATGAAATGGAAGCACTATTTTCTCACGTAGAAGAAGCGATTTATAACACAGTAGAAATTGCAGAACGTTGCAGAGTAGAAATACCGTTTCATGTAAATCAATTACCGAAATTCCCTGTTCCAGCTAACGAGACAAATGATATGTATTTACGCCGCGTTTGTGAAGAAGGGTTGCAGAAACGTTATGGTACGCCGAAAGAAGTACATATAAAGCGTTTGAATCATGAATTAAACGTTATTTCTAGTATGGGGTTTAGTGATTATTTCCTCATCGTATGGGATTTTATGAAGTATGCGCATGAAAATCATATTTTAACAGGGCCAGGCCGTGGATCGGCAGCTGGCTCACTCGTTTCTTACGTATTAGAAATTACAGATATTGATCCAATTGAATACGATCTATTATTTGAAAGGTTTCTAAACCCTGAACGTGTGACACTTCCAGATATTGATATCGATTTTCCGGATATAAGACGTGATGAGATGATTCGATATGTGAAAGATAAATATGGTCAGCTTCGTGTTGCACAAATTGTAACGTTCGGGACGCTTGCAGCGAAAGCGGCAATTAGAGATATTGCGCGTGTAATGGGGCTTCCGCCGCGAGATATTGACATATTCTCAAAACTTATCCCATCAAAGCTTGGTATAACGTTAAAAGATGCATATGAGGAATCGCAATCACTTCGTGAGTTTATACAAGGGAATCTTCTGCATGAGCGTGTGTTTGAAATTGCAAAACGTGTAGAAGGCTTACCACGTCATACGTCTATCCATGCAGCTGGCGTTATTATGAGCCAAGAGCCGTTAACCGGAAGTGTTGCAATTCAAGAAGGGCATAACGATGTGTATGTTACGCAATACCCAGCTGATGCATTAGAAGAACTTGGATTGCTCAAGATGGACTTTTTAGGATTACGTAATTTAACGTTACTTGAAAATATTATAAAGTTTATCGTGAAAAAGACTGGGACACAAATTGATATAAGAAATTTACCACTTCAAGATGAAAAGACGTTCCAATTGTTAGGTAGAGGGGACACAACAGGTGTATTCCAGCTTGAATCAGGTGGTATGCGAAATGTACTTCGCGGGTTAAAACCGAATGAATTTGAAGATATTGTCGCTGTTAACTCGTTATATAGACCAGGACCGATGGAACAAATTCCAACCTTTATTGAATCAAAACACGGAAAAAGACAAATTGAATATTTACATCCAGATTTAAAGCCGATTTTAGAAAGAACATACGGTGTAATTGTATACCAAGAACAAATTATGCAAATTGCGTCGAAGTTGGCGGGATTCTCGCTTGGAGAAGCAGATTTATTACGCCGTGCAGTGAGTAAAAAAAATCGTGATATTTTAGATCAGGAACGTAAGCATTTTGTACAAGGGTGTTTACAAAACGGTTATGACGAGACATCCGCAGAGAAAATTTATGATTTAATTGTAAGATTTGCGGATTACGGTTTTAACCGAAGTCACGCTGTAGCCTACAGTATGATTGGATATCAGCTTGCTTACTTAAAAGCGAATTATACGCTGGAATTTATGACAGCACTATTATCAAGTGCAATTGGAAATGAAGATAAGATTGTACAGTATATACGAGAAACGAAGCGAAAAGGTTTTCACGTTTTGCCGCCGTCCCTTCAGAGGAGTGGTTACAATTTCCAAATAGAAGGCAATGCGATACGTTATAGTTTACTTTCCATTCGGAATATCGGAATGGCTACAGTGACAGCTTTGTTAGAAGAACGAGAGAAAAAAATGTTTGAAGATTTATTTGAATTTTGTCTTCGCATGCCATCAAAGTTTGTAACAGAGCGAAATTTAGAGGCGTTCGTTTGGTCTGGATGTTTTGATGACTTTGGCGTTTCAAGAACGAATTTATGGAAAAGTCTTAAAGGGGCGTTAGAGTACGCAAACCTTGCACGTGATTTAGGAGATGCGGTTCCAAAATCAAAATATGTACAAGGAGAAGAACTCCCTTTTATTGAACAATTAAATAAAGAGAAGGAAGCACTAGGTTTTTATTTATCAAGTTATCCGACAGCGCAGTATGTGAAGTTAGCGAAAGAATTAGAAATTCCATCTCTCGCGCAAGCAATGCGACATAAGAAAAAAGTACAAAGAGCTATCGTGTATATAACAAGCGTGAGAGTGATTCGTACGAAAAAGTTGCAAAAGATGGCGTTTATTACATTTTGTGACCAAAATGATGAAATGGAAGCAGTGCTTTTCCCTGAAACGTATATACATTTCTCAGATAAGTTACAAGAAGGAGCGATTGTTTTAGTTGACGGCATGATTGAGCTTAGAAATCATAAGTTGCAATGGATTGTAAATGGACTATATCCGTTAGAAGAAATGGATGTGTATGAAGAAAAGAAAGATGCATCTGTTTACGTGAAATTGCCGTCTCAGTATGAGAAAAAGCTTTTGAATCAGGTTACTAAAATATTGTTTGACTATTCAGGTTTTGCGAAAGTACTAATTTATTATGAAAAGGAACATAAAATGGTACAATTATCTCGAAGTTTATCGATTCATCCAAGTGAAGAATGTTTAGGAGCACTTCGTGAAATTGTCGGGGAAGAAAATGTAGTTGTGAAAATATAATGGACAATTTCCCTACACTTCGATTATTATAGTAGTAGTGTTCGTGGTCAGACCACTTGGAGAAATTGATATCAGCTAGAATAATTTGAGGAGAGTGGATAGTTTGTCAACACTTCGTGAAGAAGCACTTCACATGCATAAAGTGCATCAAGGAAAATTAGAAACTGTATCAAAAGTAAAAGTAGAAAATGCAAAAGATTTAAGCCTTGCATATTCTCCAGGGGTTGCAGAGCCTTGTAAAGAAATTTATGACGATAAAAGTAAGGTATATGAATATACAATGAAGGGAAATATGGTAGCAGTTGTGACAGATGGAACGGCTGTACTTGGTCTTGGAAACATTGGACCTGAAGCATCTCTTCCAGTAATGGAAGGTAAAGCTGTATTATTCAAGAGCTTTGCTGGTGTAGATGCATTCCCGATTGCCTTAAATACAAACGATGTAGATAAAATTGTTGAAACTGTAAAATTAATGGAGCCAACTTTTGGCGGCGTTAACTTAGAGGATATCGCAGCACCAAACTGCTTCATTATTGAAGAACGTTTGAAAAAAGAAACAAATATTCCTATCTTCCATGATGATCAACACGGAACAGCTATCGTAACAGTAGCGGGTCTTGTGAACGCGCTAAAATTAGTTGGAAAGAAAATGTCTGACATTAAAGTTGTCGCAAATGGCGCAGGTGCAGCAGGTATCGCAATTATTAAACTTTTATATCGCTATGGCGTACGCGACATTATTATGTGTGACCGTAAAGGGGCAATCTATGATGGTCGTCCTACAGGTATGAATCCGGTGAAGGATGAAGTTGCAAAATATACAAATAAGAATCGTATCGAAGGTTCTTTAGCTGATGTTGTACAAGGTGCGGACGTATTCATTGGTGTATCTGCAGAAGGTGCATTAACAGAAGAGATGGTTCGTACAATGAATGACGATGCAATTATTTTTGCAATGGCGAATCCAGTTCCAGAAATTATGCCAGAATTGGCAAAAGCAGCGGGCGCAGCTGTTGTTGGAACGGGTCGTTCTGACTTTGCAAACCAAGTAAATAATGTACTAGCGTTCCCTGGTATTTTCCGCGGTGCACTTGACGTTCATGCGACACAAATTAACGAAGAAATGAAGATGGCAGCTGTACAGGCTATTGCTGAGCTTGTAGCAGAAGATGAGTTAAATGCAGACTATATCATTCCAGCACCGTTTGACGCGCGTGTAGCGCCTCAAGTGGCAGCTTACGTTGCGAAAGCAGCAATGGAAACAGGAGTAGCTCGCCGTCAAGTAGATCCAAATGAGATTGCTGAGAAAACAAAACAATTAGCGCTGATTGGTAAAGAATAAGCGAGGAATTTCCATTGACATCATCAAACACAAAAGTATATCTCGAAATTGTAAAAAAAATCCGTTCCATTATGGAAGAGGATGGATTGGTAGCGGGGGATCGTTTGCCGTCTGAGCGTGAGTTAAGTTCACGTTTAAATGTAGGGCGTTCCTCTGTAAGAGAAGCGTTGCGTGCTTTAGAACTTGTAGGATTGATTGAAACGAGACGTGGTGAAGGGACGTTTATTCGAAACTTTTACGATAACGGTCTTGTACAATTGATTGCTCCGTTCTTGCTGCAAGATGAGAAAACAATTCGTGATTTATTACAAACAAAACGATTGCTTGAGAAAGATATGATTCGAATTGTATGTAATTTACCGAAAGAAACGTTTTCTAAAGTGCTAAGTAAGTTACATCAAGTGCTTGAAGAAAATGAAAATTCAATTCCGACGCTTCATCAAACGTTCTTTAAAACACTTATTGAACAAGTCGATAATTATTTACTATATCGCATTTGGATGATCGTAAATGATTACGTAGCAACTCTTTCTTGTAAAGTTTCAGGAGATTCTATCGATATGTATAGAAAGCTTTATGCTACTTTGGAAGAAAAACAAGAAAATGATGCACTAAAAATTTACGATGAATTAGTAGAGAATATACAGTTTCACTCGTAATGTATAAAATTTGTCGAAATGACCATGACACGTTATGACAAACATTCTATCGCGTAGCGGTTAAAGTTAAACGTAAAGAGTGAGGTTATTAGACAGATTGAGAAGATAAGGCTAACATCAAACTTTGGTGTTAGCCCAATTTTCTTCTTACGCTAACCTTAGCTCTCAACGAAGGGGGTCAAATTGTGCTAAGAGATTTATTCGTGAAAAAGAAAAAGTATGCTGCAATACCTTCAGAACAAGTACGAAAAGATGTACCAGATGGCGTTATGACAAAATGTCCGAAATGTAAAAAAATCATGTATACGAAAGAACTTCTAAAAAATTTAAAAGTATGTGTGAATTGTGGATATCATCATCCTATGAATGCATGGGAACGTCTTGATAGTATATTGGACGAAGGGTCATTCCGTGAGTATGACAAAGAAATGGTTTCATTAAATCCACTCGAGTTTCCAGATTATGAAGAGAAACTAGAGAGCGATCGTAAGAAGACTGAATTGAACGAAGCGGTTGTAACTGGTGAAGGAACAATTGATGACATGCTTGTTGTTGTTGCAGTAATGGATTCTCGTTTTCGAATGGGGAGCATGGGCTCTGTTGTAGGAGAAAAAATTGCCCGTGCGGTTGAAAAGGCATACGACTTACAAGTTCCATTTATTATCTTTACTGCTTCGGGTGGTGCCCGTATGCAAGAAGGGATATTAAGTTTAATGCAAATGGCAAAAACAAGCGTAGCTTTGAAAAAGCATAGTAATGCAGGAGGATTATTTATTTCTGTTATGACTCACCCAACGACGGGCGGGGTTTCAGCAAGTTTCGCTTCACTTGGTGATTATAATCTTGCAGAACCAGGGGCACTGATCGGATTTGCTGGTAGACGTGTAATTGAACAAACTGTGCGTGAGAAACTACCGGAAGATTTCCAAACGGCAGAATTCTTACTAGAACATGGTCAATTAGATGCGGTGGTGCATCGTGATGATATGAGAGAATCGCTCCGTAAGATTTTAGAAGTTCATCAAGGAGGGGAAATGGCTGTATGGCAGAGCTAGAATTTGAGAAACCAGTTGTTGAGCTAAGAAATAAGATCCGTGAACTGAAAGACTATACGAAAAACAGCCAGATGGACTTCAGTGAGGAGATTCGTATTTTGGAAGACAAGCTAGAAAAATTAGAGGAAGATATATACGGCAATATGAAAGTATGGGACCGTGTTCAAATTGCTCGTCATGCAGAACGACCGACAACGCTCGATTATATTGAGCACTTATTTACTAATTTTTTTGAATGTCATGGAGATCGCCTATTTGGCGACGATGCAGCGATTGTCGGCGGCATTGCGAAATATAAGGGGATGCCTGTAACTGTAATTGGGCACCAACGCGGAAAAGATACGAAAGAAAATATTCGTCGTAATTTTGGGATGCCTCATCCAGAAGGATATCGAAAAGCACTGCGTCTAATGAAACAAGCGGAAAAGTTTAATCGTCCTATTATTTGTTTCATCGATACGAAGGGAGCTTATCCTGGTAAAGCAGCTGAAGAGCGTGGACAAAGTGAGGCAATTGCCCGTAATTTATTTGAAATGGCGGGTTTAACTGTACCTGTTATTTGTATTGTTATCGGTGAAGGTGGTAGCGGTGGTGCGTTAGGTCTTGGAGTAGGAGATTACATTCATATGCTAGAAAATTCCACGTATTCTGTTATTACACCAGAGGGTGCGGCAGCAATTCTTTGGAAAGATGCTAGTAAAGCAAAAGAAGCTGCAGAAGCGATGAAAATTACAGCAGCGGATTTGAAAGAATTAGGTGTAATTGACGAAATTATTCCAGAGGCAAAAGGCGGAGCACATCGTAATCTTTTAAAACAATCAGAAAACATAGATTTAATGCTTAAAAAAACTTTTGAACAATTAAGCGGAATTTCGAAAGATGAATTAATCGAAAAACGTTATGAAAAATATATGAAAATTGGGCAAGTTTCGTTTTCAAACGCTTCCATTGGGATAAAATAAGAAAAGCGTGCGTTCCTCTTCGCGAATGCACGTTTTTATTATGAAAAGACACATCTTCTCCATTGTGTTTTTATATTTTTTCGTGTTATTTTATTATAAGGCAAATAATCTTTATGAGGTGAGTACAAATGAAACGTATTGGTGTATTAACAAGTGGTGGAGATTCACCTGGTATGAATGCTGCCATTCGTGCAGTTGTTCGTAAAGCGATTTTCCATGATATTGAAGTATATGGTATTTACCATGGATACGCTGGATTAATTTCTGGTCACATTGAAAAATTAGAACTTGGTTCTGTTGGCGATATTATCCACCGCGGTGGTACGAAATTATATACAGCAAGATGTCCTGAGTTTAAAGACCCAGAAGTACGACTAAAAGGTATCGAGCAATTAAAGAAACACGGTATCGAAGGACTTGTTGTTATTGGTGGAGATGGTTCTTACCAAGGCGCTAAAAAATTAACTGAACAAGGATTCCCGTGTGTTGGTGTACCAGGTACAATTGACAATGATATCCCTGGAACAGACTTCACAATTGGTTTCGATACAGCTCTAAACACTGTTATTGATGCAATTGATAAAATCCGTGACACAGCTACATCTCATGAACGTACATATGTTATCGAAGTAATGGGACGTCACGCTGGTGATATCGCATTATGGGCTGGTTTAGCTGATGGTGCAGAAACAATCTTAATTCCAGAAGAAGAGTATGACATGGATGATGTTATCGCTCGTCTGAAGCGCGGTAGCGAACGTGGTAAAAAACACAGTATTATCATTGTGGCTGAAGGTGTTGGAAGTGCAATTGACATCGGTAAGCACATTGAAGAAGCAACAAACTTTGATACTCGCGTAACTGTATTAGGTCACGTACAACGTGGTGGATCACCAAGTGCACAAGACCGTGTATTAGCAAGTCGTCTTGGCGCAAGAGCAGTTGAATTATTAATTGCTGGTAAAGGTGGACGTTGTGTAGGTATTCAAGATAACAAACTTGTTGATCATGATATTATCGAAGCGTTAGCTCAAAAGCATACAATCGATAAAGATATGTATCAATTATCTAAAGAATTATCCATCTAATCGGCTTAATGTCGGATATTTGGGAACGGTTTCATAATTTTCGGAGGTGCAATATGCGTAAAACTAAAATTGTATGTACTATAGGTCCTGCTAGTGAAAGTATTGAGAAATTAGAACAATTAATGGAAGCGGGTATGAACGTTGCTCGTTTAAACTTCTCTCATGGTAGCCATGAAGAGCACGGCGCTCGTATTAAAAACATCCGTGAAGCTTCAAAGAAAACTGGTAAAACAGTTGGTATCTTACTTGATACAAAAGGTCCAGAAATTCGTACTCATGACTTCGTAGACGGACAAGCTGAGCTTGTAACAGGTGCAGAAGTAGTTCTTTCTACTGAGCAAGTATTAGGTACTGCAGAGAAGTTCTCTGTATCTTATGCTGGTCTTTATGACGATGTAGACCCAGGTTCTCGTATTCTAATCGATGACGGTCTTATCGAACTAGAAGTAATCGAAAAAGCTGACGGAAACATCCGTACAAAAGTTCTTAACAGCGGAACTGTAAAAAATAAAAAAGGTGTTAACGTACCAAACGTAAGCATTAAGCTTCCTGGTATCACTGAAAAAGACGTAAAAGATATCATCTTCGGTATCGAGCAAAAAGTTGATTTCATCGCAGCATCTTTCGTTCGTAAAGCATCTGACGTATTAGAAATCCGTGAATTATTAGAAGAGCATAACGCTCAATACATCCAAATCGTACCAAAAATTGAAAACCAAGAGGGTATCGACAACATCGATTCAATCTTAGAAGTTTCTGACGGTTTAATGGTAGCTCGTGGTGACATGGGTGTAGAAATTCCACCAGAAGAAGTACCATTAGTACAAAAACGTCTAATCAAAAAATGTAACGTGTTAGGTAAACCAGTTATTACTGCGACACAAATGTTAGATTCTATGCAACGTAACCCACGTCCAACTCGTGCGGAAGCAAGTGACGTAGCTAACGCAATCTTCGATGGTACAGATGCGATTATGCTTTCAGGTGAAACAGCTGCTGGACAATACCCAGTAGAAGCAGTAACTATGATGGCTAACATTGCAGTACGTGTTGAAAAATCATTACAATATGAAGATATGTTCAAAAAACGTATTAAAGAGTTCACTCCAACAATTACAGATGCAATTAGCCAATCTGTTGCGCATACAGCACTTGCTCTTGATGTAGCTGCAATCGTAGCTCCAACAGAAAGTGGATATACTGCGAAAATGATCTCTAAATACCGTCCGAAATCTCCAATCGTTGCTGTAACATCTGACGAGCAAGTAGGACGTCGTCTTGCACTTGTTTGGGGTGTACAAGCATTTATGGCTGAGAAGCGCGCAGCTTCTACTGACGAAATGTTAGATACAGCAATTCAAACAGGTATGGATGCAGGTCTAATCGGACTTGGAGACACTGTTGTAATCACTGCTGGTGTTCCGGTTGCTGAAACTGGTACAACAAACTTAATGAAAATCCACGTTGTGGGTGAAGAAGTTGCTAAAGGACAAGGAATCGGACGTAAAGCTGCGAAAGGTAAAGTAGTTGTAGCAAAAACAGCTGCTGAAGCTGTAGCGAACGTAAACGAAGGTGATATCCTTGTTACAACAAGTACTGATAAAGATATGATTCCTGCAATCGAAAAAGCTGCTGCTCTAGTTGTAGAAGAAGGCGGTCTAACAAGCCATGCTGCTGTTGTAGGCGTATCAATCGGTATTCCTGTTATCGTTGGTGTAAACGGCGTAACAGCAACTTTAAAAAATGGCCAAGAAGTAACAGTTGATGCAGCGCGCGGAATTGTTTATAATGGACATGCGGAAGTGCTATAAGTAATACGAAGAGAAGGATCGGAGTCCTTCTCTTTTTTTTACACAAAAAATAAGTTAGAACTAGCTTGAAACGCCTGAAATTGCTTTTAAAAGCTGTTTACTATGAGTTTGATACGGAAATGTATTAGGTTTTTACATGGTGTATACAGGTGTTGTGAGGGTGTTTAAAGTGATGATATATGGAAGGAGTGTAGAACTGTGAAATGGTTACTATTCTTGTTTATTTTAATACCGGCGATTGAGATTATAGTCTTAATTGGATCAAGTCATGTAATAGGTTTATGGTCTACGTTCGCTATGATTGTATTTACGGGTGTTGTAGGTGTCTATTTAGCGAAAAGGCAAGGGTTTAAAGTGCTTGGAGAGATTCAATCTAAGCTGAATAGAGGAGAAATGCCAGGAGGGGCAGTGCTAGATGGTATTTTTATCTTTGTAGGAGGTATTCTTTTAGTGCTTCCTGGATATGTAACGGATATAATGGGTTTTATCTTTGTTATTCCTGTGACGAGGGCTTTGTTGAAACCGTTTGTTATGAAGTGGATGGAATGGAAGTTTAGAAAGAACTCTACTATTATTGTGCAGAAATAGTACTTAGATTATAGCGATCTAAGTACTATTTTTTTTTGCCTGCAAAAGGATGAGAGGCTGGTCAAAGTTCTGTTAATTAAAGTTTTAATTTATTATATGTACTGTGTATTTATGTGATTTTAGGGTTTGGTGGCTCGTAATGAGTGTGTTGTAGGAAGATCCTTCTGAACTAAAGTTTATTTTTAAGTATAAAATGAATCAATTGGTATGGAAAAAAGTTAGATAAGAGTAGGGGATTGTTAGTTTAAGTCTCATTCCACGCTATTTTGTATATTTATTCATTTACATAAAAAGTAATAAATGTAAGTAATAATTATAAAATAAATAGAATAAATATGTAAAAATACCTCGAAATATGTGTTTTTATGCAAAAAAACAAGAGGATTATCCTTTTTTTCGGTAAATCCTCTTGTTGTATGTAATGAGTGTGAAAAATAAGTACAAGGAATAATCAGTGGGAAATGCCCACTGATTACATGTAAGTTTTTTGTTGTATATGAATTAGAAACTATTATTTTGAAGGTAAGCCTTTAATATATTTCCACAAATCATGGAATACACGAGCTTTGTGCAATGTATTAAGTAGTACTAAGATGACTGGACCGATGATTAATCCTAAAAAGCCGAAGAGTTTAAAGCCGACAAATAGAGCGATCAGTGTTGCTAATGGATCGAGGCCGATATTAGATGAAAGCACTTTAGGCTCCATAATTTGTCTTTGGACAATCACGACGATGTATAAAATGAGAAGACCGATGGCGAAAGCAGTGTCGCCAGTGAAAAATACGTATATAACCCAAGGAACGAAGACAGCTCCTGTTCCTAAATACGGGAGTAAATCTACAACTCCTGTAATAATCGCGATCGTAATGGCGTATGGTACGCGTAATATTAAAAGGCCGATTAGTACAATAACAGTTGTCATAGATACGAGCGTTAGTTGTGCTTTAACAAAACCAAATAAAGCTTTTCTTAAATCGACAAAAATAGTTTTTCCATAGCCGTGAACACGGGTGGGTAAAAATTTTCTTACTTTTTGAGCAAGAAGATGCCAATCGTAACTAATGAAGAAAGTGGCTAATAAAACGAATACAAGGACAGTTAACGTTGTTGGTAGTGCACTAATGAAATTTGTTAACCCGCTTATAATAGCTGATAAAAGATCTTTCATTTGCGTCGTTGCTTCGGTTCCTAAGTTTTGAATGTTTTGTGTAATCGTATAGCGCTGTGGTTCCCCAAGATGATTAAATTTAGAAATTAAATCATCATAGAGAGGCATAATATGATTAAGTGCAAACTGCTGAGCGAAGGTAACGATATCCGGAAACTTTACTGTAACAAGTTGTAGTAAGTATGTTGTGGCAGATATGGCTTCCGTTACAAGGTATGTAACGAGTCCGACGATAGCTCCGAACACGAGAATTAAGCTAACGAGCACAGCTAGTGCACGAGGAAATTGTAGTTTTTGATTAAGGAAATTGACGACAGGGTTAATCAAATAAGCAAATGCGAAAGCGATAATAAAAGGATAGATAAGTCCTGACATATATAGTAATGCATAGAACCCGACTACCGTCGCTACGATGACAAATATGAGTCGCAATATCATATATAGTAAGTTTCGATTCAAAGATGTATACCTCCCATTCCAATTTGGATTATCTTGATTCGTTCAACTTATAACGAGTGTAATGCACTGATTAAAGTTTCACGTTATGTTATAGTGGAATGATGGATTTTTTCCTGCTTTTTCAGTATATGAGTGACTGTAAAAGCTCGATGTTGATGCTTCTACTATATGGTAAAAACTTCATTTTCTCTTCTTTTTATTTTACCTGTTTCTTATTAGAAAAGAAAGAAGAGACGATCGTTTTCAAACATGTATACATGCTTGAATTTTTTTGGTGAAAGTCTCGTTTTTCAATTTTAAAATGCATAAAAAATTGAAGGTGTTATTGATAAATAGGCATCCGTATATCATGTATAACGATCGGTTTAAAGGTATTTTTGTTTGGAAATGAGTTCATTATTTTCAGAAAGGAAGTGCAAACATGATTAGTCAGTCAACGTTATTTTTATTCATACTACTTATTATAGGACTTATTGCGAAAAACCAATCGCTTACTGTAGCTATTGGTGTGTTATTTTTATTGAAATTTACGTTTCTAGGAGATAAAGTCTTTCCTTATCTACAAACGAAAGGGATTAACCTCGGTGTTACGGTTATTACAATAGCGGTACTCGTACCGATTGCAACGGGGGAAATAGGGTTTAAACAACTTGGAGAAGCAGCGAAGTCGTATTATGCATGGATTGCTTTAGCTTCAGGGGTAGCGGTTGCTTTGCTAGCGAAAGGCGGCGTACAATTATTGACAACGGATCCTCATATTACAACTGCGCTCGTTTTCGGGACAATTATAGCAGTTGCTTTATTTAATGGGGTTGCTGTAGGGCCATTAATTGGGGCTGGAATTGCCTATGCAGTTATGAGTATTATACAGATGTTTAAATAAGGAATTTTATAGTAATATAAAAATTTTGAATTCTTTCTGTTCACAAAAGTCAGATAATTGTTTATAATAGGATTAGAAACTTTGAAAAGTTACATAACAGCAGAGACTTTACACCAGATAAAATAAAAACAACATAAAACAATTTTATAATGATATTGTTTTATGTTGTTTTTATCATAAAACTCTTCGGAATTAATTTTCCTCACTAACTTGTTGTTTTGAGCGTGAGGATTCGGGGAGACATTCACGCTCATGCTTTCCATGTAGACAATGGACAATAAGAGGGGAACATCGCAACAAATTTGCATGATCGTGCATTTTGCTTGCCTAAAGAGTGAACGGGCGTTCATAATTCAAAAGGGGAGCAAATAGATATAAGGAGCAAGGTTGGGAGAATTTTCAGGAAAAGGAGAGAATGTCATGACTGTTATTCGAGGTTTAGAAGGGGTAGTAGCAACAACATCATCTGTGAGCTCTATTATTGATGATACATTAACTTATGTTGGGTATAATATTGATGATTTAGCTGAGAATGCTACGTTTGAAGAAGTAGTGTACTTATTATGGCACCGCAAGCTTCCTAATGAAAAAGAACTAGCGGAATTTAATGAAATTGTATGTGAATACTATAAAGTTCCAGGTGAGATTTTAACATATTTGAAACAAGTAGATTTAAAAATCGCACATCCGATGTCTGTTTTACGAACTGCAATTTCCATGCTATCATTATACGATGAGAGCGCTGAAATTATGGATGAAAAGTCCAATTATTTGAAAGCGGTTAAATTGCAGGCGCAAGTGGGAACTTTAGTTGCTGCTTATGCAAGAATTCGTAAAGGTTTAGATATTGTTGAGCCTAGAAACGATTTATCATTAGCTGCAAACTTCTTGTACATGTTAAATGATCGCGAGCCAAATGAAGTTGAAATTGAAGCTTTTGATAAGGCGCTTGTACTTCACGCAGATCATGAGTTAAACGCTTCTACATTTACTGCACGCGTTTGTGTAGCTACACTTTCAGATGTGTATTCTGGTATTACAGCAGCAATTGGTGCATTAAAAGGTCCTCTTCACGGCGGGGCAAATGAAAATGTAATGAAGATGTTAACTGAAATTGGTGAAGAAGAAAATGTAGAATCATATATTCATAATGCTCTTCAAAATAAAGTGAAAATCATGGGCTTTGGCCACCGTGTATATGAGCAGGGTGATCCGCGTGCAAAACATTTACGCGAAATGTCTAAGAGATTATGCGTGCTTTTAGGAGAAGAAAAATGGTATAATATGTCTATCAAAATTGAAGACATCGTAACAAAAGAAAAAGGTCTTCCACCAAATGTTGATTTCTATTCAGCTTCTGTATACCATTGTTTAGGAATTGACCATGACTTATTTACACCTATTTTTGCAATTAGCCGTATGTCAGGCTGGTTAGCTCATATTCTAGAACAATATGAAAACAACCGTTTAATCCGTCCGCGTGCAGATTATAATGGACCAACACATCAAGTGTATGTTCCAATTGCACAACGATAAGCGAATAACACTATTTCGATAGTAAAAATACGCTTTCAAAAGTCTGATTTTTTCGGAAAGATGTAATGATTAGAATATTTTAATTTGACTAACGGTTTGAACTGAGGGGTTATTCCCTCAGTTTCATACATATGAAATTTCAAACATGGGGGTTATCACATTGACGACAGGTGAAAAAATTACTGTAACTAATGGTGTTATGAATGTACCAAACAATCCGATTATTCCATTTATCGAAGGAGATGGAATTGGTCCTGATATTTGGGCAGCTGCATCTCGTGTACTAGAAGCAGCAGTTGAAAAAGCTTATGATGGTGAGAAGAAAATCGTTTGGAAAGAAGTGCTTGCAGGGGAAAAAGCATTCAACCAAACAGGCGAGTGGTTACCAGAAGAAACTTTAAATTTAATCCGTGAATATTTAATCGCGATTAAAGGTCCACTTACAACTCCAGTTGGCGGTGGTATTCGTTCTCTAAACGTAGCACTTCGTCAAGAATTAGATTTATATGTATGTCTACGTCCAGTTCGTTATTTTGAAGGTGTTCCTTCACCTGTAAAACGTCCGGAAGATACTGATATGGTTATTTTCCGTGAAAATACAGAAGACATTTATGCTGGAATTGAATATGCACAAGGATCTCCAGAAGCAGAAAAAGTTCTTGCTTTCTTAAAAGAAGCAATGGGTGTTAATAAAATCCGCTTCCCAGAAACATCTGGTATTGGTATTAAACCAATCTCGGAAGAAGGGACAAAGCGTCTTGTTCGTGCTGCAATTCAATATGCAATTAACGAAAAACGCTCTTCTGTTACATTAGTTCATAAAGGAAACATTATGAAATTTACAGAAGGTGCTTTCAAAAACTGGGGTTACGAAGTAGCGGAACAAGAATTCGGCGACAAAGTATTTACTTGGGCTGAATATGATCGCATCGTTGAGAAAGATGGTAAAGATGCAGCGAATAAAGCGATGGCAGACGCTGAAGTGGCTGGAAAAATCATCGTAAAAGATTCTATTGCAGACATCTTCTTACAACAAATTTTAACGCGTCCACGTGAGTTCGATGTTGTTGCAACAATGAACTTAAACGGAGACTACATCTCTGATGCACTTGCTGCACAAGTAGGTGGAATTGGTATTGCACCTGGTGCAAATATTAACTATGTGACTGGACATGCTATCTTTGAAGCTACACACGGTACAGCTCCAAAATATGCAGGTTTAGATAAAGTAAACCCATCTTCGGTTCTTCTTTCTGGTGTATTATTATTAGAGCACTTAGGATGGAACGAAGCTGCGAAATTAGTAACTGCTTCAGTTGAGAAAACAATTGCTTCAAAAGTAGTAACTTATGATTTCGCACGCTTAATGGAAGGTGCAACAGAAGTGAAATGTTCTGAGTTCGCTAATGAACTTATTAAAAACATGGATGTAGCGATAATCAAAAACGCATAATTAAAGCGGGGGGTAAATTATGACAATCAAACGCAAGAAAGTTTCAGTCATCGGTGCAGGATTTACAGGAGCAACAACAGCATTCTTATTAGCACAAAAAGAACTTGCAGATGTTGTATTAGTGGACATTCCACAACTGGAAAATCCAACAAAAGGGAAAGCGTTAGATATGTTAGAAGCGAGCCCAGTACAAGGTTTTGATGCTAACATTATTGGAACATCTGACTACGAAGATACTGCTGATTCTGACGTTGTCGTTATTACAGCAGGTATTGCACGTAAGCCTGGTATGAGCCGTGATGACTTAGTAGCAACAAACTCTAAAATTATGAAAAGTATTACGCGCGACATTGCAAAACATTCACCAAATGCGATTATTGTTGTATTAACAAATCCAGTTGATGCAATGACATATTCTGTATTTAAAGAAGCAGGATTCCCGAAAGAGCGTGTTATTGGCCAATCGGGCGTATTAGATACAGCTCGTTTCCGTACATTCATCGCGCAAGAATTAAATCTTTCTGTGAAAGACATTACAGGATTTGTTCTTGGAGGACACGGTGACGATATGGTACCTCTTGTACGTTATTCTTATGCAGGTGGCATTCCGTTAGAAACGTTAATTCCGAAAGAGCGTTTAGAAGCAATCGTAGAACGTACCCGTAAAGGTGGCGGCGAGATTGTAGGCTTATTAGGAAACGGTAGTGCATATTACGCACCAGCTGCTTCTTTAGTTGAAATGACAGAAGCAATCTTAAAAGATCAACGCCGTGTATTACCGGCTATTGCGTACCTTGAAGGTGAATATGGTTATAGTGACCTTTACTTAGGGGTACCAGTAATTCTAGGTGGTAACGGAATTGAAAAAATTATTGAATTAGAACTTCTTGCAGATGAAAAAGAAGCGTTAGATCGCTCTGTAGAATCTGTACGTAATGTTATGAAGGTTCTTGTTTAATAATTAAATATAAGCGGAAAAAGATTCGGGGTCCCGAATCTTTTTCTACTATTTATTGAAATGTTTTTTTGAAATAATATGAAAACGCTATCATTTGTAATATCCTATAATGAAACTATAGATTTATACTATACATTGCCCTCATCATAGTAAATTTCGGATAAGGTATCGCTTTTAGTAGGATAATAAGGTGAAAAAATCGGAGGGGGTTGTAACATGTTAAAGAAAAAAGTTCAAATTGGTCGTAAAATGGATGAAATTACAGTAGGAGAGAAATTATCTATCACTGAAAAAATTGAGGATAAAGATTTGTTATTGTACTTAGGGTTAACGAATGATGCCAATCCATTATATATTCAGCATGATTACGCATCCCAAACTCCGTATGAAAAGCCGATTGTACCAAGCATTATGCTAACTGGAATGATTACAACGGCAGTTACGAAATATTTACCAGGTCCAGGTAGTCATATTACGAGAAAGGACCTTACATTCGTGAAGCATGTTCACCATTATGAAACGTTACAAATCCACTTTGAAGTTGTGGCTGTTTCTGAGGAGGAACATACAATTGATATGCTTGTATCTGCTCATGACGAAAAAGGGAATACTGTTGTGAAAGGCTCATTAACGGTAACGCCACCTTATAAATCAGTCTCTATTATGGAAAAAGCATTAGATAATTTTTAAAACATGAAAATATGAATAGCGCTAGCGTACCTTTTATAAGGGTGCTAGCGCTATTTTTAGTTGAAGAATCCCTCTTTGAACCCTTCAGCGAAATCTGAACAACCTGTTTTAATCGTATCCCAGCTTGGTACGTTAAAAGTAAGGAAACATGTTACTACTAAAGTTAAAATAGGTAGTAATATTCGCATAATAGCCCCCTGTATAATATTTATTTATATATTAAAATTAATAATATATTCATTGGTAATTGAAGTCAATTAAAGGGGTGGTTTTTTAAGATGAGGTGGAAAAGAGAAAAAGTTATCTTTGATACGATAAGAGAAGCTGAAGTGTGGGCAGACGGGGTCGCAAATGAAATGTATGAAAGAGTATTTAATGGATATGAAACGCTAGACTATAAAATTGCATATGCTCTCACGTTTTTTTAAGCGCAAAATCGAGAATTTAATATCCATACGAGTGTTGAGTTTAATAACGATATAAAAGTGCATAAAGTATGGGTCACAACAAGTTAATTGCGCAATCCGAATTCGTGAATAGACAATTATATTGAGAGGGACCTTGTTTTCTAGTATGATGAGAATAACGGGGAAAATACTAGGATGAAGAAGGTTTCAAGTCTATAACTTGGAGGAAAAGAATGAACAATCGTATTTTAGTAGTTGATGATGAGGAGTTTATCTTAACTTTAATCGAATTTAATTTACAACAAGCTGGTTTTGAAGTAATAACAGCGATGGATGGTGAGATGGCGCTTCAAAAAGCGACAACAGAACGTCCAGATTTAATTATATTAGATTTAATGCTTCCGAAAATGGATGGTATGGAAGTGTGTAAAGAATTACGATTGCAGCGTATTATGACGCCGATTTTAATGTTAACAGCAAAAGATGATGAGTTTGATAAGGTGCTAGGTCTTGAACTTGGGGCAGATGATTATATGACGAAGCCATTTAGCCCAAGGGAAGTTGTCGCTCGTGTGAAGGCGATTTTGCGTCGTACGAAATTACAACAAGAAGAGCAAGTTGCAGAAACGTCAGATGAAGAGAGCATCATGATTGCTGAACTTAAAATTTTACCAGAGTTTTATGAGGCATATTTCCAAGGAAGAAAGCTTGAATTAACACCAAAAGAATTTGAATTACTTGTTTATCTTGCGAAAAATAAAAGTCGCGTGTTGACACGTGATCAATTATTAAGTGCTGTATGGAATTATGATTTTGCTGGTGATACACGAATTGTTGACGTTCATATTAGCCATTTGCGCGATAAAATTGAACAAAATACGAAAAAACCGACGTACATTAAAACGATACGTGGTTTAGGATATAAATTAGAGGAGCCAAAAGGGGATGAATAAATTTCGTTCCAGGCTTCTTTTTACATTTGTTTCTCTTATTGTGTTTATTTTAGTCGGACTCGGTTTATTGCTAGAAACCGTGTTTGAAAACTACTATATAGATCATGCCAAAGAGAGAATGGTAAAAGAGACAGAGTATGTTGCGGTATTAGCAGAAGAACAAGGTTTTGATGATGTTTTAAAAAATCCATATGTATTTGAAAAGTTAGAAGAAAAAATACAGGCTTCTATTGCATTTGTAGATGAAAAAAAGAAAGTTCAATATAGCGGGGGAGAACAGTCTGCGTTTAGCCAAGGAATAATTAAAGAACTTTCCTCTGAAACAACAAAGCAAAGAAATAAAGTCATTACGAAAGAAACAGATCAGAATAACGAATTTTACCATGCGGTATTCGTTCAAGATATAGCAGGGAAACAAGGGTACATTTTGGTAAAAAGTACAATTGAGCCTTTGAAAGCTGTTCATCAAAAAACGTGGGGATTATTAATTATCGGATTTGTTATCGCTTGTCTCGTAGTTGTATTTTTAGGTATGAAAATTACAGGGCAATATATTAGGCCAATTGAATCTGTTACGAAAGTTGCTATTGAATTAGCGAAAGGGAATTATAAAGCGCGCGCTTATGAAAGTCATTCGGATGAAACGGGAATGTTAAGTAAAGCGATTAATATTTTAGCCCGTAATTTACAAGAGATGACACTTGAGCAAGAAATGCAACAAGATCGTCTGCATACGTTAATTGAAAATATGGGAAGTGGAATGATTTTAATTGATAGCCGCGGTTATATAAACCTTGTAAACCGTTCGTATAAGGAGACCTTCCATGTAACAGATGAAGAATATTTAGATCGATTATATTATGAGTCGTTTCATCACCCGGAAATTATAGAGCTTGTAGAAGAAATCTTTATGACAGAAGTGAAAGTGCGTAAACAAATGTTATTGCCACTTGGAATTGAGCGAAAGCATTTCGAGGTATATGGGGCACCGATTATCGGGACGAACCATGAATGGAAAGGGATTGTCCTTGTATTCCATGACATTACTGAGCTGAAAAAGTTAGAACAAATGAGAAAAGACTTTTTAGCGAATGTTTCTCATGAACTAAAAACGCCGATTACTTCTATTAAAGGTTTTTCAGAAACACTCTTAGACGGTGCTATGGATAATAAAAAATTCTGCGAACATTTCTTGCACATTATTTTAAAAGAAAGTGAACGTATGCAAGGATTAATTGAAGATTTATTAGATTTATCAAAGATTGAGCAACAAGGATTTAAATTAAGTATGGGGACCGTTGATATGAAGGGACTTCTTGAAGACATTCATATGGTGCTTGATAATAAAGCAGGAGAAAAAGAAATCTCCTTACAAGTAAATACGATAAAACGTGTCTCTGTCATTGGAGATCCGAGTCGTTTGCAGCAAATCTTTATTAATTTAATGAATAACGCAATCGTATATACGCCGGCTGGAGGCGTTGTTTCTGTAGAATTAGCAGAAGATAAATATAATGCTTATATAAAAGTATCGGATACTGGAATTGGTATTAGTAAAGATGAAATTCCGCGTATTTTTGAACGCTTTTACCGAGTGGATAAAGCGAGAAGTAGAAATACTGGTGGTACAGGCCTTGGATTATCAATTGTAAAGCATTTAGTAGAGGCACATCACGGTACAATTACAGTGGATAGTGAAGTTGGGGAAGGGACAACATTTACAGTTGTTTTACCAAAATCAGCAACTGAAAAATAGGATGAAGGATGTTTACAATATATTAACAATGGCTTAATTAAATATTAATAAAGCTCTGTTAATATAATACATGAAAACCCCTTCATCCAAGGAGTAATTTTGGACGAGAATAGTTACGCTGTTCTCGTCACTTCCCTTTTATGTTAGTAAACGTTTGTATATATAATAGAAAATAGCCGTTATTTTTCTTCTCTCTATTAGTCATGTTAATATAGAGAGAGGAAAGGAACGGTTTTTTTCTGTGAAAAAAATCATTTCAAATTTGTATGGGGAGGTTTCTGATTTGGAAAAAAAAGTCGTATTAGTAGATGGTAATAATATCGCGTATCGTGCTTTCTTTGCACTACCGCTTTTAAATAACGACAAAGGTATACATACGAACGCAATTTACGGTTTTACAATGATGTTAATGAGAATATTAGAGGAAGAAAAACCGACGCATATGTTAGTAGCGTTTGATGCGGGTAAAACGACATTCCGTCATAAAACATATAGTGAGTATAAAGGAGGGCGTCAAAAGACTCCGCCTGAATTATCAGAACAATTCCCGTTTATTCGTGAGATGCTTGATGCATTCAACGTACCGCGTTATGAATTAGAAAATTATGAAGCGGATGACATTATGGGAACGCTAGCAAAAGAAGCGAGTGAACAAGGAGCAAGTGTAAAAGTTATTTCAGGAGATAAAGATTTACTGCAACTTGTTTCTGATAACACGCTTGTATGTATTCCTCGAAAAGGGATTACGGAAGTAGATGAATATACGAAAGAAGCTTTATTTGAGAAATACAGCTTATCACCAAAGCAAATTATCGATATGAAAGGTTTAATGGGAGACCAATCAGATAATATTCCAGGTGTACCAGGAGTTGGTGAAAAAACTGCGATTAAATTGTTAACACAGTTTGGAACGGTTGAAGAAGTGTATGAAAATCTAGATCAAGTAAGCGGGAAGAAATTAAAAGAGAAACTGGAAGCGAATAAGGATCAAGCTCTTATGAGTAAAGATCTTGCTACTATTATTATAGATGCACCGATTACTGTGCATGTAGATGATATGGAATATAAAGGGTATGAACCGAGCGATGTCATTCCAATGTTCGAGAATTTAGGATTTACATCTCTTTTAAATAAATTAGGTGTTACGCCAGAAGAAACGGCTCCAGCTGAATTAGATGATATTACATTTGATATTGTGGAAGAAGTTACAGAAGAAATGCTTCAGCAAGATAGTGCGCTTATTGTTGAAGTACAAGAAGATAACTATCATAAAGCAGACATTCAAGGTTTTGGTATTCAAAATGAAAATGGTTGCTACTTTATTCAGACAGACATTGCTCTTAAGTCAGACGCATTTAAAGACTGGCTTGCAGATGGAGAGATGAGAAAGCATACATTTGATGCGAAGCGTGCAATCGTTGCACTGAAATGGAACGGTATAGATATACAAGGGATTGATTTTGATCTATTAATCGCTGCTTATTTACTTGACCCGGCTGACACAGATAAAGATTTCCGTACTGTAGCGAAAATGAAAGAAACGCATGCTGTGAAATCGGATGAAGAAGTTTACGGAAAAGGCGCGAAGCGTGCTGTTCCAGAGCTAGAGGTAGTAGCGGAGCATGTAGCTCGTAAAGTGCATGTATTATATGATGTAAAGCAAACATTCATTGAAGAGTTAGAAAAGAATGAGCAATATGACCTGTTTACAGAGTTAGAATTACCACTTGCGCGTGTATTAGCTGATATGGAAGTAAAAGGTGTAAAAGTTGATACGGAACGTCTTCGTAGTATGGGAGAAGAACTTGCAGGTAGATTAAAGGAAATGGAACAGGAAATTTATAAGCTTGCGGGAACAGAATTTAATATTAATTCACCGAAGCAGCTTGGTGTTATTCTGTTTGAGAACTTAAACTTACCAGTTATTAAAAAGACGAAAACAGGTTATTCTACGTCAGCTGATGTACTAGACAAGCTTATGGATCACCATGAAATTATTCCAAACATTTTACATTATCGTCAATTAGGGAAACTAAACTCAACTTATATTGAAGGTTTATTAAAAGTTGTACATGAAGATTCATCTAAAATCCATACTCGTTTCAATCAAGTATTAACGCAAACAGGTCGATTAAGTTCAACGGATCCAAACTTGCAAAATATCCCGATTCGATTAGAAGAAGGAAGAAAGATTCGTCAGGCATTCGTTCCATCAGAAGAAGGATGGATTATGTATGCGGCAGATTATTCACAAATCGAACTTCGTGTATTAGCTCATATTGCAAACGATAAAGGGCTAGTTGAAGCTTTCCAAAATGACATGGATATTCATACGAAAACAGCTATGGATGTATTTGGCGTTGAAAAAGATGAAGTAACTTCAAATATGAGACGACAAGCGAAAGCTGTTAACTTCGGAATTGTATATGGTATTAGTGATTATGGTCTTTCACAAAACTTAGGAATTACAAGAAAAGCAGCAGCGGAATTTATTGAGAAGTATTTAGAAAGTTTCCCTGGTGTACAAGAATACATGAATGACATCGTAAAAGATGCGAAGCAAAAAGGATATGTGGCTACATTATTAAATCGCCGCCGTTACATTCCGGAAATTACGAGTCGTAATTTCAATTTACGTAGCTTTGCTGAGCGTACAGCTATGAATACACCAATTCAAGGTACTGCAGCAGATATTATTAAAAAAGCGATGATTATTATGGCAGATCGTTTAGAAGAAGAAGGATTACAAGCGCGTCTTCTTCTGCAAGTACACGATGAATTGATATTTGAAGCACCAAAAGAAGAAATTGAAAAATTAGAGAAGCTTGTACCAGAAGTGATGGAGCATGCAATTGAACTTGCAGTTCCGCTGAAAGTTGATTATTCGTACGGTCCAACTTGGTACGACGCAAAATAAGGAAGTGATGAAATGCCTGAATTACCAGAGGTTGAAAACGTCAGACGGACACTTGAAAATCTTGTAACAGGAAAAACGATTGAAGATGTTATTGTTACCTATCCGAAAATAGTAAAACGACCGGATGATGCAGAAATCTTTAAAGAAATGCTAAGAGGCGAGAAGATTGAAAATATAAAGCGAAGAGGAAAGTTTTTGCTTTTATATGTAACGAATTATGTTATTGTTTCACATTTGCGTATGGAAGGTAAGTTTTTACTGCATCAAGAGGATGAGCCAATTGATAAGCATACGCACGTCCGTTTCTTATTTACAGATGGAACTGAATTACATTATAAAGATGTGAGAAAGTTTGGTACGATGCATCTCTTTAAGAAAGGTGAAGAGTTGAATCAAATGCCTCTCGCTGACTTAGGTCCGGAGCCATTTGATGCTGAATTGACACCGCAATATTTACAAGAAAGATTGCAAAAGACAAATCGCAAAATAAAAGTTGTATTATTAGACCAGCGTCTTTTAGTGGGGCTTGGAAATATATATGTAGATGAAGTTCTATTCCGTTCTCAAATTCACCCAGAACGAGAAGCGTCGTCTTTAACAGCAGAAGAAATCGAACGAATTTACGAGGCGACTGTTACAACGCTAGGCGAAGCGGTAAAGCGAGGCGGAAGTACAATTCGAACATATATCAACTCACAAGGGCAAATTGGCTCATTCCAAGAACTTCTAAATGTATATGGAAAAAAAGGAGAACCGTGTGTGACTTGCGGTACGATATTAGAAAAAACAGTTGTTGGCGGAAGAGGAACGCATTACTGCCCAATTTGTCAGCCGAGAATATAGAAAAGAGATAACATCGGATAGGCATTTGTCATATACATACAGCAGAGCTATGTATAAGGGAGGAGCTTACCGATGTACCTTTATTTATCTCTTATTTTATTAGCTTTTACATTAAGCTTAGATAGCTGTAGTGTAGGGCTAACATATGGTTTAAGAAGTGTAAGAATTCCACTAAGGTCAATTATAATTATCGGAATGTGTTCAGCGGCTGTTATGCTTGTTTCAATGGGGATTGGACATATGATCGCGAAAATATTTTCACCTGTTATCGCAACGCGTATCGGTGGGCTTGTTCTTATTGGAATAGGAATTTGGGTATTATATCAATTTTTTCGAAGTGAGAAAAAAGAAGAGCTGAAGCAAGAGGAGAAGGTCTGGAAATTAGAGATTGCCTCGCTTGGGTTAGTGATTCAAATTTTACGGAAACCGACTGTAGCAGATTTCGATAAATCAGGCACCATTTCTGCAGGAGAAGCATTGCTTCTTGGTATTGCTCTATCTGTAGATTCGTTCGGTGCTGGAATTGGTGCATCTTTATTAGGGTATGCACCGGCTATGATGGCGATATTAGTTGCAGTGATGAGTTCTTTGTTTTTATTTATTGGAATGAAACTTGGAACAGTTTTATCAAATATGAAATGGTTACAAAAATTTACATTCCTGCCTGGGGTATTACTCATTATTATTGGAATTTGGAAAATGTAAGTATGGGCGTGGAACATTAGTTTCGCGCCTTTTATATTGTGAGGAGGATTATGATGACAGTAGTAATTGGATTAACGGGAGGCATTGCAAGTGGAAAAAGTACAGTGTCTCAAATGTTTCGTGAACTGAGTATACCAGTTATTGATGCAGATATTATTGCGCGAGAAGTTGTAGAACAAGGAAAACCTGCATATAACAAAATTGTAGAGGCATTTGGAACGGAAGTGTTACAAGAAGATGGAGAATTAGATCGTCCAAAACTAGGAAGTGTCGTTTTCTATAATGAAGAAAAACGATTGCAGTTAAATAAAATTGTTCATCCTGCAGTGCGTGAGGAAATGAATAGGCAAAAAGAAATGTACATAAAAGAAGGTATGCAAGCGGTTGTGTTAGATATTCCTCTCTTATTTGAAAGCAAATTAACAAGTCTCGTTGACCGCGTTTTAGTTGTAGCAGTTAAGCCACAAACGCAATTAGAACGTTTAATGAAGCGAAATAATTTTTCAGAAGAAGAAGCAACAGCTCGCATTCAATCTCAAATGCCATTAGAAGAAAAGGTGAAGAATGCAGATGAAGTGATAAATAATGATGGCACAATTATGGGAACGAAAACACAATTGCAGGTTATTTTAAAGAATTGGAACATTATTGACTAAAAAATTGTGAAATTAATGAAAATGCTTAGTGACATATCCCCTTTTTGTGTTATACTATTATTGGGATTGGAGATAAATAGTATAACGCATTCAAGGGGGATAACATATTATGACTCGTGTGGCAATTAATGGATTTGGACGTATTGGGAGAATGGTATTTCGTCAGGCAATAAAAGAAAGCGCATTCGAAATTGTAGCAATCAATGCAAGCTATCCATCTGAAACGTTAGCACATTTAATTAAATATGATACAGTTCACGGTAAGTTTGACGGAACAGTAGAAGCATTTGAAGATCACTTATTAGTTGATGGGAAAATGATTCGCCTTTTAAACAACCGCGATCCAAAGGAATTGCCTTGGACAGATTTAGGTGTTGAAGTTGTAATTGAAGCAACTGGTAAATTTAATTCAAAAGAAAAAGCAATTCTTCATGTTGAAGCTGGAGCGAAAAAAGTTATTTTAACAGCGCCTGGTAAAAATGAAGATGTAACAATTGTAGTTGGTGTGAACGAAGACCAATTAGATATTACAAAACATACCGTTATTTCAAATGCATCTTGTACAACAAACTGTTTAGCACCTGTTGTGAAGGTGTTAGATGAGCAGTTTGGAATTGAAAACGGTTTAATGACGACTGTTCACGCTTATACAAATGATCAAAAAAATATTGATAACCCACATAAAGATTTAAGAAGAGCACGTGCTTGCGGACAATCAATCATTCCGACAACGACAGGTGCTGCGAAAGCGCTAGCAAAGGTTCTTCCACATTTAAACGGAAAACTGCATGGTATGGCACTTCGTGTACCAACACCAAACGTGTCTCTTGTTGACTTAGTAGTAGATGTAAAACGTGATGTGACAGTTGAAGCTATTAACGATGCATTCAAAACTGTTGCAAACGGTGCGTTAAAAGGCATTGTAGAATTCAGTGAAGAGCCTTTAGTATCTATTGACTTTAATACAAATACACACTCAGCTATTATTGATGGTTTATCTACAATGGTAATGGGTGATCGTAAAGTAAAAGTACTTGCTTGGTATGATAACGAGTGGGGCTACTCTCGTCGTGTTGTAGATCTTGTAACGTTAGTTGTTGACGAATTAGCGAAACAAAAAAATGTGCAACATATTTAAGTGAATAAGGGAGAGGGCAAGTGAATATTGCCCTCTCTTTTTTTAATTTTTTCTGAAAAGGAAAAAAATTATATGAGTATATTTTGGAAAGTGGACATACCACGAAGCGTTGTTATTACTGTATTTGTGAATCATTTCTTTTTTTTAGGGAAAAGTAAAGAGGAAAATATGACAGAAAATCGAAAAAACTGTTGTTGCAAAATGAAAATAAACAAAGTATACTAACACTCGTAAACTTAAGAGCTGAGGTACGTAGTCACTACTTAAAGGGTTAGGACCTCTCTGGACTAACTTTCCCCCGTGGTAGTGGAGCAAGCCAAATTGCAAATTAGTTTTCAATTCGAACAGTTAGAATAAATTTACAAGGGGGAACTGTAGAATGGATACTATGGATACGATGGGTCGTCACGTAATCGCTGAACTTTGGGATTGCGATTTCGACAAGCTTAATGACATGCCGTATATTGAACAATTATTTGTGGATGCAGCACTAAGAGCTGGTGCTGAAGTGCGTGAGGTTGCTTTCCATAAATTTGCACCACAAGGTGTAAGTGGAGTAGTAATTATCTCGGAATCACATTTAACAATTCATAGCTTTCCGGAGCACGGTTACGCAAGTATTGATGTTTATACTTGTGGGGATCGTATTGATCCAAATGTTGCTGCAGAATATATTGCAGAAGGTTTAAACGCGAAAACGCGTGAGAGCATCGAGCTTCCTCGAGGCACTGGTAGCTTCGAAATTAAGCAGAGAGAAACAAAAGCTCTTTAAAAAAGAACATAATTGATTTAAAATGTAAAGAGGTGTATAATGCACCTCTTTTTTAGTTTATAAAAAAGGAAAAATATAACGTACTTGTTAGTTAGATAAACTGAGCTCTTACGAATAAGTTAGCACCCTATCTACCATCTTATTTTTGAAAACGGGATGATAAAATAATGCGCTTAAACTTAAAGTGGTAAGAGAGTTAGAATGAGTTATATAATATTGTATATATATTGTCAGATGAAGTAAGTTGAGAAAAAATAAAGAGTATAGTGTAAAGGAGTGAATATATTGCGTTGTCCATCCTGTTCTCATAATGGTACAAGAGTGTTAGATTCGCGTCCGGTAGACGAGGGGCGCTCTATTCGAAGAAGGAGAGAGTGTGAAAGTTGTTTAAGCCGCTTTACGACATTCGAAAGAGTAGAAGAGTCACCTCTTATCGTTGTAAAAAAAGAAGGCACACGAGAAGAGTTTAATAAAGAAAAGATTTTACGTGGCTTAATTAAAGCGTGCGAAAAAAGACCAGTATCTTTAAGGCAATTAGAAGAAGTAACTCAAAGTGTGGAACGTGAACTTCGTAATTTAGGTATATCAGAAGTGAAAAGTGATATGATTGGCGAAATTGTTATGGAAGAACTGCGTGATATTGATGATGTTGCTTACGTACGTTTTGCATCTGTATATCGCCAATTTAAAGATTTAAATGTATTTATTGAAGAATTAAAAGATATACTGCAAAAAGAAAGAGAGTAGAATCTGTATTGTATTCTCTTTACATACCGTAAGTAATGAGATAAGAGAGCTAGAAGCGAAAGCTAATAGCTCTTTTTCGCTAAGAAATTATATAATGAAGATAGAACGAATGAAGTAGAGGATAGATTGGATGAGAGAAAGGAAAAGCAAGAATGGAAAAACAGTCATGGATGGAGCTATTGCCAATTGATCGTTATAAAGTAAGTGCGAAAGGGTTACTGCATAATTACGACCGAAAAGTGTTAACGATGTTGTATCAGCCGTTAATAGGTAGTAGAGCGTTTAGCTTGTACATGACGCTATGGGGAGAGTTAGAGCAAGATCGTGTGTTTGGAAAAGAGAATACGCATCATTCCCTTATGGTGATCATGCAAATGCAGCTTCCCGAAATATATGAGGAACGGGTAAAGTTAGAGGCAATTGGGCTTTTGAAAGTATATATTAAGAAAGAAAAAGATATTCGAATGTTTATATACGAGCTGCAACCACCTTTATCGCCGAAACAGTTTTTTGATGATATTGTTTTAAGTATCTTTTTATACAATCGATTGAGTCGGACAAAATATAATCAAGTAAAGCAATATTTCTTAGAAGAAGAATTTGATTTTGTATCTTATGAAAATGTTACACGTTCTTTCAATGATGTGTTTGGTTCGTTTAATCCAGGTCAGCTTGAGCATGCGCAAGAAGATCTTCGTATTCCAAAAACGACAGCTATGCCAAGTAACGAGAAGGGGGACGCTCCGAAAGTTTGGAATGACTTCTTTGATTTCTCCTTATTTGTAGATGGCTTGTCCGCTCTTGTTCCTAAAAAGGCGATTACAGATCAAGTGCGGGAATGCGTCATTACGCTTGCTTACGTATACGGTGTAGATGTGTTATCGATGCAAAATATCGTTCTTGGTGCGGTGACAGAGATGCAGACAATTGATATTGAAAGGCTTAGAAAAGGAGCACGTGATTGGTATCAGTTCGAAAACGGTCAAGCATTACCTGTATTAAGTGAAAGAGTACAGCCTCACGCTGCACGTATGATGAAAGAGAAAGAGCCTTCTACGCAAGAAGAGATGTTAATAAAACAGTTAGAGGAAATCTCACCAAAACAACTATTGAAAGAGATTTCTGGTGGTGCAGAGGCGACGAAGGCTGACTTGCAAATCGTTGAAGATGTAATGATTAATCAAAAGTTAACGCCAGGTGTTGTGAATGTACTTATTTATTACGTTATGCTACGCTCAGATATGAAACTTGCGAAAACGTATGTGGAGAAGATTGCAGGGCATTGGGCACGCAAAAAGGTTGGTACAGTAGCTGAAGCAATGGCGTTAGCGAAAGAAGAAAACCGTCAATATCAAGAATGGGCTGAGACGAAGAAGAAAGGCCGTACGTCGAAGAAAACGGTCCGAAAAGAAATGGTACCAGATTGGCTGAAAGAAGAGCCGGAAGAACAAGAGAAAGAAACAGAAACAGTGAAGAAAGATGTAAGTAAGAAAAAAGATGCAAATACGTTAGATGATGAACGAAAACGACTAGAAGAAGTGTTGAAAAAATATAAGCGTGATTAATAGAAGAGAATGAACGCTCTTTGAGGTGAGAAAATGGAGCATATTCAAAATTCATTTGCAAAGTTAATGGAAAATGAAAATTTTAAAAATAGATATGAAGTATTAAAGGCGGAAGTAATGGCACATCCGCGTGTGAAAGAATTTATAGACGAACATAAAGGTGAAGTAACAACTTCTATGATTGAGCGCAGTCTTGTAAAATTATACGAATATATTGGACAAAGTGTAGGTTGCGCAGATTGTCCAGATCTAGGTTCGTGTAAAAACATGCTGCAAGGATATGAGCCAAAGCTTGTTATTCAAGGGAAGATGATTGATATTCAATACGATCGTTGCGTTAGAAAAGTAGCATATGACGAGAGAAAGAAATATGAAAAACTCGTTCAAAGTGTATATATGCCAACTGACATTTTACAGGCAACGATGGAAAACTTAGATCCGTCTGATTTAGATGCGCGTATTGATGCAATCGGTGCAGCCAATGAATTTTTAAGTACATATGAACCTGGTAAAAAAGTACAAGGTTTATATTTGTACGGTAAATTTGGTGTAGGGAAAACGTATTTATTAGGAGCAATTGCGAATGAGCTTGCTCGAAAGAAAATTAGTTCGATGCTCGTATATTTCCCTGAATTTCTACGTGAAATTAAAAGTTCGATTCAAGATAATTCGATTGGGGAAAAGATTGATGCAGTGAAACGCGTACAAGTTTTAATGTTAGATGATATTGGAGCGGAAGCGATGTCAAGCTTTGTGCGTGATGATGTGCTTGGTGCAATTTTGCAATTCCGTATGTTAGAAAACTTACCGACGTTCTTTACGTCTAACTTTGATTTCAAGGAATTGGAACATCATTTAACGTATACACAGCGTGGTGAAGCAGAACAAATGAAAGCAGCGCGTATTATGGAACGAATTAAATATTTAGCGAAGCCAATTACAATTGGCGGGAAAAACCGACGTCATAAGTAAAGAGTAAGCTGAAAAGCTTGCTCTTTTTTCGTTTTGAACACTTTTTAGACTAGATGAATTGTAAAACGAAAAGTTCTTATGGAAAATTCATTGTAGCTTGTATCATTTTTTTCTCCCTCCCTTAATATATATAAAATTAGCAAGCCATATCGAGTGGATTTTCTAACGATAGGAAATGTAATTCTACTAAGAGTGAACTTCCACAGGTCGGACTCTTATAGGATTTGTAACGTATAGATACAATCCTTTAGAGCGGGGATAAAAGGGGGGACAAGAGTGATTGAAATTTGCTTCGAAGAAAAAAATGATGCTATGCATGTATACAGACAACTACTGAAAAGAGCGGAACTGTTATATAAGGAAACGAGTGTGTATTTACAGGAACAAAAGATTGTAATTCACATACCGGTAGGTGAATCGAATTATATTGAAAAGATTTTATTGCCAGTAATGGTGTATTTCATTGTGAATGTAAAGCAAAATGAGTGGATTTATACAATTTTAAAAGAAAAGTTTTTTTATGAAGAACAAGAAGAGTGTCATCAAATATTGCATATGGCACAAGAGATTTTAAAGGGAAGAAGAAAAGGGATTGCTCGTGAATTAACACGTCACACATTTGAATCATATATTAAGTCTTCTTTAAATAATTGGCTTTGTGATCCGCTCTCATTCTCGTTTTCATCATATGTTCGTTTTCGTCTTCGTACATATAGGGAAATGGTAGCTAAGCTTGCTGAAGTGGCGATTGATGAGTATAAGTTGGAGCAAGAATATCAAATGTTTATTGAGACGCTCCGGCAACAAGTACGTAGCCGGAAATCACGTTTGTCCTGTGTGCATCTTATTTTTGATGAAAGTTTTATTTTCTATGATGATAAAGGTAGACGTTTAAAACAGGAGAAATTGGTCCAATATATAGATGAGGAATTATTGAAGCAAAAGGATGTATATATTGATACGAAAGTAATTGCACCACTTCTTTCTATTTCGCCAAAAAAAATTTATTTATATACGAAAGAACAAGATCATAATATGATTATTACTTTGCGAAATGTATTTCAAGAACGGGTCCAATTACATGGCTTACATGAGTTTGAGCGCAATGTGAAAAATTTAAAAAATAAAGGTAACGCCCTTGATTTTCTAAGTTTTTGAGCATATAATTACCTACATAAATGAAATATATTGAAATGTTATGATGAGGACATGAGTAGTTTTCTACGATTTTCAGAGAGGGAAGCCTTAGGGTGTGAGCTTCCTAGTACGGGATTATTACTTACCACCTCTAAACTTTAGCAGTGAACGGTTTTTCTAGTAATTGCTAACGGACAACACCGTTATGTTGAACTTGAGCAATTAACAATAAGGTTAATTGGAACAAGGGTGGAACCACGAATTCAACACTCGTCCCTTTTTACGGGATGAGTGTTTTTTATTTTGAGAAAAAGAGGAGTGACCAGTGATGGCAGATGTAGTTAAAATTACTTTCCCTGATGGAGCTGTGAAGGAGTTTCCAAAAGGCGTAACAACTGAAGAAATCGCAGCTTCTATTAGCCCAGGCTTAAAGAAAAAAGCTGTGGCTGGAAAATTAAACGATGAGATGATCGATCTTGTTACACCAATCGAAGAAGATGGTGCAGTTTCTATTATTACATTAGATTCTGAAGATGGCTTATACATTTTACGCCATTCAACAGCCCACCTTTTAGCACAAGCGTTAAAACGTTTATATAAAGATGTTAAGCTTGAGCTTGGCATTGGCCCAGTAATCGAAAACGGCTTCTACTACGATATTGATATGGAAGAAGCAATTACAGTTGAAGACTTCAAGAAAATCGAAAAAGAAATGCAAAAAATTGTGAACGAGAACTTAGAAATCGTTCGCCATGAAGTACCACGTGCAGAAGCACTTCGTCGCTTTGAAGAAATCGGCGATGAGTTAAAATTAGATTTAATTAACGATCTTCCAGAAGATGCGATTATTTCAATCTATGAGCAAGGCGAATTCTTCGACCTTTGCCGTGGTGTTCACCTTCCATCTACAGGGAAAATTAAAGTATTTAAATTATTAAGCGTTGCGGGTGCTTACTGGCGCGGTGATAGCAATAATAAAATGCTACAACGTATTTACGGTACTGCATTCGTTAAGAAAGCAGAATTAGATGAGCACTTACGTATGCTTGAAGAAGCAAAAGAGCGCGATCACCGTAAATTAGGTAAAGAATTAAAACTATTTACTAATAGCCAAAAAGTAGGACAAGGTTTACCACTTTGGTTACCAAAGGGTGCAACAATCCGCCGCATTATCGAGCGTTACATCGTTGATAAAGAAGCGAGCTTAGGCTATGATCACGTATACACTCCAGTATTAGGAAGCAGAGAGCTTTATGAAACTTCTGGTCACTGGAATCACTACCGTGATGGTATGTTCCCATCAATGGAAATGGATAATGAAGAGTTAGTTCTTCGTCCAATGAACTGCCCTCACCACATGATGGTTTATAAAAACGATATTCACAGCTACCGTGAATTACCAATCCGTATTGCGGAACTTGGAACAATGCACCGCTATGAAATGTCAGGTGCGTTATCTGGATTACAACGTGTACGCGGAATGACTTTAAACGATGCGCACATTTTCGTACGCCCAGATCAAATTAAAGAAGAGTTAAAACGTGTTGTAAACTTAACGCTAGAAGTGTACAAAGATTTCGGTTTAGAGAACTACTCATTCCGTCTATCTTATCGCGACCCAGCAGATACTAAAAAGTACTATGCTGATGATGAGATGTGGGAAAAAGCACAAGGTATGTTAAAAGAAGCTATGGATGAAATGGGTCTTGATTACTACGAAGCTGAAGGTGAAGCGGCATTCTACGGTCCAAAACTTGATGTTCAAGTTCGTACTGCTCTTGGAAAAGACGAAACACTTTCAACTGTACAATTAGACTTCTTACTTCCAGAACGCTTTGAACTATCTTACGTTGGTGAAGACGGTAAACAACACCGTCCAGTTGTAATTCACCGTGGTGTTGTATCAACTATGGAACGTTTCGTAGCCTTCTTAATTGAAGAATACAAAGGTGCATTCCCAACTTGGTTAGCTCCAGTTCAAGCACAAGTAATTCCAGTTTCTCCGCAAGTACATTTAGACTATGCGAAGAAAGTACAAGATGAATTACGCCGTGCTGGTATCCGTGTTGAATTAGATACTCGTGAAGAGAAAATTGGTTACAAAATCCGTGAAGCACAAATGCAAAAAATTCCGTACATGCTTGTAGTAGGTGACAATGAAGTAACTGAAAACGGCGTAAACGTACGTAAATATGGTGAACAAAAATCAGAAACAATCGCATTAGATGCTTTTGTTGATATGATTAAAGTAGAAGGTAAACGATAAGAAAGAGCCGCGGTATACCGCGGCTTTTCTATGTAATATAAGCTAGATGAATTGGAAAAAATAACTATGTAACACTTATCATAAAAAAGTATTGCAAGTATGTTAGTTGTTTGTTACAATATTTCTTGTTGTTAGTAAAACACATCGCGTCTTCTTGACAGACGTTATGTCCTATGATAAACTCATCAAGGATAATAGAATATTGTTTTGTGGAACAAGTAGAAGCACCCGCTTCTCACCTGATGGACGCATTCGCAGTTAACAGGTAATGTATTTCTTACTTAAGATTTTACAAGTGTGGGTGTCGTATGCCCGCACTTTTTTTGTCGGGTTCTATGACTACAAAATATGTTCTGAAAAAACCTTGGAGGTGGCTTACTATTAGCAAGGATATGATGATTAACGAGCAAATTCGTGCACGTGAAGTACGTTTAGTTGGCGCAAATGGCGATCAACTTGGAATCAAGTCTCGTAATGACGCTTTAGACTTAGCTGCAAATCTTAATCTTGATTTAGTATTAGTTGCTCCAAATGCGAAACCGCCAGTATGCCGCATTATGGACTACGGTAAATTCCGCTTTGAGCAACAGAAAAAAGAAAAAGAGCAGCGCAAAAATCAAAAAGTAATTAGCATGAAAGAAGTTCGTTTAAGTCCAACAATTGATGAACACGACTTTAACACAAAACTTCGTAATGCTATCAAGTTTTTAGAGAAAGGCGACAAGGTTAAAGCGTCAATTCGCTTTAAAGGACGTGCCATTACTCATAAAGAAATCGGTCAACGTGTTTTAGATCGCTTCTCAGAAGCTTGTGCTGAAGTTAGTACAGTTGAATCTAAGCCTAAAATGGAAGGACGCAGTATGTTCTTAGTTTTAGCACCGAAAAACGATAAGTAATAGATAGAGGAGGAAATACCTATGCCTAAACAAAAAACTCATCGCGGCGCTGCAAAGCGTTTCAAAAAGACTGGATCAGGTAAACTGAAACGTTCTCACGCTTACACAAGCCATTTATTCGCTAACAAATCTACAAAAGCTAAACGTAAACTACGTAAAGCTGGTGTAGTAAGCGCTGGTGACTTCAAACGCATTCGTCAAATGCTTGACAACTTAAAATAAGTTCGGCTGATATATAGAACAATTAGGAGGTAATATTATGCCAAGAGTAAAAGGTGGTACAGTTACTCGTCAACGTCGTAAAAAAGTAATTAAATTAGCAAAAGGTTACTACGGTTCAAAAAATACATTATTCAAGGTTGCTAACCAACAGGTTATGAAATCTCTAATGTATGCATTCCGTGACCGCCGTCAAAAGAAACGTGACTTCCGTAAATTATGGATTACACGTATCAACGCAGCAGCTCGTATGAATGGTCTTTCTTACAGCCGCTTAATGCACGGTCTTAAAAATGCTGGCATCGAAGTTAACCGCAAGATGCTTGCTGACTTAGCTGTTCATGACGAAAAAGCTTTCGCTGAATTAGCAACAGTTGCAAAAAACAACATTAACTAATTAATTAGTTGAAACCTTAGAAGATTTTTCTTCTAAGGTTTTTTTATTTGTATGCAAAGAGAAGAAGTATGCTGTTATCGATATGACAAAAGGAATATAAAAGTAATAGCGATATAGAAGAATATACATATGAAGTCAGGAGAATCCTCCTGGCTTTTTTTTATTATACCCCTTTGGAAAGAAGAGTATCTTTCCTAGGTGAAACGACACTGCTATAATGGAAAGATGATATGGAACTTTCATCAGATAAAATAAATTTTTTATCAGTGGGCAATCCCGGGATAATTATTAACTATCACCAATCGGAGTGAACAATCTAATCGTGATGATTGAAACGTATTTGTAAATTAAGGACAAGCTATTTTGTAAAGAGGTAAATGGCTGACTTGTTAATAAGAAACGAAAAATAATAATGAACTTTGAGATGAAACAACATTGTTGCGTAAAATGCGATGTTGGAGGAGGACAATAGAATGGACTTACTACAACTATTTAAATTACAAAAAGAGTTAGATGACCGTATTGCGAAAGAACATGACTTACAACCGAAAAAGTTGTTAAAAGAAAAAATGTTAGCTCTTCTTGTAGAAATTGGAGAACTAGCAAACGAAACACGTTGTTTTAAATATTGGAGCAACAAACCAGCATCAGAACGTGAAGTAATATTAGAAGAATACGTAGATGGTTTGCATTTTATTTTATCAATTGGAATTGATTTAGGTATCGATAAAAACTTCCTATTCTATAAATGTGCACAAACGAATAAAACACAAGTAGAAATTTTCTTAGACACATATGCGAAGGTAATTCGTTTTACAGATCAACCATCTATTACGAACTATATTGAATTATTTACAAGCTATCTTCGACTTGGACAAGCGCTTGAGTTTGAACAAGAAGAGATTGAAAAGGCATATTTAGATAAAAACGAAGTAAATCATCAGCGTCAAACACAAGGATACTAATTTAATTTTTGAATATTTCAATTTCGTTTTGTATAATGAAGTGACTGAAGAAAAAGGAGGGTGTTGGCAATGACAAAATTAGACGCGACATTGACAATGCTAAAAGAATTAACAGATGCACGTGGTATTGCGGGTAACGAGCGTGAGCCACGCGAAGTAATGAAGAAATATATTGAGCCGTTTGCGGACGAACTTTCTACTGATAATTTAGGAAGTTTAGTTGCGAAAAAAGTAGGGGAAGAAAACGGCCCGAAAATTATGGTTGCTGGTCATTTAGATGAAGTTGGCTTTATGATTACGCAAATTGATGACAAAGGTTTCCTTCGTTTCCAAACTGTTGGTGGCTGGTGGTCACAAGTTATGCTTGCACAGCGCGTGACAATTGTAACGCGTAAAGGAGATGTAACAGGTGTAATTGGTTCAAAACCACCGCACATCTTACCTCCAGAAGCGCGTAAGAAGCCGGTTGAAATTAAAGACATGTTCATCGATATTGGTGCTTCTAGCCAAGAAGAAGCGATGGAGTGGGGCGTACGACCAGGAGATCAAGTTGTACCTTACTTTGAATTCCAAGTGATGAAGAATGAAAAAATGTTACTTGCAAAAGCATGGGATAACCGAATTGGTTGTGCAATCGCAATTGACGTATTAAAGCAATTAAAAGATGAAAAGCATCCAAACGTTGTATACGGCGTAGGGACTGTACAAGAAGAAGTCGGTCTTCGTGGTGCGAAAACATCTGCAAACTATATTAAACCAGATATCGCATTCGCAGTAGATGTTGGTATCGCTGGAGATACGCCAGGTGTAACGGCAAAAGAAGCGCAAAGTAAAATGGGTGATGGACCACAGATCATTTTATATGATGCTTCTGTTATTGGACATACAGGTTTACGTGACTTTGTAGTTGATGTTGCTGACGAATTACAAATTCCGTATCAATATGATTCAGTAGCTGGCGGAGGAACGGATGCAGGTGCAATTCATATTGCTGTAAATGGTATTCCGTCTATGGCAATTACGATTGCAACGCGCTACATTCATTCTCATGCGGCAATGTTGCACCGTGATGACTATGAAAATGCAGTGAAGTTAATTGTAGAAGTTATTAAACGTCTTGATAAAGAGGCTGTACATAACATTACATTTAATTAATAGAAAAAGCGAAGGAGATTTTCCTTCGCTTTTTTATGTTTTAAAAAGGTCTTTCTAATCCTGCAGCAGTATGAGCTCCTAAAATAATTAAACGAGTTAATTGCATAGCCATGAAATGCGGGGTATATATCATCCCTCTTTTTAGCCATGACATAATCATCCCGATATGAGCTCCTGTTACATAGCTAATCAAAATATCACGAGGAACCATAAGATCTTTATCATCTGGTTGTGAAATAGATAAGCTTAATGTTAAATGTACTTGTATCGTTTTCATCATTTTATAAGAGTAGTTTCCGGCAGCTTTATCTCCAAGCATAACATTATAGAAATTCACATTTTCTGCGATGTGTTCAAATAAAGCTAAAAAGGTCGGATGAGGTGAATCAAATGTTAGTTGAAAATCTTCTTTATTTCTATTCTTCGGTTTAATTACTTCTGTTAGCTTCTCTAACATTTCTTCAATGCTCTTGTCTAATAGGTCATATTTATCATGGTAATGGCTATAAAATGTAGCGCGGTTTACAGGAGCACGTTCGGCGATATGTTGAACAGTTACATTTTCAAAACCTTTTTCGCCTACTAAAGCGACAAAAGCATCCTGTATGAGTTGTCTCGTCCGCTTAACACGTGGATCATTTGTATTTTTAATAGACATTTTACTTCTCCCCGTTTAATTTTCTGTACTTAAACAACATATTGGTATTATATTGTTGTTTAAGCGACATTTCATACGTAAATTGTTGGTTGTAGTTTCAAAATAATTATTTATAATTATAAACGATAGTCCTTCAGAAATCAGCACCGCTCGCAGGTAGATAAATTTCGATTTACACCGCAGATGGTGTGATTTTTTTGTTTAAAGGTTAACATAATTAACAATTAAACACTCTAAACAATAAGGGCGTAAATAGTTTAGAAAAAAATTATATGCGATATAAGGAGAGGAATGCAATGAATCAGTTTCGAAGAATGGTGATTATCAACATTATCACATTAATTGTACTAGTTGGCGGCGGTATTGGCGGTTATTACTATTACAATCAAGCGGAAAATTACTTGAAAACAGACAATGCAAAAATTGATGGAAAGGTAATTCCGATTGCATCACCAGTAGCGGGTAAATTAACGGACTGGAAAGCTGAGGTAGGTAAGAATTACAATGAGAATGATAAATTAGGTGCTGTCACTGTAGCAGCAGCTAATGGAGAACAAACAGTAGATGTAACAATTCCGCAAAATGCAACAGTTGTACAATCAAACGCAACAACAAATGCTTTCGTTGGAGCAGGTAGCCCGATCGCTTACGCATTTGACATGAACGATTTATGGGTAACAGCAAACATTGAAGAAACAGATGTTGATGATGTTCAAAAAGGTCAAGATGTAGATGTGTATGTAGATGCATACCCAGATACAACATTATCAGGAAAAGTAGAGCAAGTGGGCTTAACAACAGCGAACACATTCTCTATGTTACCATCAAGCAACGCAACAGCGAACTATACGAAAGTAACACAAGTAGTACCAGTTAAAATTTCTTTAGATCATAGTAAATCAGTAAATATTGTTCCTGGCATGAATGTGACAGTTCGTATTCATAAGTAAGGGGGAGATGAGATGTCCTCAATCATAATTGCAGGATATGCACTATTTTGTATAATCGTCTTCTTCCTTGTAAATCGTCTTTTACGAAAGAAAAAAACGAATGTGGGAGAAGAACAAGTCCCAGCCGTAAGTAAAATAGAAGTAAGTAAAGTAGAAACAGAAGAGAAAGAAATTGAACGGAAGCAAGAATCGGAAATCTCTAATGTAGTTGAGTTAGAAACAGGAAATCAAGAAGAAGTAAAACAAGAAAAAGAAGTGCCGAAAAAACAAATGTCTATGCCTGTAGAGAATGTGAACGTAAAAGCAGTTGTAGCTGTATTAATTCTCGGCATGTTCGTTTCTATTTTAAACCAAACAATCATTAACGTTGCATTGCCACCGTTAATGAATGAATTTAACGTTTCAACTTCAACAGCACAATGGTTAATTACAGGTTTCATGCTTGTAAATGGTATTTTAGTACCGATTAGTGCCTTTTTAGTTTCGCGATTTACGTATCGTAAATTATTCGTAGCAGCAATGTTATTCTTCACTGTAGGATCTATCATTTGTGCTATTTCAGGAAACTTTACAATGATGATGACGGGCCGCGTTATTCAAGCGGTTGGTGCGGGTATTTTAATGCCGGTTGGTATGAATATCTTCATGACATTATTCCCGCCTCATAAGCGCGGAGCAGCGATGGGATTACTAGGTGTAGCGATGATTTTAGCACCAGCTATCGGACCAACTGTAACAGGTTGGGTGATTGAAAATTACAGCTGGAACTTAATGTTCTATGCGATGTTTATTATTGGTTTAATTATTACGTTCCTATCTTTAAAATTCTTTACACTAGCTCAGCCAGTGTCTAAAACGAAATTAGATATATTTGGTGTGGTTAGTTCAAGTATTGGACTAGGAAGCTTATTGTATGGATTTAGTGAAGCTGGAAATAATAGTTGGACTAGTGCAGAAGTCATTATTTCACTTGTTATCGGTGTAATTGGTTTAGCGTTATTTATTTGGAGAGAGTTAACAACGGACAATAAAATGCTTGATTTACAAGTGTTTAAATATCCAGTATTTACTTTCACTTTAGTAATTAACGCAATCGTAACGATGGCATTATTCGGAGGTATGCTATTACTTCCAGTATATCTACAAAATATTCGTGGCTTTACGCCAATTGAATCTGGTTTACTACTTCTTCCAGGATCATTAATTATGGGAATCATGGGACCGGTAGCGGGTAAATTATTCGATAAATATGGCATTCGTCCATTAGCAATAATTGGATTGGCAATTACGACGTATGCGACATATGAATTTACAAAATTATCGATGGATACACCGTATAGCGTTATTATGACGGATTATATTATACGTTCAATTGGTATGTCATTCATTATGATGCCAATTATGACAGCAGGTATGAACGCACTGCCGATGAAATTAATTTCTCACGGTACAGCAACGCAAAATACGTCAAGACAAGTAGCGGGTTCAATTGGGACAGCGATTTTAATTACACTTATGACGCAACAAACAACTGCTCACGTAGCAGATTACGGTAATATGTTAACAACGTCAAATCCAATTTTAGTTGATAAAGTACACGGTATGGGGCAAAGCTTAGCGGCCTTAGCCGGATCAGCGCAAGCAGGAGATGCGATGGGCACACAACTATTATATGGACAAATTTCAAAGCTATCTGCAATTAATGGTATTAACGATGCCTTCTTAATTGCAACAATACTCGCAGGTGTTGCTTGGGTGTTATCGTTCTTCTTACCATCAGGCAATAAGCCAAATAGAAAAGCAGGGAATTAATTTCCCTGCTTTTTTGTGTTTTTTATGCAGTTAGATATAAAAGATGATAACCAGTTACAGAGCACAATCCTGTTATAACCAAAATCGTCCCCATAGAACGAATACTCGATATTTGTCTTCCGCTTATAATAGCTAATAGTCCAGCTAAAGAGAAGAAACACCAATATAAAGTTCCCGAAATTGGAACAATCCTCTCTAAATCTATTCCAGAGCCTATACAAATGATAGGAACAACGATAAGTAATATGCTAATTAAACCAGCTATAATAGTAAGTGATTTACGACATTTCATACCAGCAATAATTAAAAAAATACCAACGATAAATGCGCATAACATTAAAGTAAGAGCTAAAATCATCCAAGTTAATATTCCAAACACTTTTGCATTACCTCCGATTTGTAAGTTGCTAAAAATATTATATATAGAATGAATCACCTACAGACATGAGCTCCCAGAAGATAACACCTAATATTCCAGTGGTAAAAATAATGAATCCCATATTACGTATACTTTTAATTTTTGCTTGTACTCCACTTACCCCTGCTAATAATCCAGTTAAAGAAAATAGGGTCCAGTAAAGAGCAGTTGGAATCGGGAAAATTGTATCGATATGAATCCCTACACTTAAAAGAACAAAAGGTAGTATGACAAAGGATAGGCTAAGTAGCCCCATTAAACCAACGCGTAATTTCCGATATTTAATCCCTGTTACTATTAAAAAAATACCACCAACAATCCCGCATAGTAAGAGAAGTGGCGTAAAAAGCATCCAAATAATACTGAACATATGTAAACTCCTTTATGTGAATTAAGTTATATTTTACTACATGAGGTTTATTTTGGATATTATTAATAAATATGTATAAATTGATAGAAATGAGTAGTACCGATACGAATTAATAGATATAGAGCATGTTAGAGAGGAGTGGGCATATGAAAATTACAGAAGAGAACGTTGCAATGCAGCTAAGAAAAAGGGATGAAAAAGCGTTATACTTTATTATCGACCAGTACGGCGGACTTATAAAAAGTATTGTTCAGAAGCATTTAGCTTCTTTTCAAGATGTGCAAGAGGAATGTATGGATGATGTGTTGTTGGCGATTTGGAATCATATTGAAAAGTATGATGAAGAGAAAAATACGTTAAAAAATTGGATTGCAGCTATTACAAAATATAAATCTATCGATTATGCGAGGAAATATGCGAAGACAGTAAATGAAAAAGGATTAGATCAAATAGGTGAAATAGCGATGCATACCGATACTACTAAAAATGAAATGAGTAATGATATGGAACATATATTAAATCATTTAAAGAAGAACGATAAAGAAATCTTTATGAAGCATTACGTGCAAGAGGATAGTGTAGAAGATATTGCGGAGAAAATGGGAGTGAAAACTTCTTTTATATACAATCGTCTATCGAGAGGTCGAAAGAAGCTAAGGGCATTATTTTTACATAACCGGATGAAATAAATAAGAAGAGAGGTGAAGAAAATGAAAGATCCATATGAAATGTTAAATGATATAAAAATGGATGAGAATGAATATGAAGAGGTTAACTTAACGCACATAGAGAAAAAGAAAATAAAAAAGCGAATTCGTAAAAAAATAAAAACGAACAAAGCTCATACGAAACGGAATATAGCTATTGTAACAACGGCTGCGGCATTATTTATCATGATGATGACTGTAGATATGAGAAGGATGATTGCAGATATACCGTTAATCGGAAGTAAAATGGAAGACTACGTGAACAGTAGAGGCGAACCTTTAAAAGAATATAAAACGACAATAGGACAAACAGTTTATGATAACGGTGTAGAAGTACGATTAGATGAAGTGATGATAGATGAGGGGCAGATTATTGTTAATAGTACGTTTAAGTCTAGTCGTATCAATTTAGAGGGCTCTTATCCTAGCCCTGATATTTATATAAATGGAAAACAGTTAAATGGTAGCGGTAGCGGCGGGGACAAGAAAATAAATGAATACACGTATACATTTTTCTCAAATATAGATTTAAAAGATGGTGAAATGAACCCTCTAGAAATTCATGGAGAATGTGATATACAAGTTGTATATAGAGATATCTCTTTAAAAGAAGAGAATTCAACATGGAAAGGAGAATGGGGCTTTTCCTTTAAAGCATCTGGAGACAAATTAAAAGCTGAAACGAAGACAATCCCAATCCATAAACATTTTAAATTAGAAAATGGTCAAAAAATAGAAGTGGAAGATTTAAAAGTTTCTCCTATATCTACGAAGTTGAACTATAAAATGTTGAATGGAACAAAATTAGAGGTGAAATTTATCGCGAAAGATCAAGATGGAAACGAGCTAATACCACATTCAGGCCTTACATTATCAAAAAATAGTTATTGGCGATTTGAAAAGCTAGAAGATCGTGTAACGAAAATTATACTGACGCCTGTCCTAACTTCTGGTGAAGAAGGAGAAAAGAAAACGAATTATCGAAAAGTGCTAACGGAAGAAGAGTTTGAAGTTGTTATAAAAGAGTAAAAAGAGGTATCGCGATGATACCTCTTTTTAACTTAAGAATGCCAACATATTATTCATAATATGAAGTAACATAGCTGGAATAATGGATTTTGTTTTTTTACATAAAATAGCCATTAATAATCCCAAGAAGAAAGTAATTACCATTACCCCAAGTGAGTATGTATGAGCGATCCCGAAGAAGAAACTTGTTACGATGGCTGCAATCCAAAATGGAAAGCGTTCAGAGAAGAAGTGAAGTAAAAAACCACGGAAAATAAGCTCTTCAAAAATTGGTGTGAGTATTGCAAAGCTGAGAAGTAATAATATTTGATACTGCTTAAAAATGTCTAAGTTTAGTGCGGAAGATTGCTGCTTTGTTGCGTCTTGGAACACATAATTTAACAGTATGTAATTGAGTATGATGTTTATAACGAAGAAAAGAAGTAAGTATACGTATGTGCGCCATTCTTTCAGTGCTTTAAAGTTAAAAGATTTTAATAGTAAATTTTTTGCGGGTTCGAATTTAAAAATGAAGAATAACAACACGGTTAGTTGTAATACGGTACTTGCAGTATTGGCAATAGATTCGTACAGGGCAATTTGTTTTTTATCTGTAAGACCTGCTGTATAAATTGTTAAGGGCATTGCGAGGAACACAGTAATAAGTCCGGTTCCAAAAAAAGCAAATAAAACGGAGCTAATGAATTGTCCCCATGACATAGAGTGTTTCTGTTCATAAGGAAGTTGTGTAGCGGGTTGCATATTTAGAATCACCTCTTTATATTTGTATATTTAATTATAAAGTATTTCGTTTTTGAATGTAACATTTAAATATTACATATAAAGGTTTATTTTCCATAAAATAATAAAAGAGGTATCACCCTATAGTGATGCCTCTTTCTTATTGATAACTATGTTCTGCTTTGTTATTCGATTTTGATTGCTCTATTTGCAATTCACGCTCTACCAATCGATCTAACTGCTGAATTGCTTTTAGTGCTTTTTCATAAGAGATAGTCCGGTAATGGTGCGCTCCTCCCGGTTCTTCATCTGCTTCATCTGCCCACTTAATAATGTTTTGTAGAGGTGTTCTTTCAAGTGATTGTTCTACTAGGAAAGAATCAGTATGCAATAGAATTGCAACAGAAATTTCTTTTGCTTGCTTTGGATGTTCGCCTAATCGGATTAATAACTTATGAGCTCGTTCCGCTCCTTTAATTGCATGGATATCATTCTTTTTATATAAGTCATAGTCCCATTCGCCGCCTGTGTACCACGTATGATGTCCGATATCATGAAGGAAACCAGCTTTTGTCGCAGCATCGACTGAGGCGTGATGCTTTTTAGCTAAGTGAAACGCATGGTAAGCGACAGCAATCGCGTGGACCATCCCAGAACGATTTACGTATTTTTGTGTAATATGGTGTTTAAAAATTTGTTCAAGCGTAATACGGTGCATAAAACATTCACTCCTTTTATCTAATGGTGTATATGAAGAAAAATCGATCGGTTTAAATGTATTTTGAACATTGTACTCCATCGAGTAGCGTTAGTAAAGTAGAAATGTTTAGGGAAAGAAAAAAATTTTCGGCAAAAAATCACCTTAGCTTATGCAAAGGTGATTTTCAAATTGTTTATTTTTTTAATCCTTGCTCTAACGTTTCTAACATTTCGTGCTTTTCATTTTCATCAGCGTTTTTCCAAATGACTTCGAATAAAACACCAAGACCTGGAAGCATTTTTTCTTCACCGCTTTGAATTGCATCTACAATTGTTTCTTGTAATTGGTCTTGTGAATTTCCAGATACATTTGCTAATACAGCACCGCGTAAATTAAAACTCATTGCTTTCACCTCTTCTTCAGAATTGAAACTGACGTTAGTTTTTGTTCTTTTTTATGTAAATATGTATGAAAAATAGGCTATAATGATAAGACAAGAAGAGAGGGAAATACATATTATGAAAAACATTGATTCATTACAAAATCCGCGTGTAAAGCAGTGGAAAAAGCTGCAAACGAAAAAAGAACGCGATAAACAAGGGTTGTTCTTTGTAGAAGGATTCCATTTAGTGGAGGAAGCTTTAAAGGCAGGGGTTGTAACAGAACTTATCGTTTCAGATCAGACAGATCTTCCGAAAGATTGGACAGTTAATGATGTGGAAATGTATATTGTGCCTGAAGCAATCGTAAAAGTACTTCGTGAAACAGAAACGACGCAAGGTGTATTTGCTGTTTGTGAGAAGCATGAGAAAGAAGTAGTTCTTACTGATGGGAAATTTCTTCTATTAGATGGCCTGCAAGACCCAGGTAATTTAGGAACGATTATTCGTACAGCTGATGCAGCTGGTATTCATGCCGTAGTGCTTGGAGAAGGTTGTGTTGATGTCTACAATAGTAAAGTACTCCGCTCTACACAAGGTTCTATTTTCCACTTACCAATTGTAAAAGGGAACTTAGAAGAATGGGTAGACAAGCTAAAAGAAAATAACGTTCCTGTATATGGAACAGCTCTTGAAAATGGAGTTCCTTATGGTGAAGTAACGCCGGCCGGAAGTTTTGCATTAATTGTAGGAAATGAAGGAAATGGCGTACGCCAAGAAATTCTTGCAAAAACAAATCAAAACTTGTATATTCCGATTTACGGCGGGGCAGAATCATTAAATGTTGCGGTTGCAGCAGGGATTTTAACGTATTATTTACAAAGCCCAGTTGCGAACAAATAAAAAACTTCTTATAATAAGTTGAAGTACATGTTCGTAATGAACATATAATAAAAGTTAAATAACGAAAAACGTTGATAGAGAAGAGTAGCTTACAAAATCGCCATATAGGGAGAGAATGCCGTAGACTGAAAGCATTCTTATGGTAGACGGAAGTGAATTCACCTCTGGAGTTGACGCCAGGACCATGTATATGTAAAGGCGTTCCGGTCAGAATTGATCGTTATAACTAATGAGTGGGCAGACATGTTCTGTCAATTTAGGGTGGTACCGCGAATTTACCTCGTCCCTTTTTGGGAGCGAGGTTTTTTTATTTTTAAAATTAGGAGGGTTCCAAAATGGAAGCACGTTTAAAAGAGCTAAAGCAAAAAGCGTTAGAGCTGATTGAAGAAGCGAAAGAGCTAAAAGGCTTAAACGACGTACGCGTAGCGTATTTAGGAAAAAAAGGTCCAATTACAGAAGTATTACGCGGCATGGGAAAATTATCAGCAGAAGAGCGTCCACGTATGGGAGCGTTAGTAAATGAAGTACGTGAAGCGATTCAAACGCGTCTAGAAGACAAAATTGGTAACTTAGAAAAAGCAGTAATTGAAGCGAAATTAGCTACTGAAACAATTGATGTTACACTGCCAGGTCGTCCTGTTGAAACAGGTTGTCACCATCCGTTAACAGCTGTTGTTGAACAAATTGAAGATGTATTCATCGGTATGGGTTATGAAGTAGCTGAAGGAACAGAAGTAGAAAAAGACTACTACAACTTCGAAGCATTAAACTTACCGAAAGATCACCCAGCACGTGATATGCAAGATACATTCTACATTACAGAAGAAACGTTACTACGTACACATACATCTTCTGTGCAAGCACGTACGATGGAAAATAATAAAGAAAAAGGCCCAATTAAAATTATTTGTCCTGGTAAAGTGTATCGCCGCGATGACGATGATGCGACGCATTCACACCAGTTCATGCAAATTGAAGGTCTTGTAATTGATAAAAACATTCGCATGAGTGATTTAAAAGGTACACTACAAGTATTCGTGAAGAAGATGTTTGGTGAAGATCGTGAAATCCGCCTTCGTCCAAGTTTCTTCCCATTCACAGAGCCATCTGTAGAGATGGATATTTCTTGTATGATGTGTCACGGAAAAGGTTGCGGCACTTGTAAAGGAACTGGCTGGATCGAAATTTTAGGCGCAGGTATGGTTCACCCGAACGTACTTGAAATGGCTGGTTATGATTCAAAAGAATATCAAGGTTTCGCATTCGGTATGGGCGCAGAGCGTATCGCAATGTTGAAATACGGCGTTGATGACATTCGTCATTTCTATACAAATGATGTACGTTTCTTACAACAATTCAAACGAGCGTAAGGGAAGGAGAGGATAAATATGTTCGTATCATATCGTTGGTTACAAGAGTATGTAGATATTAAAGATGTAACAGCACAAGAACTAGCAGACAAAATCACGAAAAGTGGTATTGAAGTAGAAGGTGTTGAAGTATTAAATAAAGGTGTAAAAGGTGTTGTAGTTGGTCACGTATTAGAATGTGAAAAACACCCAGAAGCTGATAAATTAAGCAAATGCTTAATCGATATCGGTGAAGAAGAGCCAGTTCAAATTATTTGTGGAGCTGCTAACATTGCAAAAGGTTTAAAAGTACCAGTTGCAAAAGTTGGAGCTGTACTTCCTGGTAACTTCAAAATTAAAAAAGCAAAACTACGCGGTGAAGCTTCTCACGGTATGGTTTGTGCTCTTCAAGAGCTTGGTATTGATGGAAAGTTAGTTTCAAAAGAATATGCAGATGGTATCTTTATCTTCCCAAGTGACGCTGAAGTTGGTGCAGATGCACTTGAAATTTTAAACTTACATGATGAAGTACTTGAGCTTGGTTTAACACCAAACCGTGCAGATTGCTTAAACATGTTAGGTGTTGCGTATGAAGTAGCTGCTATTTATGGCCGTGAAGTAAAACTTCCAGCTATTAACTTACAAGAAACAAAAGAAAAAACTGCTGATTACATTTCTGTAAGTGTAGAAGCGAAAGAAGAAAACCCATTATATATTGCAAAAATGGTGAAGAACGTAAAAATTGGTCCATCACCAATGTGGATGCAAACTCGTCTTATGGCAGCTGGTATTCGTCCAATTAGCAATGTAGTTGATATTACAAACTACATTTTAATGGAATACGGTCAACCGTTACATGCATTTGATTACGATAAATTAGGTTCAAAAGAAATCGTTGTTCGTCTTGCAAAAGAAGGCGAAAAAATTGAAACGTTAGATGATCAAGAACGTACATTACAAAGCCACCACCTTGTAATTACAAACGGAACAAAAGCTTTAGCTGTTGCAGGTGTAATGGGCGGAGCGGATTCAGAAGTTACAAATGAGACAGTAAACGTTCTAATTGAGTCTGCATACTTTGCAGGTCAAACGGTGCGCCGTACATCAAAAGATTTAGGTCTTCGCAGTGAATCAAGTGCACGTTTCGAAAAAGGAATCGACCCAACACGTACATTTGAAGCAATTCAACATGCAGCTGCATTAATGGCGAAATACGCTGGCGGAGAAGCACTTGAAGGTGTAGTAGAAGCTGATAACTTACAAGTACAAGAGCGTACAGTATCTGTTACTGCTGAAAAAGTAAACCGTGTATTAGGTACAGATATTTCTGCAAGTGAAATGGGTACAATGTTCACAAACTTAAAATTCCCATTTACAGAAGTAGAAGGAACATTCCATGTGAATGTACCAGCACGTCGTCCTGATATTACAATTTCAGAAGACTTAGTAGAAGAAGTGGGCCGTCTATACGGTTATGACCACATTCCAGTTACATTACCTTCTGGAACAATGACTCGTGGTAAATTAACATCAGCACAAACGAAACGTCGTAAAGTACGTCGCTTCCTAGAAGGTGCTGGTTTATATGAAGCAATCACATATTCATTAACAAGCGCTGATAAAGCGAAGCAATATATGGTTGAGCCAAACGAAAAAGCTCCTGTAAACCTTGCACTTCCAATGAGTGAAGAGCGTAGCCAACTTCGTTTAAGCTTAGTGCCACAATTGTTAGAAGCAGTTTCATACAATGTCGCTCGTAAAAACGACAGTGTTGCTTTATACGAAGTAGGTTCTATCTTCTTACCGACAGAAGCAGGAGAACTTCCGAAAGAAGAACAACATCTTGCAGGTGTGATGACAGGTCTTGCTCTTCACCATGCATGGCAAGGTGAGAAGAAAGTAGTAGACTTCTTCGTTATGAAAGGTGTACTAGAAGGACTATTCGACGTACTTGGCGTTTCAAACCAAATCACTTATGCACCAGCAAAACGTGAAGGTATGCACCCAGGCCGTACAGCTGACATCGTATTAGATGGCGAAGTAATTGGTTTCATCGGTCAATTGCATCCGGAAGCAGAAAAACAATTAGATGTGAAAAATACATTCGTATTTGAACTATCCCTTGTAAAAGTATTCGGTGCAGACGCAGAAGAAACGTATTACTCAGCAATTCCACGTTTCCCATCTATGACACGTGATATGGCTGTTGTAGTAACAAAAGAAACAAAAGCTGGTGAAATGAAGCAAGTCATTGCTGAGGCTGGCGGAGAACTTCTGAAAGACGTAACACTATTTGATTTATACGAAGGTGAAAAAATGGAAGAAGGCAAGAAATCACTTGCATTCTCTATGACCTACTTCGATGCAGAACGTACGTTAACAGACGAAGAAGTAACAGAAGCACATAACCGTGTATTAACAACGGTAGAAGAGAAATTTGGTGCGGAGTTACGTAAGTAATTAGAAAATTGCCGGATTCATTCCGGCAATTTTTTTATTGCACAATCGTCAAAAGATGTCGGTAAGTCGATATATTATAAAAATCGCTTATATATTTTCTGGCATCTTGCATCTTTCTCTCGAATGTAGTACATTAATTTTAGTTTAACAAAACGAAAGACGATGATAAGGAAAAGTAGTATATACTATAATCCAAAGCGAGTCAGGGATGGTGAGAGCCTGATGAGGCGGTATATGTGAAGAACACCTTGGAGTTGCTAACCGAAATTGAATTTTGTATTCAAGAGTAGACTTAGACGGGAATCCGGCCTGTTACAAACCGGGAAGTATGTATTACATACGAGTTAAAGTTGGTCTTTATGACAAATTGGGTGGTACCGCGAAGTTTAACCTTTCGTCCCTTTATGGATGAAAGGTTTTTTTGTATTTAAATATATCAGCAAAGGAGAATTTCACTATGGAAAACACATTAGTAAAAAGTCTATATAGAGATACAGAAAAGTATGCAGGTCAAACAGTACAAGTATCAGGGTGGATTCGTAACTTACGTGATTCAAAAGCATTCGGTTTCATCGAATTAAACGACGGTAGCTTCTTCAAAAGCGTTCAAATCGTTTTCGATACAGAATTAGAGAACTTTAAAGAAATTGCAAAACTTCCACTTAGCTCTTCAGTGAAAGTAGAAGGAAAAGTAATTGCAACGCCTGGAGCGAAGCAACCATTTGAAATTAAAGCAGAAAAAATTGATATCGAGGGCCTATCAGATTCTGATTACCCACTTCAAAAGAAGCGTCATACGTTTGAATACTTACGTACAATCGCTCACTTACGTCCAAGAACAAATGCATTCTCTGCAACGTTCCGTGTGCGTTCTATCGCAGCATTTGCGATTCACCAATTCTTCCAAGAGCGTGGATTCGTACATGTTCACACACCAATCATCACTGGTAGTGATACAGAAGGTGCTGGCGAAATGTTCCGCGTAACAACGCAAGATTTAAACAACGTACCAAAAGGTGAAGACGGACAAGTTGATGAAGCAAAAGACTTCTTCGGCAAAGAAACAAACTTAACAGTAAGTGGACAGCTGAACGCTGAAGCTTATGCATTAGCATTCCGTGATGTATACACATTCGGACCTACATTCCGTGCGGAAAACTCAAACACAACTCGCCATGCTGCTGAGTTCTGGATGGTTGAGCCCGAGATTGCATTCGCTGAGTTAGGCGATGTAATGGATCTTACAGAAGATATGCTGAAATATGCAATGAAATACGTACTAGAGCATGCACCAGAAGAAATGGACTTCTTCAACAGCTTCGTTGATAAAACAGTTCTAGAGCGCATGAACAACGTAATTAACTCTGACTTCGGTCGTATCACATATACAGAAGCAATTAAAGTACTTCAAGAATCAGGTGCTGACTTCAAATACCCCGTAGAATGGGGTATTGATTTACAAACAGAGCACGAAAGATACTTATCAGAAGAAATCTTCAAACGCCCTGTATTCGTAACTGACTATCCGAAAGACATTAAAGCGTTCTACATGCGTATGAATGAAGACGGTAAAACAGTAGCTGCTACTGACCTTCTAGTTCCTGGCATCGGCGAATTAATCGGCGGAAGTCAACGTGAAGAAAGAATGGACGTTTTAGTAGACAGAATTAAAGAATTAGGTATGAACGAAGAGGACTACTGGTGGTACTTAGAACTTAGAAAATACGGCGGTACAAAACATGCTGGATTCGGTCTAGGTTTCGAGCGCTTCCTAATGTACATCACTGGTATGGCTAACATCCGTGACGTAATTCCATTCCCAAGAACTCCAGGTTCTTCTGAATTCTAAAATATGAAAAAAGCGAGAGGATTTCCTCTCGCTTTTTATTTTGTATAGTTTATTACCTCATAGCAAAAAGTAACGCGAAGGGGTGAATATAAATGAGTAAAAAAGTGAAAAAAGATCATTCAAGATCAGGCCTAGGTTCTCCGGAAGTAGAAGGACAAGGAACGACGACACATGAAACAGGTTCTCATAAAGTATCTTCATCTAATAAGAAGCAGAAAAGAAGCTAACATAAAAAGGAGAGTCTTGGCGACTCTCCTTTTTTATGTATTACACCTTATTATCGTTAATTTCTTTTGTAATTTTATCTACATCTTTGTCTAATCGATCTAAATAGAAAAACCACAGTAAACTCATGAACACGTAATAGATGGCCATAACGCCGAGGTTATCAGATATATTTTCGAATGTGGATTTAGTAGTGAAAAAAGCACCCCAAATGGTAGAAATAGTGAGGTAAGAAAGTGGACCTACGAGGTGTACGGAAACATATAATAACTTTTACAGCGTTCATATGAAATACCTCCTTTTTCTAATCATACATTCAAGTTCTTCACAGAAGTGTTGTAGTTTTGCTGGATTATGTATTAACAAGTGGGCATCGTGTTTTCCGATAAATCTGCGGATCCGAAAGTTTAATAAGAAAGATCGACCATAGCGCTCTATTAAATCGTTGAACGCTGGTTGTTCACTTAGTAGCTGAAGGTTTTTTCTAATTTCAAACTGTCTTTCGTGTGGATCACCTAGTAAAATATTTAGAATCATTTGTAGAAGTAGAAATGGGAATCCCTTCCTTTAATTTGAATAATATGTATATTTATATTGTAACAAAAATATAAGGGCGATAGTAGGGTGAAGCAAAAAACAGGAGTTTGTAGGCTCCTGTTTTTGTCGATACTATTTTAGTAAGCGAAGCGCCTTCTCCGTATTAGCAAAATGCAGTTTCACAAACTCAGGTAATCGTTCTTTACCAAGCCTTTGAATTAATTTAGCAGCAGCGATATCAACTTGTTTACCAGCACCTTTTGGAAGTGGCATACCAGCTTTTTTGCTTAGCTCGTCAAACTGTTTTACGAATGAGTAACGAGCTAAAATAGAAGCAGCGGCTACTGCTAAATGAACGCTTTCACCTTTCGTTGCGAAGTAAACATTTTCGCGCTGTACCTGTTTTTGTTTTGCTAAATATTTGTAGTATGTATCAGGTTGTGTGAATTGATCGATTAAGACGCCTTCAGGTTTTGTAGGTGCAATTTTAGTTAATAAGTTTGTAATAGCTTTATTGTGTAGTAAAGCTTTTAACTTACCTTGGTTGTTTCCTTTATCAAATAGCTCGTTATATTTTTCGTTATGAAGGACAAGAGAGCTATAAGGAACAACGTGTAGAAGTTGTTTCGCAATGGCAGTAATTTGATCGTCATTTAAGTTTTTAGAGTCTTTTACACCAAGTTCTTTTAGTAGTGGAATTTGCTTCGCATCCACATATACAGCAACTACTGTCATCGGTCCGAAGAAATCACCAGTACCAACTTCATCTGATCCTACGATAGACATTGTACTGATGGAAGTAGGCGGTGCATAACGGTGTGAATCGACAGATTTTTTTACAGCTGTTTTCGGTGTTTGAGAGACAGTTTGCCAACGGGAAGCTTCTGCTTCAGCACGTCCACCTTGGAACATTACTTTTCCAGATTTATAAGCTGTAATTGTGCAAGAGGGCACCTTTGCCATGAAGATTCCGCCTTGTGGAATTTTCGGGCTAAGCGAATGTTTATATTGTTGTTTCATGTCTTCAATTACTGTAGAATTTGTTTGAATTACGATAGAATTTGACATAAGAGTCACCCCTTTTTTTATATTGTTATTTTTATCATATCGGATTGTTCTTTCTGTTTCCATAATATGATGGTTCATGGTATGATAAACTTTAGGATTCTGTACGTGATTGGAGGCCGGTGAGTTGTCACAACAAAAGGGAAAGAAAAGTCGAATTAATGTAGAAATCTATGGTCAACAATATTCAGTTGTTGGCGATGAAAGTACAAGTCATATCCGCATGGTAGCAGCGATTGTGGATGATAAAATGCGCGAACTCAATGCCAAGAATCCTTCGCTTGACACGAGTAGACTAGCGGTATTGACGGCGGTAAACGTCATACACGATTACATAAAATTAAAAGAAGAACATGAGAAATTGAAAGAAAGTATGACAAAAAAAGGAATGGAATAACATGATTGATATTATTATCATTTTACTGCTTGTTATGGGATTTTTTCTCGGCTTACGCAGAGGGTTTATTCTGCAACTTGTAAAGTTAACAAGCTTTATTATCGCATACCTTGTTGCATACTGGTACTGTAAAGATTTAGCGCCAGCACTTGCGAAATTTATTCCGTATCCATTTGATAAAAACGTATCTGTTCCAGAATGGATTGATGCAAATAATATTGAGACAGTATTTTATCAAGCACTTGCGTTTATCATATTGTTTATTATTACAAAAATTGCACTTTCATTACTTGGTAATTTGTTAAATATGTTTGCAGAAATACCGGTTTTAAAGCAAGTAAATGCGTTTGCGGGGGCAATCCTCGGATTTTTAGAAGTATATATTATTTTGTTTGTCTTAATTATCATTGGAAACATTCTTCCGATTGAACAAGTACAAACACCATTACAAAAATCATCAATTAGCAAAATAATTGTAGACGATACACCGATTCTCTCTGAAAAGGTGAAGGAACTATGGCAGACAGGTAGCAGAGTATAACTTCTCTTTTTTCGGAAAGAGGAGTTTTTTTCTATGAAAGAAAGGCGGGGTAATGATGAAAGTAAATAAAAAACAAGTTATTAAATTATTGGAGACAATCGGGCTTTTTATGGAATTAAAGGGCGCGAATCCATTTAAAATATCTGCATTTCGTAAAGCGGCAGCAGCATTAGAAAGTGATGATCGTAGTCTTTCTGAGATTGAAGATTTCACGAAGATTCCGGGCATTGGAAAAGGGACGGCAGCAGTTATTCAAGAATATATAGAATCGGGAACATCTGAAGTATTACAAGAGCTTGAACAAGAAGTGCCAAGTAGCTTATTACCGTTATTAAAGCTACCAGGTCTTGGTGGTAAGAAGGTAGCTAAGTTATATAAAGAACTTGGTGTTGTTGATCTGGAATCGCTAAAAGCTGTTTGTGAGGAAAATAAAGTACAAGCTTTAGCAGGTTTTGGTAAGAAGACAGAAGAAAAAATATTAGAAGCAATTGATCAAGTAGGGTCTCGTCCAGAGCGTTTACCAATCGCGATGGTATTGCCTATTGCCGGGGAAATAGAGGAGAAATTGTCGAATATTGCTGAAGTAATTCGTTTCTCGCGCGCTGGTAGCTTGCGCCGAGTTCGTGAGACAGTGAAGGATTTAGACTTCATTATTGCAACGACAGAGCCGGCAGCAGTGCGTGAGCATTTATTACAGTTTGATAATATGATTGAAGTAATCGCGAGCGGTGATACGAAAGTTTCTGTTCGTCTTCAATATGAATACGATATTTCAATCGATTTCCGCTTAGTAAAACCAGAAGAGTTTATTACAACGCTTCATCATTTCACAGGCTCAAAAGACCATAACGTGAAAATGCGTCAAATTGCAAAAGATAAAGGCGAGAAAATTAGTGAGTACGGTGTGGAAAACTTAGAGACAGGTGAAGTGAAAACATTTGAGACTGAAGAAGAATTCTTCGCTCATTTCGGTCTTCCATTTATCCCGCCAGAAGTGCGTGAAGATGGAAAGGAAATTGAATTAATTAAAGAGTATCCAAACTTAATTCAGTTCTCTGATATACAAGGTGATTTACATATGCATACAACGTGGAGCGACGGTGCCTTTTCAATTGAGGAAATGGTACAGGCATGTCGTGCTCGTGGTTATAAATTTATGGCAATTACCGACCATTCACAATACTTAAAAGTAGCAAACGGTTTAACGGAAGAGCGCCTTCGTGAACAGGCGAAAGAAATTGAACGTATGAACGAAAAGTATCCAGACATTACAATCTTACGCGGGATTGAAATGGACATTCTACCGGATGCAACACTTGATTTTGATGATGAAGTATTAGCGGAATTAGATTATGTCATTGGAGCGATTCACTCTAGCTTCTCACAAGACCGTGAAACGATTATGAAACGTCTTCGTACAGCACTTGAGAATAAACATGTCACAATGATTGCTCATCCGACAGGACGTCTTCTTGGACGCCGTGAGGGTTATGATGTAGATACAGATTTATTAATTGAACTCGCAAAAGAGACAAATACAGTTTTAGAATTAAATGCGAATCCAAATCGTCTAGATTTAAGCGCAAAATTATTAAAACAAGCACAAGATGCTGGTGTAAAAGTAGCGATTAATACGGATGCTCATACACTTGAAATGTTAGAAGATATGGAAACAGGTGTAGCGGCAGCACGTAAAGGCTGGATTCAAAAAGATAACGTGATTAACACGTGGGATATCGAACGTTTATTAGACTATATTAAACGTAATAAGTAACACAAGGGGGACCTGCAACATGTTAGAAAGAACGTTGCGTGTATTAGAATACAATAAAGTAAAAGAACAATTACTTGAACATACAGCCTCTTCACTTGGTCGTGACAAAGTGAAGAACTTAGTGCCGAGCACTGATTTTGAAGAAATTGTAGAGATGCAAGATACAACGGATGAAGCAGCGAAAGTCATTCGTTTAAAAGGTAATGCACCATTAGGGGGTATTACGGATATTCGCTCAAATGTGAAGCGTGCAAAGATTGGAAGTATGTTAAGCCCAAATGAACTACTTGATATTGCCAATACGATGTACGGTAGTCGCAATATGAAACGTTTCATTGAAGATATGGTTGATAATGGTGTCGAGCTTCCCATTTTAGAAACTCATGTCGCTCAAATTGTATCTTTATATGATTTAGAAAAGAAAATTACAAATTGCATCGGTGACGGCGGGGAAGTAGTCGATAGCGCAAGTGATAAACTGCGTGGCATTCGTACTCAAATTCGTACTGCGGAAAGTCGTATTCGTGAAAAGCTAGAAAATATGACCCGTTCTTCAAACGCGCAAAAGATGCTATCTGACTCGATTGTAACGATTCGTAACGAACGTTACGTAATCCCAGTAAAACAAGAATACCGCGGCGTATATGGCGGTATTGTTCACGATCAATCTGCTTCTGGACAAACGTTATTTATTGAACCACAAGTCATTGTAGAATTAAATAACGCACTTCAAGAAGCACGCGTGAAGGAAAAACAAGAAGTAGAACGTATCTTATTGATGTTAACAGAAGAAGTGGCAGTAGAAGCGGATATCGTTTTATCAAACGTAGAAGTAGTTGCAAATCTTGACTTCATCTTTGCGAAAGCTTTTTACGCGAAGCGTATTAAAGCAACGAAACCAATCGTAAATAACGAGCGTTACATGGATTTAAGACAAGCACGTCATCCGCTTATTGATCCAGAAATTATCGTGCCAAATAACATTATGTTAGGTAAAGATTTCACGACAATTGTTATTACGGGGCCGAATACAGGTGGTAAAACAGTTACGCTGAAAACAGTTGGTATTTGTGTATTAATGGCGCAGTCTGGTCTTCATATTCCAGTAATGGATGAGTCAGAAATTTGTGTATTCAAAAATATTTTTGCTGATATTGGTGATGAGCAATCGATTGAACAAAGTTTAAGTACGTTCTCCTCACATATGGTGAACATTGTAGATATTTTAGAAAAAGCTGATTTTGAAAGCTTAGTTTTATTCGATGAATTAGGTGCTGGAACAGACCCGCAAGAAGGGGCTGCACTTGCCATTTCAATTTTAGATGAAGTATGTAATCGTGGTGCTCGTGTTGTTGCAACGACGCATTACCCAGAATTAAAAGCATACGGATATAACCGTGAGCAAGTTATTAATGCGAGTGTTGAGTTTGATGTGAACACGTTAAGCCCAACATACAAATTATTAATTGGTGTACCAGGACGTAGTAATGCCTTTGAAATTTCGAAACGCCTTGGATTATCTGATCGCGTGATTAATCAAGCACGTAACCACATTAGTACAGATACAAACAAAATTGAAAATATGATTGCGAAGTTAGAAGAAAGTCAAAAGAACGCAGAGCGTGACTGGAACGAAGCAGAAGCACTTCGCAAGCAATCTGAAAAACTGCATCGCGAATTACAGCGTCAAATTATTGAATTTAACGATGAGCGCGATGAAAAATTATTAAAAGCGCAAAAAGAAGGAGAAGAAAAAGTCGAAGCTGCAAAGAAAGAAGCAGAAGGCATTATTCAAGAACTTCGTCAATTGCGTAAAGCACAGCTTGTAAACGTGAAAGACCATGAGCTTATTGAAGCGAAGAGCCGCCTAGAAGGGGCAGCGCCAGAGCTTGTGAAGAAACAAAAAGTAAACGTGAAAAACACTGCGCCGAAACAACAATTACGAGCAGGCGATGAAGTAAAAGTGTTAACGTTCGGTCAAAAAGGTCAACTACTTGAAAAAGTAAGTGATACAGAGTGGAGCGTACAAATTGGTATTCTGAAGATGAAAGTGAAAGAATCCAATATGGAATACATTAATACACCGAAGCAAACTGAGAAAAAAGCAGTCGCAAGTGTGAAGGGTAGAGATTATCACGTTTCATTAGAGCTTGACCTTCGTGGTGAACGTTATGAAGATGCAATGATGCGCGTTGAAAAATATTTAGACGATGCACAGCTTGCAAGCTATCCGCGCGTGTCAATTATTCATGGTAAAGGAACAGGAGCGCTTCGCCAAGGTGTACAAGATTACTTGAAGAAACATCGCGGCGTGAAAAACTATCGCTACGGTGACATGGGCGAGGGAGGCCTAGGCGTAACAGTTGTCGAATTAAAATAGAAAACAACGAAACAAAGGGGAAACCATTATATGTTTATGGACAAACTTGCAAAAGTATTGTTAGCTTGTTGCGGAATATTTTTGGTGATTGGGGTTATTTATTTAGTTGTTTTTGCGAAGTAAACGAGCGTCAATCGTGGCAGAGTGATATTGCCATAGATTGACGCTTTTAATATATATGAAAAGGAATAAAACATGAAAATCAACCAATACATAAGCGAAGCAAAATCCTGCTCAAGACGTGAAACAGATCGCCTTATTAAAGCAGGATGCGTGGCAATTAACGGTGAAATATGTACGCACGGTGCACTCGTGAGCGAGGGTGATGTAGTAACGATTGATGGACAGGTGATTGCAAAAGAAGAGAAAGAAAAGGTGTATATCGCCTTTCATAAACCAGTTGGAATTACTTGTACAGCAGCCGATCACATTGAAGATAATATTATTGATTATATTAATTATCCAGAGCGTATCTTTCCTGTTGGGCGATTGGATAAAGCGTCAGAAGGACTTATTTTATTAACGAATGACGGTGCGATTGCCAATCAAATTTTACATGGTGATCATGAGCACGAGAAAGAATATGTTGTCACAGTCGATAAACCTTTTACAGATTGGTTTATTGATGAGATGTCCAGTGGTGTAAAGATTAAAGATGGCATGACGAAGCCATGTAAAGTGACGAGAGTGGATCAGTCTACATTTCGCATCGTTTTAACGCAAGGGATGAACAGACAAATTCGTAGAATGAGCCGTGCTTTCGGGTTTACTGTGACAAAACTAAAGCGAGAACGCATTATGAATATAGAGCTAAATGATCTTGAAGTAGGAAAGTGGCGAGACATTACAGCTGAAGAATTAAAATTATTAATAGGACAGTTATAGGGAGGAAAAATTTTCTCCCTATATTTTTTTGTCAGAAAAAATAAAACTATTGATTTTTTTAAAAATAGCCCATATAATAAAAAACAACAAGTTTCGACAAGATATTTTATAAAAGTAATGATGAGGACATGAGTTGTTTTCTACGATTCTCAGAGAGGGAAGCCTTAGGCTGTGAGCTTCCTAATACGAAAAGACAAGCTTACCACCTCTAAACTTCAAGAGTGAACTGCATGCATGATGCATTGTAATTCTTGGCGGATAAAACCGTTATCAATTTACACGAGCTATAAAATGAGCTTATTTCGTTATAAATTCATTTTATTAGAATAAGGGTGGAACCACGATTTCAACACTCGTCCCTTTGTTAGGGACGGGTGTTTTTTGCGTTCTTTTACGGGGAAGTATGCTTGAAAGAGGATATATGACGGTTTTTAATTCAGAATATTTTGTTAAATAAAAGATTAGGAGGTTAGTAGAAATGAAATCATCTTTAAAGTTTTCTGAGATGTTTGCAATAAGTTTAATGTTATTTGCACTATTTTTCGGTGCGGGTAATATGATTTTTCCACCAGCATTAGGACAAGGTGCTGGAACAGATGTATGGATCGCGTTATTTGGTTTTATCGTAACAGGCGTTGGATTGCCTTTATTAGGAGTTATCGTTATAGCTCTAAAGGGAGATATTAATGAGCTTGCAGGACGTGTACACCCTATATTCGCTCTAGTTTTTATCACTGCAATTTATTTATGTTTAGGCGTATTCGTAAGTGTGCCACGTACAGGAACTGTTGCTTATGAAATGAGTGTTGCACCGTTTTTACCAAGTGAGATAGCGGGTCAATCGTATCCACTTGTTATCTTTACATTCATTTTCTTTGCCGTAACTTTCTATTTAGCTTTAAACCCATCAAAATTAGTGGGCCGTATTGGTAAAGTATTAACTCCGATTTTATTAGCTGTTATTGCAATTATTGTAGTGAAAGCAATTATTACACCAATGGGTGAATTTGGTGCACCGACAGAAGCATATAATGCTCCGCTCTTTAAAGGTTTTATTGATGGATATTTAACTTTAGATGGACTTGCAGCACTTGTTTTCGGAAATGTTGTTATTAATGCTTTAAAAGGAAAAGGTATTACAAATAAGAATAGCATTGCAAAAGTAACAATTTTTGCAGGATTTATTGCAGCACTTGGTTTACTACTAGTTTACTTGGCGCTTGCTTATCTTGGAGCTTCTAGTGTATCTCTTGGAATGGGAGCAAACGGAGGAATTATTTTAACAAACGTTGTAAATCATTTATTTGGTAGTTACGGGACTTTATTATTAGGAATCGCAATTACAGCAGCATGTTTAACAACTTCTGTAGGGATTGTCGCAGCTTGCGGAGAATATTTCTCTTCTTTATTACCGAAGCTTTCTTATCAAAAAGTTGTTTTCATTTTCTCTGTATTAGCATTTATGGTAGCGAATCTTGGGTTAACGCAGTTAAATGCATTAGCATTACCAATTTTAATTGCAATTTACCCAATTGGTATTGTGCTCATTGTATTATCACTTGTTGAAAACTACGTTCGTCTTCCATTAGCGATGTATGTAGGAGGTATTGTAGGAGCATTTGCAATAAGTTTCTTTGATGGATTACACAATGCAAACCTTCAAATTGCAGCGCTAGCCCCTATTTTAGATAAGATTCCATTATATAGTGTAGGCATTGGTTGGTTAGTTCCAGGCATAATCGGTATAGGATTTGGTTATATAGTTTCTAAGTTTCAAAAGCAGGAAATTGCTGTAGAAAAATAGAGTAAAGAGGCTTTCTATGAAAGAAAGCCTCTTTTTTTGTAGAAAAAGCCGTATATAGAGATATTTAGATATTTAAAATTTTATACGTAATATAGTTGACAAAAAAATTATGAGTAGGCTAAGATTGACTTAGTTGTGGAAATATTGGAAGGAAAGTGAGGAGTGAAAGGTATAAAGTTTTCTATAACGATATCATTTTTGTAAATAGAGGTGATAGAGTAGGAAAATGGATAGTTTTATTTTTTTTGAGATTCATTGAGAATGATAATCAACGAAAGAGATAGGGACTTATGTTAAAATGTGAATCGCTCTTTATACGGAATAGAGAGGGATATTATTTTTAACATTAAGTGAGAATGATAATCAATAATATCTACAGTACATAAATAAATTACAATAAAATAATGGTAGAGGATTATTATTTTTTTCTTATAAATTGAGAATAATTATCATTTTCAAAAAGTGCGGATGAAAGATAAACAAGGAGGAAGTAAGCCAAATGAGAAAGATTTCTGTATTACCTGCTTTTATTATAACGTTCGTATGTATGCTAGCTTTTCTTGTTATGCCATATGGGAAAGCTTCAGCACAACTAGCTGACGGTACTTATGATATTAACTACGTCATTCAAAAAGCGGAAAACGATTCAGCTTCAATGGCAAATGATTATTTTGAAAAACCAGCTAAGTTAGTTGTAAAAAATGGCGAGATGAGAGTACAAATTCCGATGAACCATAGTGCTTGGATTACAGAATTTAAAGCACCTGAGAACGGGAATTTTGTTGATGCAAAAGTTGTTAGTAAAGACGAATCAGCAGATAAAAGAACTGTAGAGTTTAAAATAGACGATTTATCTAAACCAGCAGCTGCAAAAATTCATGTTGTTGTACCAAACGTAAATTATGACCACCACTACACAATTCGTTTTGCTTTTGATGCAAATGTAAAAGCTGTAGGTGGCGATAACGGCGTAGCTGCTACAACAAAAAATAATGATCAAGCGAAAACAGATACACAAGTAAAAGAAGAGAAAACAAAAGTAGAGAGTAAGGAAACAGCTAAAGAAGCGAACAAAGAAACAAAAAATGAAAATGGAAAAGCTGAAAAAACAGATAATCCAAAAACAGGCGATGAAGCACGTATTGGATTGTTTGCAGCGTTAATTCTTATTTCAGGTGCTTTCTTAATTCGTAAAGTGAAGTTGAGTAAATAAATCTTTTGAAGGGTGATGAATATATGTTTAAACAATTTAAAATGATTATTGCCGTATTTGCTGTTTTATTTACGTTTATCGCAACACTAGGTTTACAAGATGCAAAGGCTGCTACAAAACTAGCTGATGGAAAATATAATATTGCTTTTACTATATGGAAAGGCGATAAAGATGAATCGTCTAGAATGAATAGTTATTTTGAAAGCCCAGCAACATTAACAGTTAAAAATGGAAAACAATATGTTTCATTTAAAGTGAAAGATAGTGCTTCTATTAAAAGTTTCCAAGTAGAAAAAGATGGTCAATTTGTAGAAACAACAGTGTTAAGTGAAAACAAAAAAGATAATACTAGAGTTGTAGAATTTGAAGTTGCTGACTTGTCAAAAAAACTAAATGGCAAGGTGAAAATTAATATTCCAATTATTAATTATAATGCTTCGTATGATATTCGCTTTGTATTTGATGGGAACAGTATTAAATAATTTTCAAAAGGGAGAGTCGTTCAATTGAACAGGTATACAAAAATTATTGTTGCTATGTTTTTAATGATATTTACATTCGTATCAACATTACAACCACTTGCAGTTCAAGCAGCTACCAAGTTGGCTGACGGTGAATATTCAATTGGCTTCAAAGTTTTAAAAGATACATCAGATGAAGAATCGATGATGAACCAATATTCAGTAAGCCCGGGAACTTTAAAAGTGAAGGATGGGAAAAAGAAAGTATCCTTTACATTAACGAATAGTTCATGGATTACGAAGTTTGAAACAGAAAAAGCAGGTAAGCTAGTTGCGACAAATGTAATTAGTGAAGATAAAGAAAAAGATACAAGAGTAGTAGAATTTGATGTAGAAGATGTAGAGAAGGTATTAAATGCAAAAGTAAAAGTAAATATTGATTTTTTAAATTATCATCATGAGTACGACGTTCGTATTGCATTTGATCAAAATAGCATTACACCAATTCATGTAGAAAAACCAAATGAAAAAGAGGATCCAGCTAATAAGCCAGATCCAAATGAAACTACCGATCTAGGTCAGAAGCCCGACCAAAAGCCTGACCCAGATCAACAACCAAATTCTAACACAATTACAGATGGTGCGTACAGCATTCCATTTAAAGTGTTAAAAGATCAAACAGATGAAGAATCTAAGATGAATACTTACATGGTAAATCCAGGAGTATTAAAAGTAGAAAACGGTAAGAAAAAAGCAATTGTAACATTAAAAAGTAGCTCATTAATTAAAAATTTCCAAACGGAAAAAGATGGCGCATTTGTTGATGCAAAAGTAGTGAGTGAGGATAAGGAAAAAGATACAAGAGTAGTAGAGTTTGAAGTAAACGATTTATCTAAAAAACTAAATATAAAAGTATTTATCGAAATTGCATCAAGAAATTATAAGCAAACGCATGAGTTACAACTTCAATTTGATCAAGAAAAGCTTGAGCCAATTAAGAATGAAGAAAAACAACCAGACGGTGATAAAAAGCCAGAAGTAGAAAAACCAGATGCTGAAACAATTAAAGACGGTGAATACAGCATCAATTTCAAAGCTTTAAAAGATCAAACAGAAGAAATTTCAATGATGAACACGTATACAAAGAGTCCAGGCGTGTTAAAGGTGAAAAATGGTAAAAAATATGTATCATTCACATTAACGAATAGTGCATGGATTACAAAGTTTGAATTTGAGAAAAATGGTTCGTTTGTTGATGCAAATGTAATAAGTGAAGATAAAAAAGCTGATACACGCGTAGTGGAAGTAGAAGTACCAGATTTATCGAAAAAGTTAAATGCAAAAGTAAAAGTAGATATCGATTCAATGAATTATCACCATTTTTACGATATTCAATTTGCATTTGATAAAGGTAGCATTAAGCCGTTAGATAACCAAGGCGGAAACGACAACCAAGGCGGAAACGACAACCAAGGCGGAAACGACAACCAAGGCGGAAACGACAACCAAGGCGGAAACGACAACCA